>NZ_JBVVPY010000030.1:0-74433 GCF_055811335.1 Mesorhizobium sp. WSM4847 | reverse complement strand
ATGATGCCCATGATGTCGGATTCCTTCATGATCAGAAGGTCTTCGCCATTGAGCTTGACTTCGGTGCCCGACCACTTCCCGAACAGGATGCGATCGCCGGCCTTCACGTCGAGCGGAACAAGCTTGCCCGCCTCGTCGCGCGCGCCGGAGCCGATGGCGATGATCTCACCTTCCTGCGGCTTTTCCTTCGCCGTATCCGGGATGATGATCCCGCCGGCAGTCTTGGATTCGGATTCAACCCGGCGTACGACCACGCGGTCATGAAGCGGCCGGAACTTCGACTGTGCCATTTGGATATCCCCTGATGCGGAGGTTGAAAGGTTCTCCGTTGCCGGAGCGTCGTTGGCACTCGCTATTGGGGAGTGCTAACGTGGCGGTGAGATAGGCTGTGGGGTCGTGCTAGTCAAGACGAACGAGGGGGGACGGACGATGAGAGGGCGAAGAGCAAAATATTTTGGAAACAATATGCTGCGCGCCCAGCCGTTTTGTAGGAAATCGCCCGCTAGGGTCCACAATCCGGCGCTTTGGCGTTCTTGCCGCGGTGGGTGGCGCATTTCTTCGGAATAGGTGCGGTCAGCTGGTAAGCGCTTTTCGACCTAAGCTCTGGGCCGACTTTCGTCTCTGTTTGGAATGTGAAATTATGTGAAATTGCTGGCCGAGCAGTCGGCCAGAATCGACGGCCAGCCGAACAGTCTTGAGCTTTTTGCAATTCATCCCTACCCTGGAGTTGCATCGCCAAAAGGAGCGCTCATCGCTTCGGCAGGCAGTTGCAGACCATGATCGGAATGACGTGTTGAGACGATATTCCCCTCGGGTTCGGGTAGCCTATCGAAGCGAAATCTTCGACCAGTTGTTTCCGGAGCCCGATATCGTGATGAAATACACAGACGTTGAACCAGGTCTTGAAGATGAAGTCCCCTGGTCGGAAAGCCTGACCGCCTACGACAAGGAGCACTTCAAGACCTACTTGAGATTCCTGGACGCCTCCGCCGATGATGCGAGTTATGAGGAGATGGCGCAGGTCATCCTCGGCATCGATCCGGCGGAGGAGCCGGTGCGCGCGGAAAGCCGCGAGAAGCCATCTCGATCGGGCGAACTGGGTGATGACGACCGGTTACAAGGAGTTGTTCGCGTAAATGAGGGTGAACGGGCGGCGATACACATTGCTTATTCAGACGTGATCACGGCGTCCGCCACAAGAATGGCATGACATCCGGGCCTGCGGGAATGCAGGCTTCCGCTGACGTCTATTCATTGTCAAACTCCGCTCCTCGTACAGGCAGAAGATTCGCTGCGCCGATGCGTCTGCGCGGGGCCATGCAGGTCAGCGGCGGCCGCTCGTCATACCTGGCCGGCGCAGCAAGGCTGAGAAGATGAAGCCGTGTTCTGGTGGCGGGTCAAAGCCGGACGATGTCCACATGGTTCGGGACCATGTAGATATGCCACCTGGTGAGCCACCGCAGTAGCGGAGTCGGCTTGCTCGCCTACCGGGGACTTCTCGCCGCTACTTTCTCTTGAAATCGGCATCGCCCTGACAACATACTTTGCTATGGTCGGAGGATGTCGATGAGGTGCCTGTTCACGCAAACCAGCTGTTCAGCAGGTCGGGAGGATCGAATGAGGCTTTCAGCAGCCCGCTTTTAGTGAGACGTGCAGCGTACATCGTGCAAGAGATTGCCAGTCTTGCGGACGCTGTCGATTTCCTCAACGAATGGCCACAAGATCGCAGAGATCTGATCCACGAAGCCGCCCTCAAGGCGTGCTTTGATGCATACAATGGGCGAAAGCCTGTAAGTGCAGCGCGCAATGCCTTTTTCGGTTTTGCGAAGCCGGCCGCGATATTGGAGGATGCAACCTCCGCCATGCAGTGGCTCGCTACCTGCAAGTCGGGCAGCGGAAAAGTGCGAGGCTAGGCGTCGGCGACGCATGTGAGGCTGGCGCGGGGCAAGTCGAGAGGGCATTGTGTCGACATTTCGCAGTTCGCAGCGGAACCGGCTCGGTTCGGCAAAGAAGACGAACTAGGCCTATTTACGCATGATCGCCTTTGGGGGGCGAGCAAATGACCGGCTTGCAGAAATTTGAGAGGCCGGTCGTTGTTCAGGTTGGCCGCCGCAGCTCAGAGCGTATCGTATTCGATGTCAATGAGGCGGCGGCTATCCTGCTGCGAGATCTTCATCGTGAGACCGAGAAACGGAGGGTAGCGATGGACGCCTGTCTGCAGGTATTGCGTGGTAAAGCTCATCCACCAGCCGCTCGAAGAGCTTTCGTGGCAGCTGCGCTCGAAGCAAAGATCCTGCGCTGCGATTGAATGCTGGTACGCTGGCACAAGGATTCGTTCATCTTCGCGTCGGGACAACCGATGAGTGTGGTTCACCCTGTCACGGTGTTCCTTCAAGACGGGGCGCTTGTTTTCATGGACAGGCGAGCGCCCAAACTGGTTCCGCTAACTCATTAACCGGATTTTGTCCCTGCATTTCGCTCGGTTTCATCCCGCCAATGCTGATCTTGAAACTTCGTCCGCGCATCCGGCCGAACTACATTTCCGCTGTCGAACGCGCTGGCCTCGACGCTGAATGACCGCCAGAAGATCAACTATGAGATTTAACAGGACCGCCGCACTGGCAAGTCCTCTGCCGGCACCCATCTTCATCCTCTTGAATCGTCATCGCCCTGACAGCACATTCCTGCAGTGGTCGGCGGGCGTCGATGCGGCCCGGCGTCGCGCAGATTGGCTATGGTGCAGGTGGAGGGGAACGAATGAACGCTGAGGCTTTTAGCAGTCCCATTTTCGTGAAGCGAGCCAGCTATATCGTGCAAGAGATTGCCAGTCTTGCGGACGCTATCGATTTTCTCAATGAGTGGCCCGAGGATCGCAGAGACCTGACCTACGAGACCGCCCTGAGGGCATGTTGTGATGCATATGCTGGGCACATACCGGCGGGCGCTGCCAGCAATGCCTTTGTCGGCTTTGCAAAGCGAGTTGCGATATTGGAGGACCCAACCTCCGCCATGCAATGGATCGCTGCGTGCAAGGCGGGCAGCGGAAAGGCGCAGGCGTAGGCTTCCACAAACTTTGCGACACTGGCGCAAGGCGACATTGTCGAGATTGAGCTAGCCAATCCCGCGCCACCCGACATGAACCAGACAGCGCTCATGACGATCATCTGCATCCTCGGCAAGCAGTTCGGCTGCGCATCACCGCGAAGTCCTGCGAAGCCTGCTCAGGCATCTATCTTCCTTCCTGGCCTGATCTGAGGAGAACATACCCCGGGTGCCGTCATCTCTAACGGGGGATAACAAAATTGAAAAGGCCCGTTTAACTGCCGAGCCACAATATAACCGCCTGCGAAGTGAGCGCCCACATGAACTCCCCGATGACCGCCGACGCAACCTCGCGGCTTCGTCAGATCTGGCTGGCTGACAACTATTTGCCAAGACATTCATGATGCGGTGGCTAATGCACGGAACTGAGCATCTGTTCAGGGCCACGGGTGTGCTATACGGCTTTGATGGCTATTGGCTCGATGTTGCGTCGGCGCTGGCTGCCGGAAAAGAGCTTTCCATCCTATGCTTATCTGCCGGGCAGGAAACCGCATCCCGTGCGCGATCCCGCGGGACATAGCTACAATAGCGAAGCCCTGCCGTCGGCGGCAGAGGCGTCGCTGGATTCAGACATATTCCTCTGGGGTCTCGACCTCTTCAACCACGGTATTACTGGGAAGCCCATGAGGCGTGGGAAGGGCTGTGGCAAGTTGCAGACCGAGGCGCTCCGCTTCGGACGCATGGCTCGGGTCGCTGCTCGTGGCCTCGCTGCTGCGGTACAGGTCCCTCACCGCCCCACCATCTCGCCCGCCTGCACCTCGGCGCCAAAAACATGGGTGATTATGTATTTGACCGACGCGAACGGCCGTCTTGTGCCGTTCTGCCCATTCCCCTGCGATAGCGATCATTCCACCGGTGGAGGGCCAATGCACCACCGAAGTATACAATTCAAGCTTTCAGCAACCAAGCTTTGGTCGGAGTAGTGCTTGTCAGCGTCTTGGGTGACGGCTGGAGCTGGCGCGGTCATTACAATGGCCAACGCCGTGGCAGCAAGTATGATTCGTGGCCAGTGAGACCGCAATTTCTGGAGCTTCGAGCGCCCTACAGTGTCTTTTTCTGAGGTAGGCATTTTTCATTTTCCTTTTGGATCATCACGGATTTGAAGAGGATCTGGTGTTATGTCCCGTTGCGAGAGCCGGCGAAGCGGCCGATATTCATGTGGTCGAGACCTAAGTTCTCCTGAATGTTTGTTTTACGAGAACCCTTATGGCAGCCCTAGCTGACAACAGCCTGAAAGCGGTCTGCGGGATAGCGGTCCTGTGCCGATCGCAGCGAGATCCAACGGAGCTGGGGCGTCCCATGGGATGCGCAGCCTGTATTGCGTTCGGACGAATGTCATGTGAACTCCTGGGCTAAAGACTGCGCGACGGGCCATGTCGGAACACGTATCATGGCTATGAATATGCAATTGGCATGCCACCAAACGGGTTGTGAGCAGCGACCACAAATCGGAGGAGTCGCCCCCTGGCCGGCTTGATCCTAACCCTTAGGATGTCTGGATCTGAACACAGATTGTCGTCAATCGGACTCGGACAAAATGCTGTGACCAGCTTTGGCACCGGCTGACGCCAGAGTCCTCGGTTGAGAATTGCGCGCCTGAGCGCGTATGGGGCAACGGGCGATCGCCGAGGCCGGTCGAGTTGCGCAGCCGTGTGTTGCTGTTAGCGTGGCGGCATAGGCCGCAGGTGTGAGCCCGCCTCGTAGCAGAGGTGGATCCGATTGGCTTTCATTTCAGCCCTCAATGCACAGGAGAGTTAGGATACACGCCCCCGCGCTTGGGATGATTCACCGTACAGCGAATTCCGCGAGTCAAACGAATTCGGGTTCCTCAAATATACAATCGTCGACACCGATCCTGATGGATCGAGCCTCGATGACCAAATCAACCATCTTCAAACTGAAGTGGTCAATATTGCCGAGAGCTACCGGTCCGACATTCGCGAGGTCGGCGGTCAGCAACGATCCTGGTGATCGCCGCATCTTTCGTGTTCACATGGCCACAGTCGGCCGCATCGGTGCCGAGATCAGACCAGAAGTCGCTAATCGTTTATGTCAGTTGGCAGTTTTCGCAGCAACGTACGCCATGATGTGAGTCGTGTCTTCCAAGCGCTGATTTGGCCGGGTAGGGTTTGCAAAGGGGGGCGTGAACAACCGGATGAACGAACGGAATGATACTGGAAAAACTGCGCGCCTGTTGGGCGTTTAGCCCGACCGTCGATAGGAATGTCGCCCTGGTCGAAGGCTTTCTGAAAGGCAAGAGTTTCGCCGACCTGGCGCAGGAATATAGCCTGTCGAAATCGAGGGTGCGCCAAATCATCGAGAAGGCTGATCGGCTCGTGGGCGGCGGCATCCTGACCAAGGCTGAACCGTCCAAGGCCTCGCCTCGATCCGATTTCAAGGTCGACTATCCATATGTGTGGAACCTGGCCGAGATGCACCGGCTGGGTAGCGTCACCCCGCATCATTTCTTTGCGGAGCTGGAGCGCGCCGGATCGCTGGAGCGGCTGGTTGACAAGATGAAGCGGTTGCCGTGGCGCGCACCAACGGCACGTGAGCTGGCGCGCCTCGTGTGGCAAAAGGAGAGGGGCGAGAGCCCATGGCCTGCAATGAAGCGATCAAAAGTCGTGATCGTGGAACCAAGCTGCCCTGCCGACCATCCGGATCGCGGCCTTCAATGCCAGCTCGCCTTGGAACCGGCCTTTCAGCAATTGGCTGAGCGGGCAGCGGAATCCGGCTGGACCGAGGACGAGATAGCCTACGCGCTCCTCGAGCTCGCCGGCGCGCACCTCAGGAGCAACTCCGCCAATCGCGAGACCGAGAGGGCGATTGACCGGGCCAGGGCAACGAGATGAGCGGCACCTTCGAGAAGCTTCGCCTGACCCAATAGGAACGTCGCCGCGTCATCAGTTTGGCGGTGAAGGCTGACCCCGGCCGAGTAGGGCAGACGAGCGGCAGTGCTGAAATAAGGGCGTGAGACTCCATGGTGATCTTGCGCATGGCGAAGTGACTTGTTTTTCATCAGCCTAACCAGAGGTGCCCCCGGCCTGGTCCTTGATACGATGACCGCGTCGAGTCGCCAGGCGCCACGTCGCTAAGCCCGCAAAGCGGACCTTTTCGTCGCAGTCGCAAAACGTGTCAAAGGTTTCGGGATATTTGCGACGAAAAGCGGTCGTTGGGCATCAGCGCCCCGGCCAAATAAGGCGTGCTTGTTGTTCAAGTTAAGAGAGCTGGATCGGGAAATTTGGACAGGGGTTATAAGTGGAATTTCTGCCTGAACACGGCATAGAAGCCGGGAACAGGAGAGATCATGACGAAACGCCCCCGCCGTAATCACAGCCCTGAGTTCAAGGCGAAAGTTGCGCTTGCTGCAATCCGCGGCGAGCGGACATCGGCAATGGCTTGACCATGCCGAGCGCCAATGCCGGCGCGCTCTCGGTGCGGCCGAACCTGGCTGGAAGCGCAGCCGGCTTGGCAGGCGCTATGACCCTTGCGGGTGGCGCAGCCCTTTCCTCGATCACAGGGAACGTCCTGACGGAGGGCAACGCAACCTATGCGCGGTTCTCCATCATGCTTTTTTCGCCGGGTGCGGGCTGTTGGCGGCTGTGCTCGCGGCGCTCGTGCCAGGCGATTCTCAGTCCTGTCGGACGTGATGCTGTCCCTGATAAACACGCACTCTTTGCGCTTGAAAAAAAGCAGTGCGTGCGGCGGGGAGCCCCCGTGGCGGCTTGAATCACGACCTTCCAGCAGCAGCAATTAAGGGCAGCACAGGGTCGCGGGCGGCAACCGAAAGCTCCCATGCTAAACGAGCGAGTTGCAGACAGACCAGACGTTGGTGAGGTTCTTTCAGCCTGTCCGTTCAGTTCTGGGCTGCCTTCCTCAACCAGTCGCGCATTTGTCGCGCCGGCCGGGACAGGTGCGCCGTGTCAGGGGTCAGCAGATGATACTGTTCCCGTCCCGGCAGCACCGGGCCGGGAAGCTGAACAAGACGCCCCGAGCGCAGATGCTGGCCGCAGGAGAGATGGTCTCCGATGGCAATGCCAAGGCCGCGCAGCGCCGCGTCGATGCACAGATGGGTGCGGTTGAAAAACAGGTGGTTGTCGACGTCGTCCAGCATGACGCCTGCCGCTTCGCAATAGCGTCGCCACCAGTAGAGTCCGCGCTCGTGGATCAGCCTGTGCGCGGCGTAGAAGCCTAGTGAGGCCGGATCTGGCCCCTTGGCGATCAATGCGGTCGACGCGACCGGGAACGCATTGAGATCAAGGAAGGGCTCGGAGCGAAAGCCGATCAGCGCCGCCGGTCCCCAGGTCAGCACCAGATCGACATCGCCCGGCAGGCTGCGCGGCGGGTCCGGGCGGCAGCGCAGATCGACGTTGAGCTGCAGCGCGTCCAGCGCCTCCGCCGTCAGCCGCGGCATGAGCCTGCGCCGTCAGGCGCGGCATGAGCCACACGACCGCCAGATCGGTTTCCACATCCAGAACCACTGTTCCCTTGGCGGTGCCGCGTTTCAGACGCCCGACGCCGAGCGCCAGATCGGCGAAGGACCGGGCGACGGTGCGGGCGAAAAGGCTGCCTTCGCCGGTCAGCACGACATGGCGGGCGTGGCGCTCGAAAAGTTCCACGCCCAGTTCCATCTCCAGATTGCGCACGTGGCGGCTGACGGCAGCATGGCTGACGCCCAGTTCGTCCGCCGCCGCAGCGAAGCTGCCATGCCGGGCAGCTGCTTCGAAGGCGCGGGTGGCGTTGAGGTTGGGCAGTTTGCGCATGAGACCAGCATAACAAAAGCGTTCGCTTGCAGCAAAAAATGTCGTTTGAGTGAAAGCTCACTTCGCGCGATTTCCTGGGATCCCCATCGCCAGGAGGATGCCATGACCCGAGCGCAGAACCCCCAAACCCGGATGATCGTAGAGCTGATTCTCGGCGTGACGATCTACGGCCTCGCGATGGGCACCACCTATCCGCTTCTGGGTCTCTTGCTATCGGATCGCGTGTCAGGCGCGCTCAACGGCCTGAATACGGCAGCGACCGGCCTCGGCCTCATGACCGGCGTGGTGCTGGTGCCCGGCCTCGCCCGCCGGTTGGGCGCGGGTCGAACGGCGCTGGCAGGTGTGGGGCTGCTGGCGGTGGCGCTCGTTGCACTGGCCTTCCTGCGGGACTTCTGGCCGGTTTTCGCGGCCCGCGTGATTCTGGGCTGCGGTGCGGGTCTCATGTTCATCGTCGCCGAAACGGCGCTGAACGCGGCCGCGGCGCCAGAGCGGCGCGGGCAGATCATGGGTGTCTATACCGCTGCCAATGCCCTCGGTTTCGTACTCGGTCCCGCGATGATCGCGCTGATGCCCGACCGCCCGGCCGCGCTTCTCCTCGGTTGCGCCGCGATAGCGCTGATGGCGCTGATCCCGTTCGCCGCGGTGGAACGGCCGGTGAGCCGCTTGGTCGTGCCGGGATCGGCGCGCCACATCGTGTCGGCGATCACAGCGTTTCCTTTAGCCTTCGGCTTTCTCTTTATCGCGTCGATGATTGATGCCATCGCCATCAGCCTCATGCCGGTCATCATGCTCGATCGCGATTTCGACCTCTCGCAGACAGTGCTGCTCGCCGCGGTGTTCCATGTCGGCCTGGTGATCGGCCAGCCGCTGATCGGGCTGGCGCTGGACAAGGCTGGCCGCCGTCGCACCGTGCTTGGGTGCTGCGGCCTATCGCTCGCCTGCACCCTGCCGCTGGTCTCCGGACCAGGTCTGGGATTCTGGCCCGTAGCCGGGCTGATGCTGGTCTGGGCGGCGCGAATTACGGGCTCTACACCGCTGCGCTCGCGCTGATCGGTGACCGCTTCCGGGCTGAGAAGCTGACGGCGGCGATAGCCCCCTTGCCTCCGTCTATGCTCTGGCCGCCGTCATCGGCCCCGTCGTCGGCGGCGGCATGATGAATGCGCTCGGCGCGCAGGGTCTATTCGGGGCAGCAGCGGTTTCTATCTGACGGCGCTCTGCGGTGGCCTCTGGCTATTTCGGCCTGTCGAGCCGGAATAGCAGAAGCAAATCCGCTGATATCCGCAACAGCCTCGATCGTGCCATTCGCAATGCAATGTCGAAGGCAACTACTACTGCGGGCGGCTGCTGCGCGTGTCCCGCCTCGGACCAAGGCTGAAACGGGCAAGGGCAGAAGGAAAAGCCCTTGGCCGTCCACCGCGCCTCGATGGAACACACAGGCAGCAGGTACTCGAAGAATGGAAGAGGGGAGCTAGCATTTCTGTCTTGGCCCGAAAATTTGCCACGAGCCGGCAGACGATCAATTGAGAGGACGAAGTTTGCTGAGCGCGTCTGATCGCGGAGGCCGGCTGGGAAGGTCGCGGAAGGGCGGACTGTCGCCCTTCTTGTCGCCCGCCAGAAGGAGCGGAGCGCCAACTGCCGACGCTCTGGTACGAGTTTGTGAACGTCTCAATCGGGGCCGAGAACGGTCTGTCCGGTTTTGGCCCCAATTTGCGAAAAGCAGCCTTTCGGCTACGACCCCATATCGGCTATTTGTCTTCGGGCCGTCCGCGCCTGAAAGCTGCCGTTTGTCGGCCATCCCGAGGTGTTCGGGGCGTAATTCCGGGTTACTAGCCACCAATCTTGATTGTCGACACGAAACCCTTTTCCGGTATTCGATCGTAAATGATCAAAGGCAAGTCCGCTTTGGGCATCCTTGCCCGTCCTGTCTCTACAGCAACGGAGACGGGCACTGCAGGAAACACATTGATTACGGCGTCTTCTCCGTGGTGCGCCTTGATGCGATCGAACAGGCGACGCAGTTGCGTCTTGTAGATCGCCAGATCTTCCGGTCGACGCATGATGTCATTGTGGGGCTCGTCGGCAGAGATCGACCAGATCGCGGCGTTTTCACCCAATACGGAACGAATCCTCTGATCATCGACCGTCGCGCTGATCGCGAGCTTCAGGGCAACCGACACTTCCTTGGGCCCGGAGTATTCCCCGACATTGAAGCTTATCGCGGGCTGGTGCAGTTGCCATTTCCAGGTGGATGGCTCGCGGTATTTCTGGTGGACGGTAACGGGCATAATGTCGCCTAAAAGCGTGCCCAGCTCGATAAGAAGAGGCTGCGGGGCAAGCGCGAACACGCTCAGCTGCAGAATTTCCTTCTGTTCGATCCGTTCCTTGACCTTTCGGGCGAACTGGCGCCGCAGATGTTCACTCTGCATAGCCCAGTAGGACGGCTCGTCGTCTTTGACCTCTGAATTGAGTTCGATGTCGATCGTACGTCGCTCGGCAGGATGTCTATCGGGCGGCATGGCGGCGAAGATTGCCCTGGTGGACACCAAAGAGTCCATTTGTCCGATCGTGGCTGCGAAGCGGAGCACATGCGCCGCTCGGTCCGCGTCCATGTCCGTGACTATCTCGATCCGAGATTCATGTTCGCGCTTCATCGCGGCAAGCACGTCCTCCGGGTAGTCTTCGGCATGATCGACGTCGATCTCCTTGTGGTGGATCGGGCACATAAGCATCAGGTTGCTGATCTCGCGCGCGAGTAAGGGCGAGCGGACCTTGTCTCCTCGAGGGCCATTTTCGCTGTCGGCGACGATGTGTGCGATGAAGCCGAACTTGCCGTCCTCCTTACCGGCAACAAGGTCTCCGATGAGAAGTTTGTTGCATCCGGCGAATTGGCAGCGACCAGCTGCTAGCGCCCAAAGCTGCGTTTGCGTCTTGGGCGGAATGTATGAACTAGACAATGTCGTGCTCCAGTTTCAAAACGGCGGTCGCCGAAGGCGCTTTTGCGGGTTCAAGCGGAAATACGTTCTGGCCGTCCCCAAGGACCACACGCAAACCATCGGGCGCGGATCGTTGACCGATGATGGCTAAGACGAAGGCGTTTAAGTGATGTCGTGACATGACGTAGGATTCCGCCAGCGAGTGCAGGTCGACTGCGGACGGGGTCGGGACGGGTTCAGGGTGACTGTGCCATGTTCCGACGAACAGCAGCCTCTTGGGATGCATCTCGTCGATTTCCCGCTGTTCAGCCTTTCGATCGGGGCGGTAGGTGAACCGTGTCCTGCGGTCGGTTTTCCTGGGGCCGGTCGCCACCTCGACGACAACGTCTCGGTCGGACAAGCGCGCGAAAAGTGATCCACCGGCTTCGGCTTGCCAGAATCGAAGCTGGCGATGACGCTCGATATAAGCGATCACGTCGCGGGTGAAGACAAGGTCCTGGCCCGAGGAGCCGATGGGATATCTCATCATGCTGCCAATGACCTGTCTTCGAGAGTCGAAGCCCAAGGGCGATCATGGAGAAACCCGCCTTCAGTCCGGCTCCCCATCAATTTCGCCCAAGCTGCCGACCACTGGCCGCCGGTTTGCCGCAGCTGCCGCTGACGCCCAATCCACAGACGATGGACCGATTGGGGCGGCGGCTGCAGCATGACATCAAGGGCAAGTTCACCGATCACCGTGAGCGTACCCTGCAGTTCAATCGGCCCATACGGCTGATAGACGGCTCCGCATGCGGGCTCGTACCTCACGGTCGAGTGAGGAAATTCGGTAACTCGGAGATGGGGCAAGCCGGTGGCATCAAACCCGTCCCGGAAAGATCGCCCCTCCTTCATCACTGCCACCGCATGACCGGCGCAAGCATGCGCTTCGGTCCAGCCGTAGACGATGGGGACTGGTCGACCATTCGCCTCGCTCCAGGCGTCGAGCATGCTCTCTGCGCCCCAATCGCCCACTGCCGAGACGATCAGGTCAGCTTCGGTCAGATCCTTGGCGGTCAAGAGAACGTCTTCTATCCGACCCACTACGGGGCGAGCGGAGACGTGTGGCAGATCCTGCCTAAGTTTGGCGGCCAAAGATTCAGACTTGTACAGCCCCAGATACTGCGCGCCCAACGGATGCCGACTCAAGTTCGACGGGTTGAGCACGTCGGGGTCGACGAGAATGAACTTGCTGACGCCGGCCTGCGCCAAAGCTATCACCACGGGCGCCCCGATCGACCCGCACCCGAAAATAACGACGGTCTTGTGCCGGATCCCCCCCGCACGGCTGTCCTGGTCGCGCCCATGTATCCATGAATGGTCAGCGCGCTTCAGGTCTGCGCGAAGGATCGCTTCGGAGCCGAAAAAGCGTCGCGCCACAAGCCATGGGGCAGTCCTTCCGAGTCGAAAGCCGTCATGAATGGGGTCATGGCCACGAACTGCACGCGGGCGCGGAACGGTCAACCCGGCGATGGCGACGCCATTGTCGGTCTCCATCCCCAAGGCGACCGTCAGATCGCCTGCCGTGGAGGTCGCAGCCTTGACCAAGACGTCATGAGCGCCGACGGATTTGGCGTGTTCGAGTATATCGGCAGCCGTCTTTGGGAAGCGGCCCGGCGTCAGCGGATCACCCAGCCAAAGAAGCGCACCGAGGCCCACGCGGAGTTTACGGACACCGAGATATCGGTTTCCGAGCCACTTCAGAAGATCGTCGTGGTTATCCGCGATGACCTGCTGAACCGGGCCGTCCCAGACACTAACCAATCTCGAAGTCGGTGCCGGCTCGACGAGGCTGAGGATCGATTTTCGCCCCCTTGGCACGCGATGGCCCCAGTACGACAGGACCTCCCTTCGAAACTCGCCGTCGGCACCGCCGCTAGCGACCAGGTCGGCAAGATCGATGACCATGTTCAACAGATTGATGACCCCGCCGGCCGGGTCGTCCGGGTCGAATGTCGCCGTCTCGGATACGAGGCAAAGGACATTATCCTTTTCCACGTGCGGCCAATCCTCATCCTCCGGCAAATCGACAAGCCGGAGGCGGGCAGGTTGGAAGGGGAACGACGCCGAAACCATTACGTCGACCACTCTGGTGCCGCCCACGGTTTCCAGCTTCAGGCGCCACCCGCCGACCATGCCCACGCGAATGCGGCCGACATCCTCCCGCTTAAGGGACGTGACGCCGGAACAATTGGCATAAAGCCAGTCCTCGACTTCAAGCAGTGCCTGTCGGTGACGTGTCCGAAGTTGGGAATTCGACCTACGCGTTTCGTCCGCCACCCTCAAGCCTCACTGCGGACTCCTTTGCTTGGGCCGCCGAACTGACAAGGCCGGAGGTCAAAACGGTCGGCGCGGCAACGCCGAAAACCTTGTCGCCCGCCTTTTCGGCAATGGCGCGGCCGGCGCCACGTGCAACCGCGTCGGTGATTTTCCGACGGTCGAAATGCTTGGCTGCCTCGAAGAAGTCACGCCGAGCAGCTTCCAACCATTCGACGAAAGCATGCTTGCGTTCCGGGTGCAGCGGCCACTTGTCGGCAAAATTCTCCAACGGGTCGGTCGGGTTCGCGATCACCGCGTTGCCCTGGGCATCCCATCGAATATGGCGGTCCATGTCGGTCAGGATGGAAATCAGCGCCTTTCCGATCGTTTCCTCGCCCTTGTAGGCGTGGGCGGAAAGGGTGGTGATGATAATCGAAATTGGACGTTCATCATACCGGTCCGCAAACATCAAGTCTCGATGCCGCTTGAGGATCATGATCGCAGATTGCAGCGGCGTCTTGATCTTATACGTCGGCATCGCCTCGACTTCGGCCTTCGCCCGATCCTCAGTCAGGCGACGGGTTTTGAACTCGACGACCTTGGTGCGGAACCACTGCGCATATCCCTTGGGATTGGAGCGCGGCCAGTCCTCGCTCACTAGCTCATAGGAGGGGTGCTGATTGTCCGTGATCGCGATGGCGGTATTGGTCCAGCTCGTGTCCATTTGTTTTTGCTCGAGCAGCAGTCGCATGCTGTTGCCGTTAGGAAGGGCGGGGACGATATCCATGTGGAACTGCGCGCCGTCGGCGTATTGCAGTTTCCAACAGCGGCGCCCTTCCTCCACGGGCTTGCTCATACCCTGAGCTTGGGCGTAGGCCTTGACCTCGACCCCCAGTTTCGCCTTGAGCTTCCGTTGGCTGAGCGAGGACTTTCCCAAAGTCTTGAACTCACAAACCGAGTCCACGTCGTAGTCTTCGGCCTCACTGATGGGTTTGATCGCGGTCCCCAAACGGAATGACCCCTGTACGTAGACTTGGGGATCATAGCTCAGCAGGGTTGACGTCGGCCGATGGAGCCAATCGCCGAAGGACTTGTAGCTGCGCTCGGCCGACTCGTAGCGGCTAGCAGGAATCTCCAGCTCCTCGGCCAGTGCTTCCAGATGCCGCTCCGCTTGCGGCGTGATCGATGCGGTGAATGCGTTCATAGCCCCCTCCGACAGACTCAGTCTGATCGGTCCCTGTTCCCGTGCCCATTTCCCCGAATCGTCTTGGACGCCAAGGGAATTCTCCCAGAGTTAATTATTCGTATAAGCGTTTCAAGGAGTTCCGTACGTCGTTTCCAACGAATAGTCGGTGATGCGGCGTCGAATAATCCACATCATTATTGGGAGCGCTGCGAAACGTCTTCCACAACCGACTTAGTTTCGAAGGATTCGTTTAGTAGCTGACCCCGCATGCTTCTGCTTTCATGACATCCGCGCTCAAAGCAGATTGTCCGTATTCCACCCCGGTCCGGCATTTCGGCAGAAGAAATTGGCGTTGGAAGCGGCCATCCAGCATGCCCTGAATGACCGCCCCAATGTCAGATTTCAATTCTTTCAGCCAAGGTCAGCGCATCCTCGACGTCAACACCGGGATAGCGCACGGTGCTCTCGATCTTGGTATGGCCAAGCAGGATCTGTGTAGCGCAGGTTAGCCTGCCTACAGCACTGTCGTGCCACGGATACGCTCCTCAAGCCCGGCCTCGAGCCTGATCACGCAGTCGTAGATCTTGCGCAACTGCTCGCGCCTCGCGTCGAACATGCCTATCTGCGTCATGTCCAGATCATGGATGAGACATTCTAGGCGCCCGATCCAGCGCGCCACATGCGACTGCGTGTCCTTGCGCGCTTCGAGAACCAGATCCTCGAAAACGCCGAACCCGAGCACCGAGAAATGGCGGGTGCCCCCCTTGTCTTCCTTGAGCATCATATCGCCGATCGCGACCTGCCAGTCGCGATAGATATAGGCTTCCTTGATGCCGAAGGTGACCGTGCTCTGCTTCGCGGTCGCCGCGACGAGATTGGCTGGAATGTCGATGCCGGCTTCCCGCCGGATGATCGTGGCGCACCGCTCCGCCAGTTCGACTTGGTCCGAGTCGGAAAGGTCACTTGCGCTGAGCGCTTTCTTCATGGCGAGAAAGTCTGCACGCTCGCCATCGATCAGGCTGGCGATATGGCCCTTCTGGTAAGGGACGATCGTAGAAACGCGCCACAAATTGGACAGCTCGTCGAGCCGCTGCAGCTCGACATGAGTTCCATCCGCAAGCGCCTTTTCGAATGCGGCGATGGCCTGCATTTCGACCGAGGCCGATGCCTGTAGCGGATCGAGATAGCTGCGCTCGCGCCGGATCGCCCGGATCCAGCCCAGGACGGCAGCGATCCGATACAGGGTGCTGATCCGTTTATAGTCGAGGAAGGGAATGTTGGGGGCCTCTGCGAGCAGATAGCGGGCTTGCTTCTGCTCGACGATCTCCTTGAGCCGATGCCTCAGGCTCGTCGCCGCGTCCTTGAGCGGATCCGAATAGAGACGCACCAGATCCTGATGCTGCTTGCTCTCGGCTTCTTTTCTGTCGGCAAGCTCATGGCCGCGCTTCTGCCGCACCAGATAGATTGCCATGACGATGTCGCGAGCGATCAGGCCGACGATCACGCCGGCAAGCGCGAGCAAGGCCGCAATGACCTGCGGAGGCAGCCATAGTCCGGCTCCGGTTGTCACGGCAGCCGCCGCCGTAGAATTCTCAATCGCAACGTTCATGTCCGCGTCATGCCCCCAACACTTGCGTGATAGTCGAGCATGGCGGCGGCAAAGCCGCAAGCGCAAGGACTGTTGTGAATAAGCTCAGTTCCGTAATGATTGATAAGTATCCATTTCCATCGTTCGATCAGTAGCAAGTGCAAACTGAACGAACGTCCGGTTTCGGGCTTAGCGCTTTGCACTTCGAACGGCGAGAAAGGTGCTGCCATTCGCATAGAGAAGGAAGAAGGTCTCCGATGGTCGTCAGGGCTTCCCGTTCAACACCTCGGTGGAAGGTCCGAGAAGTGTCGATATTGTCACCTTCCCAGAGGTCGCAGAGCAGCACAGCTACCAAGCAGCCCGTTCGGGAAAGCCAATGCCGATCGCCGTGTTCGCTCTCTGTTCGTCTTAGCGCGTTCAAGGGAACAGTTCTTGTCCTGACCCTTTAATGTGCGAGCCGATCGGGCGGCCCGCGGGCTCGGCCCGCAGCCCAATCCCGCTCTCTTGAGATGGCTTCCTGGTCCAACTCCGGATCTTCCACGATCAACCCCTTAAGGGGTCCGCTAGCAAGCTGCGGCCGCGCCGGCTTTGCCTTTGCGGTGATCGCGCCCGGAGCCCGACCTTTGAGGAGCCATCGAGCGGGAATTGGCCCGCTCCAAAGACGGAGCCCTCAGATGTCGCAAGATCTTTCCCTCGCCCAAAGCCACGCCTTCGAGCTCGCCCGCACCCTCATGGTCCCTGTCACGCTCTTCCGCTCCGGCGACGAATTAGGCGTCCTGCCGAGCGCCGAACTCGACGACGATGAGGTCGAGACCCTCGCCGAATACGATCCCTTTGGACACGGGCCGGCTCATTGAGCCGGCTTCTCCTCCCGGAGGCGCCACTTGCGAGCTTGCGGCGGCAAGGGAAGCTGCGCCGCGGCTGGCCCGCGGGCAGGCGCGAGGTGCAAAAACACACATTGCCAGCCGCGCCCTTGCCGCCTTTGCTCTTCGCGGCATCCGGAAGGCGTCCCGCAAGGTGCGGGAAAGAAAACCTGAAGGAAGGCGGGCGCCTGCGGCGCACGAAAGAGGGACATGGAACAGGACGAACTCGATGAACTTCGACAAAGGGTGGCCTGCGCGGCCGCGCTGGATCACGCTGGTTACTCGATCGACCTGAAGGAGAGTACCCGACGTGCGGTCAAATACCGGCACGGCGACCAGATCGTCATCGTGATCCATGACGGAAAAGGCTGGTTCGATCCGCTCTCCGACGCGAAGGGGGACGTGTTCTCGCTGATGACCCATCTGCATGGGGTCGGTTTCGCGGAGGCGACGTTGCTGGTCGCCCGGCTGGTCGGCCACGAGCCGCGCGAGCCTGTGTGGAAGAGGCAGGCCCGGAAGCGCGGGCCGGATCTCGGCGTCGCCGAACGCTGGAGCGCCCGCCGCAAGCCTTGGCCGGGATCGATGACATGGCGCTACCTGCGCGACGACCGCCAGCTTCCAGAAGCCGTGATCAGCGCCGCCATCCGTCATGACCTTCTGCGCGAAGGTCCTCGCGGCAGCATGTGGGCCGCTCACAGGGACGGGGAGGGGGTTATGACCGGCTGGGAGGAACGCGGTCCGGAATGGCGCGGTTTCTCGACCGGCGGCGCGAAGGTGCTGTTTCGGTTTGGCCCCTGCGATGCGCTCCGCCTCTGCGTCACCGAGGCCGCGATCGACGCCATGAGCCTCGCCGCGCTCGAGAGCACTCGCCGCGATAGCCTCTATGTCAGTACCGGGGGCGGCTGGGCTCCCGTCACCGATGCGGCTATCCGGCTGCTGGCGGCGCGGAAGGGCCTATTGCTGGTCGCCGGCACGGACAACAACGCGCAGGGCGACACCTACGCGGTTCGCCTCGAAGCGGTCGCCCGCGAGGCTGGCTGCGGCTTTGAACGTCTCCGGCCGGACGAGGAGGACTGGAACGCCGAACTCAAGGCAAGGGTGAAGAACCGGGCAAAGGGAGAAAAGAGGAAGTAAGAAGCCTGGCTGCCGCATGCCCGCCGGCCGCGTCAAGGGTAAAGCTGCGCCCGCTTCGCGGCCCTTGACCCGGCCGGACGGAGAGGCGGCCGCGGAGGAGGGGTCAGGAAGGGCGGAAGAGGATGGCGACATCGAGTGGATGAGCCGCGCTCCAGCCCGACGAGGCTGAAAGGAGCCCACCCATGACCCTCTTGTCCGTCCGCAAGGTTTATCATGGCATCGCCGATCGCCGGCAGATGTTCCGCATGTTCGACCGCCACGCTCAGCGTCCTGATCGGTTCCAGGACGATGCCAGTGCTTTGTACCGCGGCGAATGGTTCGAGATATCAGAGGCCGAGCACGATTACCTGTTCGAGATCCTGCCGCCGCTCTTCATGCGAGGCGAGATGTTCGCGCTGCGTGAGTTTCTCACTGACCGCATCACCAGCATCTTCTACGCCCTGAACATCAATGGCCGCATGCGGTATTTCCACGGCTATTGCGACCTGCTTGAAAAGGGCTCGCCTGAGCGGATGCGCGATGCGATCGTCGAACGCGAAACCCGTCCCGTTCGGGCGATGACCCGCGAGGAGCGCCTGGAGCACATCTGGTCGAGCACCCACGACGACTATCGCGGCTACGCCGGTGAGCGCTGGCCGGAACGCGACCGCGGCAAGCGCACGGTGATGTTTTATGGAAGCCGACAGGGCACCACGCTGAAGCTGCTGGACGACCTTACGGATGCGGAGATCGCGGCGAAGCTGCCGGTGCATTTGCGCTATCTCCCCGACGCGATCGCGGCGTGAGGTGTGAGATGATGTTGACCTTCACCATCATCGCCCTTCGAGAGGTCATCGCTCGCGGCATTGGCGACGCGAAAGCCAATGGCGGGTTCCGCGATCCCCACTTCGGACTGTCCGCCGCCGATAACCGGAAGCCCGGCCTCTGGCTCGTCGGAGACCACGGCGTCTACCTATGCTCCAACGGCGAACTCTCCAAGGGGGCGAAGCCGCTCGTCGCCTACGCCGAGGAATGCGATCCGCGCAGAAACGACGACTGGTTCGAGGTCAAACGCCGGACGTTCGGCGGCGACGACGGCGTGGATTTTCTCGACGCCGAAGGCCTTGAGGCCCTGATCGCAGCCAGTCCCGGCTGCACGCATCTGCGCATCGCGTTCCTGCAGGGTTCGATGCAGCTCTTCGTGATCGAGCGAGATTAGCGATCCGTCGGTGGGCGCCGTCCGGCGGCCGTCCAACATCCCAATCCGCATCCCGCGCACGTCCGGCCGTCTGGAGCCTTCCAGCGGAACGGCGACGTGCGCCCTCATTCAGGAGATCCAGACATGTCGCATGACGATCCTTTCACCATCGATCTTTTCAGCAACACCGCACTTTCCTCCGGCCTCGGCGTGACGGCCTTTGGCGACACTGTCGAGCCCGACGGTGACGACGATCCTGATCCGTCGTCGCCGGCGCCCGCGCTGCCGAGCGCGGCAATCGTGCGGCGACCATCGACCGCCTGCCGGGCGCGCGGGTCGAACTTCCATCTCGCTGGTAGCCGTGGCCTGGCGCGGGGCTGGAAGGAGCGGGCGCGCGACAACATCGCAGCGATCCGGCTCGCCGCCGAGATCGAAGCGGACGAGCGCCCGGCCACGCTCGGGGAGCAGGAGAGGCTGATCCGCTTCACCGGCTTCGGCGCGTCCGACCTTGCCAATGGCGTCTTCCGCCGCCCCGGCGAGATCGGCTTCCGCAAAGGCTGGGACGAAATCGGCTCAGAGCTGGAGGATGCAGTCGGAGAGGTCGACTATGCCTCGCTCGCCCGCTGCACCCAGTATGCCCACTTCACGCCGGAGTTCATCGTCCGCGCGATCTGGTCAGGCCTGCAGCGGCTCGGCTGGCGTGGCGGCCGTGTGCTCGAGCCCGGCATTGGCACGGGCCTGTTTCCGGCGCTGATGCCCGAAGCGCTACGCGATGTGTCACACGTCACCGGGATCGAACTCGATCCGGTCACGGCACGCATCGCCCGGCTGTTGCAGCCGCGCGCGCGTATCGTCACCGGCGATTTCGCCCGCACGGAGCTGCCTGCGAGCTTCGACCTTGCCATCGGCAATCCGCCATTCTCCGATCGCACGGTACGCTCCGACCGGGCCCATCGTTCGCTCGCCCTGCGCCTTCACGACTACTTCATCGCCCGGTCCGTCGACCTGTTGAAGCCGGGCGCGTTCGCCGCCTTCGTCAGCAGCTCCGGCACTTTGGACAAGGCGGGTTCTTGTGCGCGTGAGCATATCGCCAAAACGGCGGACCTGATCGCCGCCATCCGCCTGCCCGAAGGCAGCTTCCGCGCCCACGCCGGCACGGACGTCGTGGTCGACATCCTGTTTTTGCGCAAGCGCAAGGTCACCGAGCCCGAAGGTGATCTCTCCTGGCTCGACATCGAGGAAATCCGCCAGGCGACGGAGGATGAAGGCGCGATCCGCGTGAACCGCTGGTTAGCGCGCCACCCGGATTTCGTGCTCGGCACGCATGCCATTGTCTCGGGGCCTTACGGCCAGGCCTATTCCTGCCTGCCTCATCCCGGTGTCGATCTGGAGCGAGCGCTCACCGCAGCGATCTCCCTCCTTCCGGAAGCCATTTATGACGGCGAGCCGGACGAGATTGATCGTGACGCCGAGGACAGTGCCGACGTCGTCGATGCCCTGCCGGAAGGCCCCAGTGTGCGCGAGGGCAGTTTCTTCGTCGCGAAAAAGACCGCCCTTGCGCAGATGATCGATGGCGCTGCTGTGAGCATCACCATCCGCAAGGGCCGCACCGCCGAAGGCATTCCCGAAAAGCACGCGCGTATCATCCGCAAATTCATCCCCATCCGTGATGCTGTGCGTGAAGTCCTGAAGGCCCAGGAGCTCAACCGGCCGTGGAAGCCGGCCCAAGTCAAGCTGCGCATCGCCTGGTCGAATTTTGTGCGCGACTTCGGGCCCATCAACTTCACTACCGTGTCGGTAAGTGAGGATGCCGAAACCGGTGAAGTGCGCGAAACACATCGCCGCCCCAACCTGCAACCGTTTCTGGACGATCCCGATTGCTGGCTGGTCGCTTCTATCGAAGACTACGATCTCGAGACCAATACCGCCCGGCCGGGTCCGATTTTCACCGAGCGCGTCATCGCGCCGCCCGCAGCACCCATCATCACAAGTGCTGCCGATGCGCTTGCCGTCGTGCTCAACGAACGCGGTCATGTTGACATCGATCACATCGCCGAATTGCTGCATGAGAATGTCGATGACGTCATAGGCGAGCTGAGAGACGCCATCTACCGCAATCCGGAGACCGGTTCGTGGCAAACGGCCGACGCCTATCTCTCCGGTCAGGTCCGCGACAAGTTGAAGGTCGCGGAAGCCGCAGCCGCGCTCGATTTCGCCTATGAGCGGA
Organism: Mesorhizobium sp. WSM4847; assembly: GCF_055811335.1. Taxonomy (NCBI): domain Bacteria; kingdom Pseudomonadati; phylum Pseudomonadota; class Alphaproteobacteria; order Hyphomicrobiales; family Phyllobacteriaceae; genus Mesorhizobium; species Mesorhizobium sp. WSM4847. The sequence goes on along the minus strand of NZ_JBVVPY010000030.1, from coordinate 53,165 downwards.
ACGTCACGGCGCTGCAGGGCGTGCAGCCGGCCGATCTTCGTCCCTCGGATATCACCGCACGTCTCGGCGCGCCATGGATTCCAGCCGCCGACGTCGTCGCCTTCGTCAAGGAGACGATGGGTGCCGAGATCAGGATCCACCACATGCCGGAACTGGCGTCGTGGACCGTAGAGGCGCGGCAATTGGGATGGATGGCGGCCGGCACGTCCGAATGGGGCACCGATCGCCGTCATGCCGGCGAGCTCATAGCCGACGCGCTGAACAGCCGGGTGCCGCAGATCTTCGACACGGCGAAGGAGGGCCATGCTGAAAAGCGCGTGCTCAATGTTGTGGACACGGAAGCCGCCAAGGAAAAGCTGCAGAAGATCAAGACGGCTTTCCAGAACTGGATCTGGTCCGATCCCGACCGGACCGACCGGCTGGCGCGGGTCTATAACGACCGCTTCAACAACCTCGCCCCCCGAAGATTCAACGGGGATCACCTGCAACTTCCAGGCGCCTCAGGCGCCTTTTCTCTTTATGGGCACCAAAAGCGCGGCATCTGGCGCATCGTCTCGGCCGGCTCGACCTACCTTGCCCATGCCGTCGGCGCTGGCAAGACCATGACGATTGCCGCGGGCGTCATGGAGCAGCGCCGGCTTGGCCTGATCGCCAAGGCCATGCTGGTCGTTCCCGGCCATTGCCTTGCACAGGCGGCCCGCGAATTTCTGGCGCTCTATCCGACCGCGCGGATCCTCGTGGCCGACGAGACGAATTTTTCTTTAGCCAAGCGGCATAGATTCCTGTCACGGGCGGCGACCGCCGCCTGGGACGCGATCATCATCACCCACAGCGCCTTCCGCTTCATCGGCGTGCCGTCGGCATTCGAGCAACAGATGATCCAGGACGAGCTCGAGCTCTACGAGACGCTGCTGACCAAGGCCGAGAGCGACGATCGCGTCTCGCGCAAGCGCCTCGAGCGGCTGAAGGAGGGACTCAAGGAACGGCTGGAGGCGCTGGCGACCCGCAAGGACAACCTGCTGACCATCTCCGAGATCGGCGTCGACCAGATCATCGTCGATGAAGCCCAGGAGTTCAGGAAGCTCAGCTTCGCCACCAACATGTCGACGCTCAAGGGCGTCGATCCGAACGGCTCGCAGCGGGCCTGGGACCTTTATGTCAAGTCCCGGTTCGTGGAGACGAAGAATCCGGGCCGGGCGCTCGTGCTGGCTTCCGGCACGCCGATCACCAATACGTTTGGCGAGATGTTCTCGGTGCAGCGCTATCTCGGTTACGAGGCGCTGCTTCAGCGCGGCCTGCACGAGTTCGACGCCTGGGCTTCGACCTTCGGCGACGTCACGACCGAACTCGAATTGCAGCCATCCGGCAAATACAAGCCGGTGACGCGCTTCGCCACCTTCGTCAACGTGCCGGAGCTGATCGCAATGTTCCGCTCCTTCGCGGATGTGGTGATGCCGGAAGACCTTCGGGCATATGTGAAGGTGCCGGCGCTTTCGACCGGCGTACGTCAGATCATCACCGCCAAGCCGTCTGCGGCCTTCAAGCGCTACCAGAGGGTGCTCCACGCCCGCATCAAGGCCATCGAGGAGCGCGACCGTCCGGCAGAACCTGGTGACGACATCCTGCTCTCGGTCATCACCGATGGCCGGCACGCTGCTATCGACCTGCGCCTGGTCGATCCGGACGATGACAATGAGCCGGACAACAAGCTCAACGCTCTGATCCGCAATGCCTTCAGCATCTGGCAGGAAACAGCGGAAAGCAGCTATATCCGCTCCGACGGCAAGCCGTTCGAGCTTCCGGGCGCAGCGCAGATGATCTTCTCCGATCTCGGCACGATCGGCGTCGAGAAAACCAGAGGCTTCTCGGCCTATCGTTGGATTCGCGACGAGCTGGTCCGCATGGGCGTTCCACCCTGCGAGATCGCCTTCATGCAGGATTTCAAGAAGTCGGAGGCCAAGCAGCGCCTGTTCGGTGATGTGCGCGCTGGAAAAATCCGGTTCCTGATCGGCTCCTCCGACACAATGGGCACCGGCGTCAACGCGCAGCTCCGCCTCAAGGCGCTGCATCATCTCGACGTGCCGTGGCTTCCCTCCCAGATCGAGCAGCGCGAAGGCCGTATCCTGCGGCAGGGCAACCAGCACGATGTCATCGATATCTTCGCCTACGCCACAGAAGGTTCGATGGACGCCCAGATGTGGCAGAACAACGAGCGCAAGGCCCGGTTCATCGCGGCCGCCCTTTCCGGAGACACGTCCATCCGGCGGTTGGAGGATATGGGTGAGGGGCAGGCCAACCAGTTCGCGATGGCCAAGGCGATCGCCTCGGGCGATCCGCGCCTGATGCAGAAGGCAGGTCTGGAGGCAGACATTGCCCGTCTGGAGCGTCTTCGCGCGGCCCACATTGATGATGAGCATGCCGTTCGACGGCAGATCCGCGATGCCGAGCGCGATATCGAATACTCGACCCGGCGCCTCGGCGAGGTCGGGAAGGATAGCGAGCGCCTCGTGCCGACCACCGGCGATGGGTTCAGCATGGTGGTCGGGGGCGACGCGTTCACGGAGCGCAAACTCGCCGGTCGTGCGCTGATGAAGGAAATCCTGACTCTCGTGCAGCTTCAGCAGCAAGGCGAAACCACTATCGCCTCCATCGGCGGGTTCGATTTCGAATATTCCGGCGAGCGGTTCGGCAAGGACGGCTACCGCTATGCCACCATGCTGATGCGCACCGGCGCCGATTATGAAATCGAGCTCCCCGTCACCACCTCGCCGCTTGGCGCCATCGCCCGGCTCGAGCATGCCTTGGCCGGCTTCGAGGGCGAGCAGGAACGATATCGCCAGCGTCTTGAGGATGCCGAGCGCAGGCTCACCTCCTATCGCTCGCGTGAGGGTGGCGAATTCGGATTCGCTGGTGAACTGGCCGAGAAGCGCCGACAGCTTGCGGAAATCGAAACCGATCTTGCGTCTTCGATTGATGACCAGGATCAGCGTGCAGCCGCATAGCAGGCTCAACACTGCTGCCGGTCAATGTGTCAGGCACTGACCGGCGGCAAAGGTTCAAGGTGGCTCGGGTGCAGACGATACAGGAGGCGCGCCGATATCCGGTCAAGCCGCGATACAAATCGTGGCGGAGTCCCGTCTCGGATCGTTCGGTTCTGGATCCACGTCGCAGGAAGGGAGCAAGGAAAACGGAGGAAGAATAGAGCTCGCTCGCAGATCGGGCGGGCCGCTGACGCTGGGGCTCAACCGCGCCGCTCGCGATCCCGGCCGATCGCTCTGCGCAGGGCTCAAGAGCCCCGCTTGATCTGCCCGGCAGGGATGCTCGGCCGCAGTTGCACCTGCCCGTCCGCTCCGCGGGCCGGGGATGTCTTCGGGAAGAAGACGAGGAAGGACCCGCGAACGGCGGTGTCCGCAAACCCCTTGAAGGAGCATCTCCATGGAACTGAAGTTTGTCGATCCGCGTGCGCTGAAGGACAACCCTGACAAGGCGCGACGCTCGAAGTCCAGCCCGCAGGCCGACGCGCTGCTGCTGGCTACCATTCGCGCCGTCGGCATCGTGCAGCCACCTGTCGTGGCGCCGGAAGCGGATGGCGGCAACGGCTATGTCATCGATGCCGGACATCGTCGTGTGAGGCAGGCGATTGCCGCGGGTTTGGAAGAGATCGCCGTGCTGGTGATCGATCGCGCCGAGGATGGTGGTGCAATGCGGTCGCTGGCCGAGACGCTGGCGCATGAGCAGCTCAATCCTGTCGACCAATGGCGCGCGATCGAACGGCTGGTCGCGCTCGGCTGGACCGAGGAAGCGATCGCCCTCGCTTTAGCGCTTCCCGTCCGCCAGATCAGGAAGCTGCGCCTGCTCGCCAACGTTCTGCCGGCCATGTTGGACCAGATGGCCAAGGGCGACATGCCCAACGAGCAGCAGTTGCGCACCATCGCATCGGCTTCGCTTGATGAGCAGAAGGAGATCTGGAAGAAGCACAAGCCGTCCAAGGCCGATCCTCAGGTGTCGTGGTGGAGCGTGGCGCAGGGCCTGACGAAGCGCCGCATGCACGCGCGCGACGCCAGCTTTGGTGACGATCTCGCTCACGCCTACGGCATTGCCTGGGTCGAGGACCTGTTCGCGCCGGCCGATGCGGACAGCCGCTATACGACCGATGTCGAGGCCTTCCTTGGCGCGCAGCAGGAGTGGATGGCAAACACTCTGCCCAAGCGCGGCGTGATCGTGGAAGCCGGTCAGTGGGGCGAGCCGAAGCTGCCGCCCAAGGCCGAGCGTGTGTACGGCAAGCCGTCGAAGTCCGATCACACCGCCATGTATCTCGACCGCGACGGCAAGGTGCAGTCGCTCGCGTACCGCATGCCGGCGGCCAAAAAGCCCAAGGGCAAGAATGGCGCTGATGTTGAGGCCGATGGCGATGATATCGTCATTGCGGCAAAGCCGCGTCCGGACGTGACGCGCAAAGGCATAGAGATGATCGGCGATCTGCGTACCGACGCGCTGCACGAGGCGCTGTCGCGCGCACCGATCGGGGACGACACGCTGATGGCGCTGCTCGTACTCGCCTTCGCCGGCCAGAATGTCACAGTGGCATCTGGTGCCCGCGACATCTCCTGTTACGGGGCCGCAGGCCTCGGCGAACATGCCACGCGCCTGTTCGACCAGGAGGGCAGGCTCGCGTTCGACATGGACACGCTGCGCATTGCCGTGCGGTCCTTGCTGATCGACGTTCTGTCCTGCAGGGAGAATCGCTCGGACAGCGGCGTTGTCGCCCGTGTCGCCGGCGACGTCATCGCCGCCGACAACTTCTTAGCCAACATGGGGACGGAGGACTTCCTGTCATGCCTGTCGCGGCAGGCATTGGAAGCCGCCTGCGCCGATACATCCGTCCTGCCCCGTCAGAAGGTCAAGGACACCCGTGCGGCCCTGGTCGAGCATTTCAAGGAGGGCCGCTTCGTCCACCCGTCGGCGCTGTTTGCGCCCGCCCCGGAAAAGCTGACCTCCTGGCTGAAGATGAACGAGGCCAGGCAACAGCCTGAGGACGACGGCACGCCGGACGAGCTCGACGGCGATGCGCTCGTCGAGTCGCCGCACGGCTGTGCCGGCGACGATGACGCTGAAGGCTTCCGCGAGGCCGCCGAGTAGCAGCGCGCGCCTTCTTCCTTCCGATCGCATTACCGCCGCCGGTGACCTCACCGGCGGCGGTTTCGTTTTCACCCTAAACACCGGAGACCCATCATGTCGGCTCAATTGATCTATGACCTTGTTCCACTCGGTTCGATCGTAACTTATCGCGATGGAACACCACGCCCGCCCGAACGACATCGCTACAAGCTCGCCGCCTGGGAAATTCGCGTCGGCAACACCACGTTGCCGGCGTCCATTACCTTGCATAAGGGTGACTATGGCAGTCAGGGCACCATCGTCCTGCGCGTTCACCAAAGCTTTTCGGTGAACAGCGATCTCAACTTCGCGGTCAAGGAGCGGCCCGCTATCGGCTCGGTTCTGGTGCTCGACCGCGACGGCGAAGACGCCGAACTGGTCTATCTCGCCAGCCATCGTGCGGATGCCGAGGAATGGCTGACGCAGCACGGCTTTCCGCGAGCCGTTCTGCAAGAGATCACGGCCGATGCCGTGGGCCGCGGATACGGTCGAGGGGAGGGCGGCGGCATGAGCGCGGCCAGTCCCCGGATACGAGACGACGAGGCCTCTGGTTATCCGGGGGTTTGTTTTGGCCGCAGCGCCGACAGCTATCCCGTTGCGCTTGTCAGTGAAACGGCATTCGCCATGGTTCCGGCCCGGAACGGCCGGCACTATCTTGTCACGGGCTGGCGTATCCGCCGGCCCATGGCCGAATGGACGCGCAGCGATTTCTACGGCCATGCGGGCGAGCTTGCCGACGAGGCGGCGTTTCGCGCGCATGTCGAGGAGAACGCTCTCCACCAGCAGCAGCGCTCAGCTCTCGGCCGTCGCGAGATCCACTCCCGCGCCCACACGCCATGGGGAACGTCGCAGGGAGCGACTGTCTATGCCGAGGGCGTCGTGGCTCACTCAACGGCAGGCCATGGCGGGTTCCATCTGTCGGCGGAGCGAAATCGCAAAGTCCATGACATGCTCCGTGCCGATGGCGGCTGGTATGAAGAGGACTGCCATTGGGCGGCCGTCGCCCAAGCCTTCCCGCAGCTCTTCACGGACTTCGAGAAGGCTTGTGCGGAAAAGACGATCCGCGACTGGTATCCGGACGCCTGGGAGGCGATCCACGGGAGGGTGCTCGAACCCGGCCTATCTGCGAAAAAGGACGAGCGGGCATTTTTCGAGAAGCACACCGATGACTGGGTCGTGGTGTCGGCGATCCGTTCCGAGAACCAGGCGGGCTTCACCGAGGTTATCGCGACCCCCGGCGGCAAGCGTGGACCGGGCACGGAGGACCGTCGCTTTCTCGTTCCGACCGACGAATACCATGCCGGCCGCTTTGGATTCGTCATCGATGTTGCGCGCCATCGTGTCTATGGCGGGCCACCGAGCTTCATGGATTGGCAGGGGAGGGACACATAATGTCTGTCCCCGATCGCCGCGCGCAACTCTTTCGCATGGAAGAGGCACGGCGCCAGACACAGCGCCAGCTTGATATGATCGACCGGCAGATCATAAGGCGGATGACGGCAATTATTCCGCGGCTCAAGCCCCAGCATACCGGCCACCGGCGCCTAAAACCTGCCGATGCCAGGACCTTTCTGGAACGGTATCGATCGAACCTTGCCGCGATCACACAGGAAAGGCAGCACGAGATCGATGCGCTATCTCGCAAACTGGCAAGGCAGGACGCTGCGATCGCAGCACTGCGTGACAGAATCCCGCCGGACCTGCTGCGCGCCTGATACTGGTGTCTGCTCAGCGCCTGCGTACGAATTCGGTTCGCAACACCAGCCCCTTGATCACATCATGCCGGCAGTCGATTTCGTCGGGATTGTCGGTGAGGCGGATCGACTTGATCACCGTGCCTGCTTCAGGCTCTGCCCAGCGCCTTTGACCTCGAGGTCCTTGACGAGGGCGACGGAGTCGCCGTCGGCCAGCACCTTGCCGGCGGCATCGCGCACTTCGGTGCTTCCGGCAGTAGCTGCAATGGCAGCCATCTCCGACGCTGGTCGCCATTCCCCTGTCGCGTCGTCATAGACGTAGTCGTCGTTCTGATCTGTCATTGCCGCGGGATTGAATACAGGTGCGTTGTCAGTTCGACGTGGGAGCAGGCCAAAGATCTGATCCGCAGCGGCGGACCGGCGCACTTTTTCCGATTCCGGCAGCAGCCGAAGTTCAAACGCCGTCCTCGCGCAGCCTGGCGGGCAGGCGGATCGTGTGGCGGCGGGAATCAAACAGTTGATTTCCTCCCGCATGCCAATGTCCGAATTCATCCCTTGCCGGTCTTTCCGGCGGGTTTGCTGCGGTCTGAACCGGCGGCTGGTCCCTTCAAGGCCGCTATCGCGCCGCGGAGCGGCCGGAACCCGCCGATCTCGGCAAGGCAGGCCCGCGTCGTGCGCAGGGACCAGTGAAGGACTGGCCCCCGCTTTTCCGCAAGCCGACCTCGCTCGCCTGGCTGGTTCCGGACCCTGAAGCGTCCAGCTTCCGCCGGTTCCTTTCGACCGCACCCGCAGGGAAGACCGGCAAGGGCCGGATCACCTGAAGGGCATCGCTAGAAAGGAAAGCTCAATGTCCAGTTCAACCCGCTCCACCAGGACCAAGGCCCGCGTCGTCCAGCTCCGCAAGGGCACGACCCTCGAAATGGTCCGGCTCTGCTGCCCGGACGGCCACCAGGCCACGCTCATCTCTGAAAGCTTCGGCCTTCCCGTCCTCGACAGCGACGGCATCCGTGAATTCCATGAGCGCAGCCTGATCGAAAGCGCCGACACGCTTTCCGAGGGACTCTCCGACAAGGCGATGCAGATCCATTTGCAGAGGATCGTCGGGTCCCATGTCGGCTCCGCCTATGGAGCAGGCCAGTTCTACTCGAAAGCCGTCACCGAGGCCAAGGACGCCACAGCCAGGCTCGCCAATGACACCCGCGACGAGGACCTCGACGGTCCAGTCGGCTTCGACAGCAAGGCCCAGCGCAAGCGCGAGTTCGCCGCCGACATGGGCCTCCAAGCCCACGCGTTGCGCATGGCGGCCGAGGGCGCCGTCGCCGCCTACGAGCACATCGTTGGTGAAAGCTGGAAGCCTTACGAACGCCAGGTTGAGAACCCTGGCCAGACAGTCAACCGGCAGGCGGCCGACCTTCAGATGGCGGCGCTCGGCTAACTGCCACCGGGCGGAGCTTCCGCTTCGCCCGATCTTCCTCGGTCGGCATAGTGTTCGATAGGGTAAACCGGCCTCAGCAACCGTGCGAGCGCCAATCCTGGAAGCCGCAGCTTCTCCGACACTTGCGGGCTATCTTCCTTGCCTTCTGCCCCGACAGGCTGCGCTATCGGCAGAGCGCTACACAGGAAGGGAGCGATACCCAAATCTTGAGTTCTTCGCGCGTCGGTTCTTCCTGCACAGGGAAGATGTCATAATTCTTCCGGCTCCGGGTGAGGCGCGCACGGGGCGGATTCACTGGGCTGAGCTGTGAGGGAAGGTGCTCGCGCGCCCGCCCCCAAAGGAGGAGGAGTCCTGGATCGATAATGAAACACCCGAGTTGGCCGAGGTCACGCCTTACGACGTGGCGCACTTTCAGACTTACGCCGTCCTGCTGATGTCGGAGGCGATGGGCCTCGACTGGCACAAGGTGGCACGAGCCATCTTGAACATTGACGCAGAGCGCCAGCCGGAACGGGCACGTCGGGCTTGGACATCCCACCTGGCGCGGGCGCGGTGGCTAGCGACGAGCGGCTGCGGGCAGCTTCAGAGCGATCGGTTGCAATAGCCGCCGCCGTACGCATGACCAAGCCAGCCGTTGCCAAAGGCGAACATGGAACTTTTTGAGCGGCGGCGTGTCGAAGCTGCAACCTTTTTTCGTTCATACGCTGATCGAGTACTAGATCGACACGTTCAGGACGGCTTGGCAACATCAGGATGTAAGGTTCGTTACGCTGCTCAACGCCGTCCTTGTGATGGCGTTGAGCAGAAGGCGAGCTCCAGACCTTAGGCGTTAGCCTAGCGTTTCGCGGCTGGCTTCTTGATTGGAATTGACTTCTCTTCCCATGCCAAGTTGCCGCCGATTACTCGGCGCAGCCGTCCTTTGCCAAACGTCATGACCGACAGTTCTTGCCCGTTCGGAAGGTTGGTCGTCCGATTGATCGTTTCCGTTCCTCAGAAGTCGCGAGGAGATTGGGAGGGCAACGGTATTCATCTAGAAGCTAGGATGCGCTTTGCCCCTGCCGGACGAATCCCCATTTTTTGAGGCGTCCACAATCATTGCATATATGGGTGCTACGGAGGGTCCGAACTGGGAAACAAAACAAATCGGGCCAGGCTTGATCATGACGACCCCCGGCCGAGGGAAATCGCCCGCACAGCTTTTCCGGCGTCTATCGGCAAAGTGGCCTGCGGCGTTCGATCCGAAAGCGCCCAAGCCGCTTAGGATCGGCATCCATCATGACATTCGCGTGCTGGACGGCGAACTGTCAGATGATGAATTGAGGAGAGCCCTGCGCGCCTATACCAGCATGCCCAGGTACTTGGCGAGACTGAATGCTGGCGCTGTGCGGGTCGATCTTGATGGCGAGCCGGCCGGCGAGGTATCGGATGCGGAGGCGGCGAGCGCCAAGGCTTTGCTGTGCGCCCGCAAGAACAAGGAAGAGACCAAGAAAACGCCGGAGCCAAGGGCGCCTGATGCCCCGCCCCAACCTAAGCCGAAGCAAACGGCCGTGTTCAACGCGAAGAATACGGCTGGAATAGTCGTTGAGACGAAGCGTCGCCGGTCTTTCCGAAAGCCGATGGCTTGAGCGCCACAGATCTTCCCAAGACTCATGGGCTTCCGAGTAATAGCCATGATGAAGAGGTCGATGCCCCAGAGGAACATCTCCGAGTCAAACGATGCCTCTTCAACCGGGATTGCCTCGCTATGGTAGCTGTGTCCTGCCGGATGGCGCACGGGGTGCGGCTGCCTACCTGTGGAAGATACGCGTGGGAGGGAAAGCTCTTTTCCGGAAGGCGTTTGCCCCTCGTCCGCACCAACCGGCAGCGTCGGCGAATTGATGGGGATTCCCGAGGTCACCGCGCATGCCGAACGCATCGCCGAGGAAATTCACCGATGGCTAGGATACCAGGCGGCGTCGCCTCGTAAGGTATCGTAAAGGTGTAATTAGCAGGAGCTATCCAGATGACACTGATCGAACGCGTTCCCCTCATTGAAACCGGTGTCTCTCTGAAAGCTGCCATGCGGCACCTGGCCGGAGCCGTGTCCGTGGTTACCGCAGGGGTTGCCGACGGACGGATTGGCGCAACGGTTACCACCGCCCATTCCTTGTCCGTCGAACCCGAGGTGATGGTGGTCAGCATAAACATGAACTCGTCAACGTGGGCAGCCATTAACCAGCATCGGCATTTCTGCGTCAACGTGCTTCGAGCCGACCAGATGGCGATCGCCGAACGGTTCGCCGGACGCGGTGGCCTGAAGGGTTCGGCTCGTTACGAAGGAGCCAGTTGGTCTGCTCTGGCGACCGGCGCACTGGCACTTGAAGACGCGCTCGCCGCGGTCGATTGCACAGTCGAGGACACGATTGTGCGCCACAGCCACGCGCTCGTCCTCGGCAGCGTCCGGAATGTGATCAGCGGAGAGCCGGGTCCGGCTCTGATCTATCATCATGGCGCTTACGGATCGTCTTGAGCGAGCGGTACGCCAGTGAGTGGGCCGCAGCCACGCGCTTTTATTCTCCTTCTGGCCCGTTGAACAGTCAGCCTACCGCTCGGCCCGGCTCTGGCGCAGCGCCCACGGCAGGCGCCGCTTCCATCGTTCACCGCGCGGCAGAGGAACATCTTTCTGCCACCGCTTCTTGCGGCGAGTTCGTCGGTCTCCAGTCGGTGCGTGCGATGCATCCGGAACCGGCGCTTTCTCGATCGTTGGCGGCTCAGGAGGCGATGCGTCGGGCATGGTCATCTCCTTGGCCTGGGATACTTCTTCAGAGGTGGTGAACACGGGCTGGGAAAGATTTTCGCCAGGACCAATCGGCTGCCGCGTCGCCTCAGCGACCGCACCTTTCGTGTTCGCTTTCGCGACATCGTTCGCGATGGCTGCCAGGTCGATGCCGGCCCAGATCGACTCTGGCCGCTTTACGAGGCCACGCTTCTGTCTGATCTCGACGACAAAGGGTCGCTGCTGCTTCATAGTGCTCTCGGCGGACTTGGGGGATTGCGAACGTCGTCTAAGCCCATCGCGCGCCGTCGTCCACCCGCCCCCACGCATTTTCCACATCAAGCCAGCACCCTCATGGTGTCCGCTTCCGGCACGCTGTAGAAGCCAGGTCCTGACCGGATGAAACTGGTCTTTGGCTTCTGTCGCGGACACAGGATATTGCGTACCCACTCGCGCGAGACAGCCTGTTGTACATCTGCGCCGCTGACCATCGAATCCCGGTGGTTGTTCCGCGTTCGCCACGACCATTAGCAGTACCAACATTAGCAATCGCTGGTGCCTAGACGTGACGGTCAGGCTTCAATGACGGGGAAGTGGGAGGATTGCGCGTTTACGAGGCGGGCTGGTCGGCCGCTCAATCGAAAGCGTCATTTGACGCTCTGCCTCTCCCGCCTGCAACTGGGAGACACGCTCGTCCAGTTCCTTGTCTACTTCCGTGAGACGATGGTTGAGGCGAAGGTAGTCCGTCCAGGTCGGCGTGCGGAATGACTCTGTCCATTGCATGGGCTTCTGCAGGTTGCGCTGAAGCGTCCAGTTCCGAGCACCGACGCGGCGGTGGATATGCCTGCGCTGCCGCATGAGCTCGAGGAAGGCCTCGACATTTCTCTCGGCTATCAGATATTCGACCTTGACCACGATAGGACCGCTTCTCGGCTTCAAATTGAGAGCGACAGCTGGGGCGTCGAATTCCTCCAAAGGATCGGGCTCGGACTCGCGGCGCTCGCGCAAAGGAAACAGCACGCCAGCTGCGGCGACGAGCAGCAGCGCTCCAGCGGAACCCTCCAGCGCCCACGTCAGGGAATGGCTTTGGGAGACCGTGCCCCATACCCAGCTGCCGGCCGCGATGCCGCCATCTATCAATGCATAGTAGATCGAAATCGTGCGCCCCACGACCCAGCGCGGGCTCGCCAGCTGCACGCTCACGCCAACCCCGGACCAGGCGGTGACCCAGCCGGCGCCGCCCAAGGCGAGCGCAAGTGCGGCCACCGCAATCGAAGAGGTCAGTGCAAGGGAGAGGGAGCAGGCCGCGCAGGCGACGCACGCGAGCTTCATCAGACGTTCTTGCGACAAGCTCCGTCTGAATGTGCCGTTGGAGATGCCGGCGAAGACGGCGCCCGTCCCGAAGCCTGCCATGAGCGTGCCATAGGCGAGCGGTCCGCCTCCCAGATGATCGCGGACAACCAGCGGCAGGAGTGCGAGAATGGCGATGCTTGCCAGGCCAAAGAGGGTTCCGCGCGCGATCGCGGCCTTGATTTCCGAAGACATCGCCGTGAAGCGCAGCCCGTCATAGATCGCCGTCCTCATCGACTCGCGCGGGAGAGGCGAAGAGCGAACCTTCCACTTGCAGCGCCATATCGTGCCCAAAGGGACCAGATAAGTGAGGGTGGTCACGGTAAAAGCTGCCAAAAGCCCAAACGAGGCAACCACGATGCCGCCGAGCGCCGGGCCCACGGTCCGGACCGTGTTGAAGCCGACGGAGAGCAGGGTCACGGCAGCCGGGACATCGCGGCGGTCGACGATATCGCCAACCGAGGCCTGCCAGGCGGGATCGTGAACAGCACCCCCGCATGCGATCAGGAAGCTGAAGCCGAGGATCATCCACGGACTGACAAAGCCCAGCGCCACAACAGCGGTCAGCATCGCAGATCCTATCACCATCAGGCACCGGCCGGCGAACATGACCCTGCGACGGCTGAAATTGTCGGCGAGAGCCCCGGCGAACACGGACAAAATGAAAGCGGGCAGGTTCGATGACGCCTGGACCAGCGCAACCATCAGATCGGAAGTCGAGATCGTTGCCATCAGCCAGCTGATGGCGACGGTCTGCATCAACCAGCCGAGAGAAGAGACCTGGGTGGCGAGCCAGATCGAACGAAAGGTCGGCTGCAGGAGGGGCGCAAACGTCTTTGGTGCAGCCAAATCTTCAACTGATCCAGCCACTCTACTCATTTTTTGCGAGCCTTTGCTTTCCGTTATCGGCCGTCTCGCATGTAATCTCGACTGAACCGTGGCGGCTGGCAAAACTGAGAGAAACTCTTTTGTCTCCGACGAATGCGGCCACAGTTCCTCTGAGCAGCATTTTTCGGCCGAGACGCAGACCCGAGCCGGCTCGACTCGCCTTGGAAGACTTCATCTGGGCGGAGCCCGGATTCTTGCTTGTCGTTTGACGCGGCATGCTTCATCAACGAGCACTTTGATGAGCGATGCCTTTTGGCGAGACGCGACCATGTTCTTTCGTTGAAGACTCACTCACCAGCGGCGTTCGACGCGCTGAGTGTGGCCTTGGGGGAGTGAGGGCGCTTGCAGATCCTTGACAGGCTTGACGCACTGATAGACGCCCACGATTGCCGGGCCGCGATCGAAGAGGCGCGCGCCTTGCTACTTCAATTCGAACAAGGGTCTGATGCGCTCACACATGCGATCGACGACTTTCTGCTCGATCTGATGACGCTGTCTTTCATTGTTGAATGTTACGGACGCGGCTTTGAACTTTTGGCGCGAACGCTTGCCCGCAGACGGCTGGCAAAGGTCAGACTTTTGTCGGGAGGGGTCTATACAGTCAGGCAGAAATGACACCCAAAGCCTCTGATGGTTGAAGCGGCGATCACGCCGCGTTCCGCACAGTGACGAACGATGACGTTGCACCACCAAAAAAATAGGGCCATCGGAAAACCGAGGGCCCTTTAGGTGTGAAGGTCAAAACCTCCAGAGGGGAACAGCCGATTGCGATGCAACTGGGAGGAAACCATCGCGTCTATCAGCTTTAGCCTTAATGGCTAAAGGCTGTGCGATGCGCAAACACATTTTGTGCAATGCAGCTATGCAGGAACGGCGAGCATCCCTCCCACCTCCAAAATTTGCGCTTGAAATTCGTGCTGCTCGCGGGGTGCTGATGGAGGAGATCCGGCAGACGGGTCTGGTGACCGTTGCCTGACTGGCTGGTCGACGACTGATGCATCGAAGCCGGTGCTCAACGGTGGTTCTCCTAAGCAATAGATGAGAAAAGCAGGAACACCACTTCGTACGGCCGCGCCAACCGCGGTCGTCACGAATCTTGGTCCTGCTCCGGTCCTCGTTCCGCTAAACGGCTTCGCCGTCCTCCACTAACGTTGCGGCCCTCAGGCGACGTATCCCTTCCTTCCGATTGCTCTTCTGCGGGTTCGCGGACCTGCGGTCCTGCGCTGTCGGACCTCCGTGACGGCCGCGATTGGCGCGGCCTTGAATGGAGGTCCGGAAAATGGACAGGAAGAGCAACAAAACCCGCGTCGATATCTACGCGAAGATCACCGACCGCATCGTCGCGGAGCTGGAAAAGGGCGTGCGGCCGTGGGTGAAGCCGTGGAGCGCGGCGAACACCACGGGGCGTATCACGCGCCCGTTGCGCCACAATGGATTGCCATATCAGGGGATCAATACCCTGCTTCTCTGGTCGGAGGCGGTTTCGAAGGGTTTTGTTTCCCCGACCTGGATGACGTTCAAGCAGAGCGTCGAGCTGGGCGGTCATGTCCGCAAAGGCGAGACCGGCTCAATGATTGTCTATGCCAGCCGTATCACACGCACCGAAACCGATGCCCATGGCGAAGAGGTCGAGCGCGGGATTCCGTTCCTCAAGGCCTATACGGTGTTTTGCGCCGACCAGATCGAAGGCCTCCCCGCGCAGTATTACGGCAATCCCGCGCCGGAGTCAGATCCGGTGGAAGGGATCGAACATGCGGATGCCTTCTTCGCAAATACCGGAGCCGTCATCCGCCACGGTGGCGACAAGGCGTATTTCAATCCGGCTCTCGATATTGTGCAAATGCCGCCGTTCGAGAGTTTCCGCGACGGGCCCAGCTACTATGCGACCCTCGGACACGAAATGACCCATTGGGTCGGCTCGGAAAGGCGGCTTGATCGCAACCTCTCCCGTTACCACAAGGATCGCGAGTTCCGGGCCCACGAAGAGCTCGTGGCAGACCTCGGCGGCTGTTTTCTAGCAGCTGACCTCGGCATCGTGCCAGAGCTCGAGCCGCGGCCGGATCATGCCAGCTACCTGGCAAGCTGGCTTGAGATTCTCAGAAACGAGAAGCGATTCATCTTTGCCGCGGCGGCCCATGCCCAGCGTGCGGTCAACTATCTGCATGATCTCCAGCCGAATGCGACGCACAGCGCGGAGGCTGCATGATGCTGCATTCTCCGATCCATGTCGGGGGTGGCGCAGAGCCATCCTATCTTGCAGGCGGCCGAGTATCCGCCATTGGCACCCGGTCAGTTCGGGTAGTATCCCAGCGGGCCGAGCCAGATCAGCCGGCCCCTGCCGACGTCCCGCTCGGGATAGGTATTTCCGCAACCGTGTTCGCGGCCATCCATCCTTAAGCGGCAGGCGCCGGACCCTCGGAGTTTCGGCAGTCGGCCGGTCGTCAACCGACCGAAGTGATGGGGCGGGTGCGTCCCTTTCCGGCTGTGGTTGTCGGTCGTTCTGCCATGATGATGCGTCACGGGGACGGCCGGGCTTGATGGCGCCTCACCGTGGCTGCGGTTGCGGTGATCGTGCCGCTAGCGTTCGCTTGGTCGTCTGGCCGGCGGTTTCATGGAAGGGCGCACCACCTGCGTCCTCGATAGGGCTGGTCTGACCGAAGGCCGTCTTCGCTACGCTGCGCCTCGTTCTCAAGCCCGCAACAGCCGGTCGCGACTTTCTTCCCCTGCTGGCTTCGCCATCATTCCGCGCGGAACAAGAAAGCCTCGTCCTGGCTGCCCTTCACTGTCGTTCCGGCCCTAAGGACCACCCCATTGCGCACGCGCAACGGGGACCCCGGCGGGTGCGGGCCGATCGCCTCCGGTCTGTCGACCGCTATCGAGGTCGCGGTGGTCGCGGCCCGAGAAACTCACGGAGACGACATCATGGCTACCATCGGCACCTTTACCTCAAACGGCAACGCCGGCTTTTCCGGCGCCATCAAGACCCTCAACCTCAACGTCAAGGCCAAGCTGATCCGCGTCGAGAATCCTTCCGAGAAGGGCCCTCATTTCCGCGTCTACTCGGGTAGCGTCGAACTGGGAGCCGCCTGGCAGAAGGTCTCCAGCGAGGGCCGCGACTACCTCTCGGTCAAACTGGACGACCCGAGCTTCCCCGCGCCGATCTACGCCACCTTGATCGAGGTGGAAGGCGAGGAAGGCCTGCAGCTGATCTGGTCTCGCCCCAACCGGGACTGATCGCCTCGACGAGGGCTCCGCCGCACGGCGGGGCCTTCGGCCGTTCCCAAGCGAACGTCGGCAGGCGGAAGGAGCACCAAGCGCCGCCTTTCGGGGGTGCTGCTCCTCGCCGTCTCGCCGAGACGGCAAGCGGACGCGGGCTATCGGATTCTCGATGTTCCTCGCTGTTGCCTGCCCCCCGCAACATTCTGCTACGCACGTTTGATGCCCTGATCCTGCCACCGTCCCCCAGGCACCTGCGCCAACGAGAAATCTTCCATCGCGCCCCTTGAACCGTCTCGGTCCGGACAGCACATTTGCGATGGTTGCCGGGCGGAATGCTCGTCCAAAGCGGTGGTTCGTGAACTGGGAGGAGCGCATGGATGCGGAGGAGTTCGGCAGCCCCATTTTCGTGAAGCGTGCGACCTATATCGTGCAAGAGATTGCGAGCCTCGCGGACGCCATCGATTTCCTCAGCGACTGGCCCGAGGAGCAAGAGATCTGATCCACCAGACCGCCGTTCAGGCCTGCTATGACGCAGAGGATGGGCACAAACCGTCAAGCGCCGCACACCATGCTTTTATCGATTTCGCCAGGCAGGTCGCCATCCTAGAAGATCCAATCTCCGCCATGCAGTGGATCGCCGCCTGCAAAAAGCGGCGCGCGTAGGGACAGGTTGGGTTGTAGTTAAGCTTGGGGGCATTCCGTTCAGATTTTCACCGATCGCGGACAAGAGCGGAAGAATCTCCATCATCGCCGGTAATTCCGGAAAACAGGGATGACAGTGCTTATGGCGATCGGCTGGCCGCCGAGGCATCGAGTTGGCCTTTCGGGCCTGCGACCTTTGCGCGATGTCGCCAGCCGCTAGTCCGGATCACAGTCGCGATATCCGCGCCGGCGCTTGGCACGCTGAAGCTTCATTGACGCGGTGGCCGCACTGTCTTCGCTATCGAAGGTTTCCATCATCGACTGGCCGCTGGTCCCGATGCGGCCCCAGTTGCGAATGACGGATGCTCCGCCGAACAAAGTCGGTTGGATCGCAACCATATAAAACCGCCGCATGTTCTGCGATGGGTCGATGCGTCGAAGATGAACGGGCCCTGCCTCTTCGTTTCCCATGGCCGCAGTCTCACTTGGCTTGGAAGCGGCGTCCAACGAGTTCTTTGAATCCAACCGGCTCGACCGATTCATTGCGGTTATGGGTGCGGCGCGGTGCTTCAGGAAGTCATGATCACCGCGGTGGCCAGCAAGCTCGTCGCCCCATTGTGCATGATCGAAGGCGCACGCGTCGGACCGTCACGACGTAAGCGCGCAGCAATTCGGCCCCCGAGCCTATCAGACCGCCGGAACCAGGTGGGCGGCCACTTTTGCGGGGTTAATCGTCGTCATCAAGACTGCTCTCATCGCCTGAACCTTTGGCGGCGTGGCGGGATCATGTGCGGCCGTTTGAGCGGCGACCGGACAGGGCCTAGACCTCGTGCCTCTGGTTTCGTG
This sequence comes from Mesorhizobium sp. WSM4847, assembly GCF_055811335.1. Classification (NCBI taxonomy): domain Bacteria; kingdom Pseudomonadati; phylum Pseudomonadota; class Alphaproteobacteria; order Hyphomicrobiales; family Phyllobacteriaceae; genus Mesorhizobium; species Mesorhizobium sp. WSM4847. Next base: position 35,179 of record NZ_JBVVPY010000030.1, on the reverse strand, counting down.
GCGGCATCGATCGTGCCGCTTGTGCCGGATGCATGGCGGACATTCCGCTATCTCCAGTATCGTTCTTCTGGAGCGGATGCCCGGACCCTCCCTGAACGGCCTCTCTTAAGGTTGGTCTGACGCCGGCCCGGCCTTTGCCTGCAACGGCTTCGCCAACCTTCTTCCCCTGCGGCTTCGCCGCATTGCTCGCGGGACAACAAGCTCGGCTTCCGCCGTCCTCCGCTCCGCTGCGGCCCAGTGGATGCAGTCGGCCGGACCGTCGTCTCACGACCGCTATCGAGGCCGCACAGGGCGGCTTCGGACAAACCAGTCAGGAGCACACGAACATGGCTACTATCGGCAACTTCCAGCTGGCCGGCGAAGAATTCAACGGCGAGATCATCACGCTTTCCCTCCAGGCCAAGAAGGTCCGGATCGTCCCCGATACGCGCGCCAGCGGCGAAAACGCACCCAGCCACCGCGTGCTCGTTGGTCGAGTCGAGTTCGGTGCCGGCTGGTCCAAAAAGTCCAACGAGGGCCGCGCCTATCTGGGCCTCAAGCTCGACGATCCGAGCTTCACCGCCCCAATCTACGCCAATCTCGTCGCCGACGAAGGCGGGCAGAGCTACAGCCTCATCTGGTCTCGGCCGAACCGTCAAAACGGCGACTGACGAACACCGAATGGCGCCCCGCAAACAGCGGGGCGTCATTCAGATCGCCCAGCTACTCAGCGCCTCAGATCGATAGCTGGACGCGCCATGGGGCGGCTTCGGGCAAACCGTAAGAAATACGAACGCCAGGCATCCCCGCGTGATTCTTGTCTGTCAGGCGGCGATCTCAATGACCCGCTCGCGGATTTTTTGATACTTTACTTTGTATGCTCCTCCTTGCAATCATGCCGAGTGAGTCTGAACGGAGGAAAAATCGAGCATAAAAAAACCGGCGCGGAGGCCGGCTTTTTCCCGGGAATAGGCTACAGGAGTTGGCGCTCCTGATCTCGCCCGAAGATTTTGTGAGACCGTAGCCCGTCTTTCCCGGCATTGCAAGAAAAAATGCGCTTCCGCGCCACGGCTTTGCACGGCCTGGCGAGAGGAAAGAAATGGATCTCTATTCAACGTTGAGCCTATGGCTCACGAACATTCGGTCATTGGCCGAGCTGGACGATTTTTACCGGCAGATATGGAAGCTCTACGGCGAGGAGTTGCTGGGCGAGGCCGATGCGGAGCGGCTTTGCGAGAAGGCTGAGCGACAACGCGCCAACCTCAAGAAGGCCCCTGCGGATGGTCGCACACTACCCCGCTCCTGTTATCCGCAACGCCCTCGCAGTGAGCGAGGCCGGCGCGAAGCTGCCAGCGGCTTGCGAGATCCCGTGCGGTGGAGACGCAAGCGGCGTCTCGCTCGCATGCAGGCTATCCGGCCCGAATTCGCCGGCGAGTTCACCGAAGGGGAGAGCGCGGCGCTCTACATCGTCATGTGCGACTGCCGGCAGCACGGCAAATGCGACCGATCCGTAAAAGAAATTGGCGATCGGGCCGGCGTCGGGCCGACCACGGTTCGCAATGCGCTACGCAAAGCCAGCAGGCTCGGCTTGCTGCGCGTCGCCGAGCGCCGGCAGTGGCGAGCCAGGAACCTCACCAATCACATTGTTGTCGCGCATCGTCGCCAGATCGCCTGGATCGCGAAATTTCGGCCCAATCTCGGCCTGAATTTTTATCCGACAGGCTTCAAAAAAGCGGCGTCCACAGGAAGCTCCCGCAATAAACAGAGCGGAAGACCATTTGGCAGCCGATCCGACTGGCCGCCGGACGGGCCGAAGCCATTCCCCAGTCACGCATCGCCGACCGGCTGACGCCTTAGCCGCCAAAACCACGCATGCCGCGGAACCCCTAAAGGCTGCACGAGGCTGTCTTTAAAGCAGCCTTGGCGATCGGCCGCGCCACATCAAGCCGGTTGATGCTGGCTGTCGGGTTCCCGAAACAAAAAGGTCGCCGGATCGCGACCGAGCGCCTCGCCGACGGCGGCGATCGTGTCGACACTGATATTGCCGCTCGCGCGCTCGAGCTTGGTGAAGGTGATCTCCGACACGCCCAGGAGCTCCGCCATTTGATAGCGGACCAGGTTGCGGCGCTTGCGCTCGCTGTCGATAATGGCGGCAAGGCGGGCGCGGATCGATTTTTCGGTGAGCTTATGCGCCCATAGTTCCACCGCCGCGTCGCCGACCAGAAGTGTCGCGATCGACACCTCGAGCGCCTGGGCCATCTGTTCGACCGTGCGCAGGGTCACGTTGTTTCGTTTTCTCATGGTGCGGATGTAGGTTCGGTATGCCAGCCCTTGACCAGGCGACGTCTTGAACAGTTCCGCCATGTGTTGATGGCGAAGCTTTCGCTTACGGCGCTCGGCTTCGAGGAACCAGGCGATATTGTCCCGAAGCGGGTTGTTCACCTCGCCCGCTTCGTTTGGCAGCATGAACCTATGTATTCGCACGAACGCGCCTGTTCGGTCTGCCCTTTTCTTGGGCCAAAATCCATAGTAAAGTGTCAAAAACTCTCAGAGAAAAAGAGCCATCACCATGCTCAAATGTCTCGTTGTGGGCGCTGCCGCGATCGCTGGCGCCGCGTCTATTCCCTCCCAAACATTGGCATCCGAGTGGGGCGGCCAGGTCCTGCTTTGTCTGTCTGGTGATTGGCAGGGCACGCCCTCCTGTCATCCGCCGATAGATCGGCTGATCGACGCCATGGGATTGCCGGGCTTTTCGTGGCCGACTTGTCCGCAGGCCAATTCGTCCGGCGCCGGCTACGATCCGTACGAGGCCTGCCCGCAGGGGTGGATGCCTTACGCGCCGGCTAGCGACCGGCCGGGACAAGGCCAGGCCAGCATGTGCCGAATCGCGGCTGGCAATCTCGGTCAGCCTGCCAACTTTGGAGCGCGGCATGGTCAGGCCGACAGAAGTCCGACGGGAACCATCCAGCTCGGCGACCGCACCGTGCCGGTCCAGCCTCATGTCTCCAGCGGAGCACATAACGATCGAACGATCACCTATTACGACATTCAACGCCCGCGCCGCGCGAAGCCTTACTACATCGAATACGACGACGCGAACGGGCTGCGGCAGCGCACCTGGTTCAACCTTAGCAGACCATGATCCCGAGTCACCCCGGGCGGCTAAATTAGTGGTAGGAAATGAGGGAGTTACCCCGATGAAAAGCGTCAACAGGTTCACCATTCATGGCAATGTCGGGTCGGTAGCGCCCTTCGACAAAAGCACGAGGGTCAACATTGCCACCAATCGCAATTGGCGTGACGAACAAGGCCATGTCAAGGAAGCCACTGATTGGGTCCAGGTAACTATCCTGGAGGAGAAGCAAGCCGCCTGGGTGGCGGAGAACGCCAAGCCCGGCGATGTGGTCTTGGTCGAAGGCCGCATCAGCAACAACTCTTTCAAGCGCAACGGTGAGACGGTCTATACGACGGACCTTATCGCCTCGACCTTCAACGTTTTTCCAAAGCCGTGATCATGTTCAATGCGGGGGCCCTTATCATGGCGGCGGCATCCGGAACATTGGTCGGCATAAGCGGCACGCTCGCTCTTTATCCGACACAAGACCAGCTCTCCGCGGCGATTGCGTCCGAACCGCCGCTGTGTGCGAAATTGGCCGCGGCCGGCCTTGAGATTCCATCGCCGGCCGAGGCTTTGGACGCTTTCCGGCGAGCAAAGAACACTGATCAAGCGACGTTGCGCATCGGAGAGTGCTCGAAGAACGCCGTGGGACCCGGCGTGCAATGCACCGTGAAGTACAAGCTTCGCACTGGCTGGAAAGATGAAGGCGATGGCGTTGTCGCGTTCTCCAGGGGACCCGATGGCTGGCAAGCGGTGCAGCTGCAATGAACGTCTGCTTGCGAAGGTCCGGATTCGGCGCAGCTCCGCGGTCGATCAGTACACCCCTCCAAATCCCTCCTGCAGCGATCGCCCGCTAGCGGCACCGAGCCTATCTGACCCGCAATCGGGACCGTCGAGCATCTTCTTTTGTGTCGCCGCAATTCCCATGCCCAAAGAGCCGGAGCCGGAGCGCGCCTCCAATAGCGCCGTAGGGACGGCGGAGGCCGGAGATAACGGGCCACTGGCGGTTCCGGCGCTACAGAAGCCGTGCCGTCCCTGGCGCGGGCCCGGTTCGCGGCGCTCACTTGTGTGGGGTGCAATAGACGCCTTGGGATTCCAATAGGACGGCGCCACCCTTCAATTCAGTGAGCGCACCCACCCAGGCGTCAGAATAGGTGCGACTGGCGTCCACCGCCGTCAGCCAGATGACGCGGTTGTCGGCAAGCTCCACCTTGACCTCGCTTTGCAGAGGGCTTGCCTGCACCATTTGCTGATAATGCCGCTTGATGCGCACATCGCCGCTCGCAAACTCGATATTGTTGTTGTCGTAGTTGAGCAGGAATGAAGCATCCCCTTTTGCGACCTTGCAGGAGCCGTCGCGTTCACACACGATTTTTGCTGCCGTGGCGCAATCCCATCGCAGTCCCGCTGGCCACATCGGATTGCTGCCGGCCTCCTTGGACTGATCACCTTGAGCGGCGGCGCCAAGGCTCGCCGCCGCCGCTACGGCCACCAATACTGCCCTAATCATCCGTTCCGCACACCTTACTGTTCGGCACCATCAAGATCAGCTCGCGCTGGCGCATCATGCCGACGGAGGCAAGCGCGCTGTAATGCCAGCGTGGCGGCTGCCGCATCAAGCGCGGCCTCGCAGCCGTCGCGCGTCGAGATCCCGGCCAAAGCTGCCCTGAACATCACTGTCCTGTCCGGTTGATCGCTCATAAATTGACACTACACTTTGGGTTCGGGTATGACAATTGCCGGGCAGGCGGTTGGCATAAAAGCGGTTCATCGAAGGTCCCCCGAGCTATGATCATATCTGCCGCTATCGCCAAAGGTGGCACTGGCAAATCGACCCTGCTGCGCGCGCTGGCATCCGTAGCCCTTAAGCGCGGCTACGCGGTGACACTCATCGACGGCGACGTTCGCCAGAACATGAGCCGGTGGGCCCAGATGCTCAAGGAGGCCGGCAATCGTCCCGAGACACTCCAGCTCGTCAGCGCCACGACGCCGCGCGAGATCCTGGAGGCGGCGGAGCTGCATAATGGCGAGCGCAGCGTGGTGCTGATCGACACCGAAGGCACTACGAACGACAATCTCATGGCCGGCCTATTTGCTTCCGATATCGTCGTGGTGCCGATCTTCTTCGCGCTCGATGACGTGACCGCCGCAATCCAGATCACCGACCATTACATCCCGCTCGCGGTCGAAACACGCGGCCGGCCGCTGCCAGCCGTGTTTGTCCTGACAAAACAGACCATCATCGATGCGAAGGCGAGAGCCTTGAGCGAACTGCGCGCAATCATTCAGGCGAACGGCACGCCGATCGCCCAACATGCGCTGCAAAACCGTGTCGCCTATCGGGACCTGCAAAGCGGCCAGACACTCTACAGCCCAGATCAGCCCGACGCGAAGGCGATTGCCGAAAGTGAAGGGGTCTTCGACGATGTCCTGAAGACCTTCACCGAAGCAATGAGGCAGGCCGCATGACCGACAAGAGCCTCCCGGAGTCACAGGACGACAAGAAGGCTCGCATGATGAGAGCGATCTCCACTGAGCCGCCGGCGCTTCCGAGCATGTTCATCGCTCCCAAGTCCGATCCCGCCCAGCAGCCGCTTGCCGCCGCATCCGCGGCGGCATCGGAGGCCGAAGCTGCGCCAGCGTCACCTCGGCCGGACTTCCGCAAAATGCTGCGACAGGGCCAGAAGCAGGATCCGGTTGCCGGCAAGAAGATTCGCGACGAGGAAATGGTGCGCTGCGGCTATTACCTTACGGCCGGGGAGCAGCGCCAATTCAAGCTGCTAGCGATCAGCAACGGCCACAGCATGACCGAGCTGCTGCGCCAAGCGGTGCAGGACTACATCAGGACCCATAAGCACAAGCTGCCGAACGATTAGGTCAGCCCGCTCCGCGGCATCCGCCGCGGTGAGGGTTGCAGAGAACGCTGGAGGCCCATCGGTAAGGCCGCGCCATCGATGCTTGGCCCGGCGCAAGTCGGCCGTGCCTGTTGGCCCCGGTCGCATGCCTCGGTTTATCCGCCTTACCTAACCCACGGGGGTCGCGGCGATCCCGATCGCACGAGCTCATGTTCCCTGCTCGTTGCGATCTGCCTCCATGTTAGCATGATGATTCCGCAGCAAGGTAACATGCTGAAAAAGAAACATGTCGCTAAGTCGGCTTGTCGATAAGTTGACGATGCAATATGTTTCCGAGGGAGCATGTTTCCTTGCCAACATGTGCAGATGATTTGGAAATGAAAGCTGGGGTGATTTAGAGTACCACCGCAAAGATATTTTGGTGATGTTGTTTTTTGTCTTTGGCAGGATAGCCTTTTTTGTGTTACACACGAAAAAAGGGCGGCGCGGCCCAAGGGCCTTAGCGCCCGCAAGCGGGCTTGAAGATGAGACCCAACAACGGCCAAACAGAAAGTCAGAACGCATCCCGGCGCTATGGCGAAGTCCTGCATGTGCGCTTCTCAAGCGTCGAACTGGAGCGGCTGCGCGCCATGGCTGACGGGGAGTCGGTGACGGTCAGCGAAGTCGTTCGCCGCCTTGTTCGGACCAAGGCGGGGTTTCTGCCGGCGGCGACGGGGGAGCTGCGACCTTCCATTGAGGAGGCCACCGACCAGCTTCGCCGTGTCGGTGTGAATTTCAACCAGGCGGTCCGCGCGATGAACGAGGGCCGGGTGCCGTATGACGAAGACCTCGAGCGCGCCTTGATCGCCATTGGCGAGCTCGTGCGTCGGTTCCGCGAAGAATTGAAGGCGATGATTGCGAGGCCGCGCAAGCGCAGCGAGGTCAAGGCATGAGCGGTCGTCTCGCCGGATATGCTGCCGAAATCGAACGCTATTTGCGCATACCGGGCGCTGGCGATCTCGAGGAGCTTAACGATGATAAGCTTTTGCAATCGGCTGGCCGGGAGACGGCCGATCGTCAAGCGATGAACATCCGTGCGAGTGGCGTGACCCAGGCCCGCGTGGCTTCGCCTATGGCTGGCGTGCAATCGTCGATGGGGAGTGCGAAGCACCGGGGAGCGAGCTCCCGCGTCGCAAAGGCACCTGTTTCGTCCTCAGGTCGAGGAGGACCGCTCAGCGCGATACCGCTGTCTGTGGGCACCAGCGGGAGTCTGCGTTCATCCAGCGACGCAAATGGGGCGATAGCGATTTTCGGCCTCACACTCGGCGCCTCCGTCAAGGAAGAGGAAGAAGAATGGCGGCGCCGTGGCGGGGGCGGCGGAAGGTCGGGCGCGCTCCCGTCCGCTCGACACTTCGCGCGGCCAACGCGAGAGGCGAGGGCGGTTGCGGCGCGAGCAGCCTATGCCGCCGGCGCGCAGCCGGCGGTGTTCAAGGTCCTGTCGAGCGCGGCCAATGGCAAACAGGCGGGCGCCTTGCTTGCCTATATCGGCACACGCGCCAATGAACAGGGCGAGAAGCGCGATATCGAGATCTTCACCGATAGCGGACCGGGGCTTGCCAATGCCCAGGACCGTCGCGGCTTCCTGCACCAATTCACGGAGACATTCCAGGCGCAGCTTGAGAATTCGAATTTCATCGAGGTGCGGTTCGAGCTCGCCGGCGACGTCACGGACGAAGCGATTGGCGAGGGGTTGAACACGGCCTTTGGATCAAAGCCGTTCGTCTATGCTCGCACGGGCGACAGCATCGCCGTTTATGGCCACACGGGAGAACGCGCCGGACCACTTGCCAAGATCTTAGCCGCCGGGCGGGCAAATTCACGCAGCAAAGCGCTCGACAAGATCGAAGCCGGCTTGGACGAAGCCATGGGGAAGGCCGGCATTCGCGCGGCAGCGGAAGTGACGGCTGCCGTCGGCAATGAGCGTAAGGCGCAATACTTCCTGCAAAAATTTATCCGGGCGCACGAGCAGGTTCGCTACGAGGATGGGCAGGCGGTTTCCAGCAAACAGCCAACGACGGCGGCCGCGGCGATTTTTGAGGAATGGCGGCCAAAACTTTCCGGCCGGGAGCGGCGCAATGCCTATCACCTGCTTTTCTCGGCCCGGGCTGGTACGGACGCGCAAGCCATCATGGCGGCCGCCCGTGCGGTGCTCGAAGAGCGCGCTCCGGGGCACAAATTCGCGCTTGCACACCATGCCGAGACCAAGCACGTCCATATCCACGCCATGGTGCAGGCGCGCTCGGCCGACGGCGAGCGGCTGACATTCTACAAGGCGGATCTCCATGCCTGGCGGGAAGCCTATGCGGAGAAGGCGCGCGAGCACGGCATCGCGATGGTCGCAACCCGCCGGTACGATCACGCAATGAGCCGACCGTATACGAAGGAACATGCGGGCGCCTACAAGCGCGCAAAGGACGACCCGCGCTACCAGATCAGGGGCAAGACGGTCGCGCGCGTGGAGGATAAGCAGCAGCGTCGAATTGATCGCGGATTACTCGTCGCCAATGGCGGAGCGGTTGCCACCGTGTGGCAGCAGACGGTCGCCGTGATGCGGGCGGCTGGCGTGACCGGCCAAGCGCTGACCGCGGCCGAGGCGATCGGTCACACTGTCCTCCAGGTTCATGCGCGTAGGGGAGGCGAGGAGCCGGCAGATGCCCGCTCAAAGTACGACGGGGGACCGAGGCTAACCCCGTCGTTCTTGTCACATCCCGGCATGAAAGAATTGACCAGGCTGATAGGAGCTACAGAAATGGCGCAGACACCTTTGGAAATGCGGCAGAAGATGGCGCGTGTGAATCAAGCATTGGATGGGATGCGGGACACGCTTCCCAATGCTGAGCAACTCCGTTTCGAGCAATACCGCGATGGCGTGAACGACAAGATGCACGATCGTCTCGCCCGGCTCCAGTTCGAGCAGCAAAAGGGTGCAGGAGGAGGAGGCGAGGCCGCGCCCCAAAGAGAGGCGCGCGACCGCGATTTGCCGGCCCGAGAAGATGCGCGTCAACCCGAGGCTTCGGGGCCGCAGGCTGAGAAGGCGCGACAACGCGTTCAGCAGCAAAAAGACTCAGCCAAGCAAAAGGGCCGGCGGGCCGACGAACAGGACCGCAAGGCGCAGCGCAGCCAGGACGACGAATACGAGCGCTAAGCATGTGGGCCGCAACCTGCCCGTTGCGAGACAGGAACATACCTGAATTCAGCAATTGACTTGGGCGCTCAAGGCCTCGTCGTCTTCGATCGGCAACGCAGCAGCGAGTAGCAGCACTGGAGGTGTGGCACCCCCAAGGGACCGAAATTCACGATCCTTTATGACGCCAACGGCAATCAGTTCCGACGTTTGACCAATGAGAAATAGGCCTTGTGCGCAAAGCTGCTGAAACGAGACCTTTCCGCTCGTGGGAGCCTCAGAATTTGATCTGCAGCCTTCGCGCGCGATCGCGGAACGCGGCCTCCCCGCCTTCGAGGATGTCGCACACCGTTTTGCGGATATCCGCCTCATCGAGACCGCCAGACCGGTAGGTTATGCCCGGGAGGCCGCTGCCGCTCATCTCCGAGACGTTGGCGATGATCACCTGGTCGGCGTCAGTGTTGATGACCAGATTGGCGTTATGGGTGACCATGATCACCTGACGATTGCGCTTAGCGCTCCGGAAAAGTGGGACCAGTTCATCGTAGATGGATTTGGGGTCCAGATTCTCCTCCGGCTGGTCAATGACCAAAGGCTTGTCATCAGCATCATCCAACGCGAGGTACAGGAGGATCAGGACAATCCCGCGGGTTCCGGGGGAAAGCTTTTGGATGTCGACGCCGTCGTACTTGATGCCGTACTCGATGGAGATGTGGTCCGAGCTGTAGAGCCACTGCGCAAACGTTTTCAACCATTTGCGTTGTTCCACTGGATCTCGGGGGGCTCGGTTCGAGCAACTCCTCCCGATGTTTGTCCCAGAAACCTTCGACCGCACTGGCGATCGTGTCCGCATCCTGAGACTCCCAAGCGCCCTTCAGCTCCTTTGTGGCATCGTCAAGCAGCGTGCCTTTCCTCCGAAAAGGGCCGGTGCGCAGGTCAAAGAGTTCCTTCTCGGCCTTGTCAGCCCACGCCTTCACATCGGCGACCCTCGAGACCGTGAATGAAAGCTTACCCAAGGTCCCGCCCTGGGTGGCCAGTCTCACCATGAGCGGCGCGTAGAGATCCCGTAGCACAGCTTCTTCGGCGAGAATGGCCTCAAAACAGCGCCTGTAACCTTTCTTGCGCGAATCTATCAAATCACTACGGCGCTTCGAGGCCGCCTCGCAGTCTGTCAGCTTCTCTTTCAGAGCAGCAAGCTTGGCGGTCTCCTCTGCGATCCGCTTGGCGTTGAGAGAAAGTTTGTCGGCAGTCTGCCGGTCGGCAGCGACGACCTTCTGAATCCGCTCGATCTCCGCCTCCAAAACCGCCAGGGGGATCCTCACCAAGTCGGCATCGTCAGCGACATAGCTTCCGTTTTCCAGCAGCTTGGGTGCAGAGCCCTTCCAGTAGGCAAGCTCTTTGGTGGACTGGGCGGCTTTCGCTTTGATCGCGTCATCCACATCGCCGCTGAAGTCGAGCAGGAATCTCTCCCAAGCAGCTTCATCGAGCTTGCTCGCGGCATGTGCCTCTTTCAGGTCGCGAAGATGCTGGGGCGCCCGGTTCTGCCGCTGATCAACGACGTCGTTCTGAAGATTCTCCAGTCCAGCCTGTTGTTTGGCATAATACCGGAGGTAACCCCGGACCTTGTCGGCGGCACTAAGGAGATTCTGGAGCCTTTGGGCGACCGCAGCGCTGGTCGTCGAAGGGACCAAGGCGGATCGGTCCTTCTCATACCCTTTGATGACGGTTTCCTTCTCGGCAATCTGCTTCTTGAGACCGTCGACGGCCAAAATCTTTTCCCGCTCCAGCGCGATTTGTTCAGACATCGCGCTGATGGCAGACTCTTCTCGCTGCCGCGATTCCCGAAGTCCTTGGGCGCGGAGCTCCAGCAGCTCGTGGAAATTCACCGCGCCGTCGCGATCCGTGTGGGCTTCGAAGATGACCCGCTCAATTTCCTTGATCATCTGAGGCATGCCCTCTGGAGAGCAAAGCCGGTCGACGAACTGCTGCGACAGATAGCGGACCCGCGGAAAACTATCCCAGTCTGCGCCAGGTTGATCCAGACGCTTCGCCGAAGTTGCTTCCCCACTCAACCAGTGGACCAAGACCTTAGCGTTCTTCAGATGCTCACCTGCCCTTTCGAGAAACGACGGGCGTTCTTCGTCCTCAACATAGGCGTCGCATCCGGCTGCGATCATATCGGCAAGCGCTGTCTTACCGGACCCCCTCGCCCCAATGATGGTTACCAGTCCCGGATTCAGGCCGATGGCCGGGGTGCGGGCCCACGGCGCATCCAGAATCTCGATGTGACTGATTGTCTGCGACTCTGATGACCATGCAGGCGGATTCGGGCCTACATAGCCCCTATCGGGATCGATACAGGCCTGCCGCAGGCCGTCAAACGTTGCCTTGCCCTTGATCCAGCAAAGGCGATCTTCCGCAGGCTTGCCAACGAGCGACATTTCATGGGCATCACATCCCCATAGACAAGGTTTGAGGGCGCCATAGTCGTCTTGGATCTCCTGGGGCGTTGCTGCAGGGCCTAAGCCAAGCCAGAAATCCCGCTGCTTGGGGCTGCTGGCAAAGATAACCTGGGCAAATTTTTCAATCTCTTGTCTGACCGCCCGGTCGGCGGCCTCCCGGACGCCTGAGGTCCCATCGGCATTGCCCGATACGGCAACGATGATGTTGTCGCGAGCCCACTCCATGCTCCTGAAGGCTGCCTGCAGTCCGCTGCGGGAAACCTTGAACTGGGTGACCCCCGCCCGCAACGCCGAGGCGTTGTCACTGATCGACCGATCCATACGCTTGCCGAGCTTCGTCAGGTCGTCGGGCGTACAGCTGTATTCATCATCCGCGGTCGAGAACTTCAGATGCCGCAGAAACCTGTTCAGTTCCTCAACGTGCCCCGGATCCTCGGGACTGACGAGGAGATGGATGTTGACGAAATGGCCCCTGACGGTCCCTATCTCGAGCCTCAACTCGACATTGGGGAAGAGAAGATCGCATTGCTTCAGGCGGCCGGCATCCTTGGCCGCTTTTACCCGCTCGTAGGACGCGGTGACGCAATAGTCGGTGATGCCAATCGCGCGCATCGCCGGCGTCGCAGACTCAAGGGCATTGAGATAGGCCTCAAATCCCTCGGCCGGATAGCGGTCTTCCAAAACGGTGCCTGGCGCGTGGATATGTGGCTCCCACCGCAGCCAGTCAGAACCTTTTGACAACATGGTGACTTCTGCCCCCCGCCAGAACTGTGCAATGCAGTCGGCACTTCAGCAAGTGATTCGCATCTGCTCCACTCGCGTTTATGCTTGCTGGCGGCTCAGCACATTGTCCATTCCAATTACAGTCGGCGACGGACTGTGGTCGACGATCGGGTTTGTTCGCCGCTTCGCTGCTGGTTTCCGCACCCTATGCAACCCGCCTTGCATGGATTGACATCGCCTCGCTACGCTTGTCGGCGGAATTAAGCATCCACAACGTCCGGCAATTCTTCTGCGACGACGCTTAAATTGCGGTCGAACGTCTCGGGGTCGGTCGACTGCGGACGGAAGGATTTGGCCTGAGCAAGAATGGCCGCAATCACGGCCTCTTTTTGCGGCGAGATCCTGGTCGACGCCGCCCGGGCGGCCAAAGCCGAAAAGTCGACAGCCTGTGGCGAAACGGGCGCCGCCGTTGCCGACGGGATATGGGTCGCCTCAAGCTCATTCTTTTGCGCGGCGGGCAAGCGACGACGAGCGACTGGCCGCTCGGCACGTCCGATTTTTGCAGCGAAGGTTGCACCGCGCTGCAGCCGCGACTGTGTGATGCCGGAGCGGTAGCGTGGCCCGACTGGCACGATCGACTGGACGGACGGAGAGGGGAGGGCAGCGGCGGCAGCGACTGGTTTGGCGTGCTTTACGTTCGCCGGGAGCGCCATGAAAGCCCGCCTGGAGAGCTGCCGATCAGCGAAATAGAAATTGCGAGTCGCAAGGATTGCATTTTCGCCGCGCGGCAGAATGACGACCTTGTTCTTGTCCATGGTGCGAATTTCGTCCGGACGCATCAGCGGCCGACGCACTTGCTTGCTGTGAACGGAGCGCGTGTAATAGGTGTCGAAAAGGCTCGCCTGCGTCCTGGTGACGTCCTTCTGGGGTTCGGACGTTTCGCCAATCTGCTCGGAAACGTAGCGCAGATCGTCGGTCTCCTGGGCGCCGAAGAAGATCTGGACCCGGGCAGCGTTGATAAGCGTTTCGCGGCTTTCCTTGCGGTAGATCTCGTCGACCGATTTGAGCGACTGCACGAAAAACCACATCGGCACGCCGTGGCCGCCAAGAACGGTGGCCATGTCCGTGACCTTCTCGAGCTTGCCGAGGTTCTGAAATTCATCGAGCAGGACAAGCACCTGGTGCTCGCCGGGGCGCGGCATGGATTCGGACATGAAGTTCATCATCTGCGTGATGAGCACATTGAAAAGCGGGCCCAGCGAAGCCATCTGCTCGCGCCGAAAATCGAGATAGAGCGAGACCCGCTCGGTCTTGAGGTTGCGGATGTCGAAGGAGCTCCGCGCGGTTGCCCGCATCAGCCGCTCGTTCAGGAAGGGCGCCATGCCGGTGCGCACGCCAGCATAGAGACCGGAAAACTGCTTCTCCGCCATATCCGCATAGGGCAGAAGCGTCTGCAGCGTGAAATCGGAGACTTCATGCCGGCGGGTGTCGCGCAGGCTCGCCAGGAACTCCAGGATCGGCTCGTCGGCGCCGTTCATGATCTTGAGAATGGTGGCGAAGCTGCGGTTTTCGTCGGCGATCCGCGTGGACTCCATGACGTAAGAGGCAATGCCGGTGAAGAGGAGGCGCGCATCGTTGACCCAGTAAGGATCGGCGTTCGCAGGCGGCCGCGGAAAGAGCGCGGCCGCCATGTTGCGCAGGTCGATGTCCCGCTGAGCCGAATCGAGAGAAATAAAATCCATTGGATTATAGAAGGCGGTGTTGCCGTCGCGGTCGGCCGGCGCGAAGCGGACGACCTGACTGAAGGTGGCCCGGTGGCCGGCCGTAGCTTCATAGGTCTCGCCGCGCAGATCGAGCACGACCAGCGAATGGGGCCACATCAGCGCATTCGGAATGATCAGCGCCGCGCCCTTGCCCGACCTTGGCGGTCCAATGACGAAGCCGCCGACGTCATCGCCGTCGATCCAAAGTTTCTTGCCGCCGCGAACTCTGGGGCGCGTCAGGCGCAATTTGCCGGTGCGCCGATCGCGGTGCGGGGCAAAGACGTTGACCAGTCTGCCGCCGGCGCGTCCGATGAAGATGCCCCTCGGCTTCAGCAGGCCAGCCCGGCGAACGTCGGCCATCGACATGAATTTCGCGTCGTTGCGCTTGGGCGGCCGCATCAAGAATGCGATCGCGAGCGGCAGGACGAAGCCGAATAGGGCCGCGGCGCCGGCGTATTGCAGCTTTGCGAAGCTTCCAGCTTTCAGGTCCGTCCAGGCGTAGCCGAAGACCGGCCGCGGGTCCGCATTCAGGCTGTCGAAGAGAAAATGCGATCCGGTCCTGTACCAGTTGGTCGCCGCGTATGCGACCACAAACAGCAACGCGCCCAGCACCATGGCCATCAACGCCAGGAAAATCCTGCCAGCGATCTTTTCCATTGTGCGTCCTCGTTAGATCGTCTCAGCCTTCGTGAATTTGATTTCGCTGATCGAGCGGCGTCCGCCGTCGCCGCGCACCATTTGCACGACGACCGGGATCACCTCGCGGAGGTAGTCAAGGATCTCGCTGCGAGAGAGCCCGACATTGCTTTGCATGACCATGAGGGCCAGGCGCTCATAGGCCGAGCGGGCCGAATTGGCGTGAACGGTTGTCAACGAACCAGGATGGCCGGTGTTGATGGCTTGCAGGAAGGAAAATGTCTCGGCACCGCGCAGCTCGCCGAGCAGCAGCCGGTCCGGCCGCATGCGCAATGACGCCTCCAGCAGCTGTTGCGGCGTAACCCTGGCAAGGCCCTGGTCGCCTTTCGAGGCAAGCAGCGTCACGGTGTTGGCTGTCGCCGGCTTGAGTTCGCGCGTATCCTCGATGGTTATGATGCGCTCATGAGAGGGAATGATCTTCAACAACGCATTGAGGAAGGTTGTTTTGCCGGTCGACGTGCCGCCGGAGACAATGAGGGAAATCCGATTGAGAACCGCGTATTGCAGAAATTCCAATGGCGAGCTGTCGTTGAGCATCTCGGCGAGCTGCTTTTCTTCGGCCGAGAGCGCCAGGCCGCTGCCCATCTCGGTCTGTTCGAAGGCGCCCATCTTGGCGTAGTCGCCAAGGGTCATGTCCATGATGACCTGCTTGCGGATGGAGATCGCGCCGCCATCGGGGGCCGCCGGCGGCAGCACGCATTGAAAGCGCTCGCCTGAGGGGAGAGCTGCCGACAGTACCGGCGTGACCTCGTTGACGACCTGGTTGGTGGCCGAAGCGACGCCAACCGAGACCGAGCGGATCCAGTTTCTGGTGAGCTCGCGTTTGACGACGTGCTCCATCTCCTTTGTACCCAGGCGCTCGATGAAAACTTCGCCGGGTCGGTTGATGGCGATTTCAGAAACCGCTTCTTCCTCCATGTAGGGCCAGATCGGTTCCAGTTCGGCGCGCAGCACCGGTGCGCGCGCCCAAGGGTTCGGCACAGGCTGCACAACGTTCATCTGACCGGAGTCCCGTAGCCTGGATAATAGGGATCAGCCTCAGCCTTCGGCGTCATGAAGAGCGGCGTCGGATCGAGCGCACTTGCCGGCTTGCCGCCGCGCTTTAGTCGAGCCAGCTCCTCTTCTACCGGATCCGCATAGAGCTCGGAAAAATCGAGATCCCGGCGCACGAAGACGACGATCGGCGTGCCCTGGTCGACGTAGATCGTCGGCGGGATGTTCTGTGTATCGCGGAATGCCTCTTGTGCCAGCTGTTGCAGCGCCGTCGAGGATTTGTCGAAGGCGATGCTGCGGGCGTCGCGTTGCGAACCGGAGCCGCCATAGGTGGTCGTGACCGTCTGCCCCGTGACCGGGTCAACGGTCGTCACCTGCTGTTGCTGGCTGTCGCTGCCATTGTCGGCGAGGGAGGACAGGTATTCCGAAACGCCGCCAACGACGGAAAGCATGATCGCATTGCCGTAGCGTTCAAGCCAATGCGTGTCGACGCGGCCGCCGAGACCGCCCCGTCCGAGACGGTCGGCGCCAGGCGAGGCGATGTCGACCGACACGCCGTCGGAACGGATGACGCGGTTCCAGACGATGAACACACGCTTTTGCCCGCGCGCAATCCCCGAACGATATTCGCCGGTCAGCCGAGACCCCTTCGGGATCAGAATGCGACGGCCGTCGAGCGAATAGACGTCTTCGCGCGCCACCGCGCGAACCATGCCGGGCAGGTCGGTGTTGATGGCGGTTTCCAGAAATCCGCGGATCATCGTGCCTTCAGGGATCAAAGCATCGGTGCGGCGGAAAACCCGCGCCTTCGCCATCGCGTTCGAATGTGTTTCCGATTGCGCGAGGAAAGCCTTGTTCGCATCGTTGTCGGCGCCCGGAACCGGAACAAGCTGACCGTCAGCGGCGATTTGCGCCTGGGCCGGCTGGTCGTGCCCGGCGGCCGAGTTTGGTTGCTCACTCGTAATCATCTGGTTCGACCGCAGGCGCTCCCACATTGCCTTTTGGCGCTCAGCCTCCTCGGCCTTCCGGCGGGCCTCCTCGTCAGCCGCTTGCTTGCGGCGGGCATCTTCCTCTTCGGCTTTGCGGCGCGCCTGCTCGGCTGCCAATTGGGCTTCGATGGCGCGCCGCTGCGCATCGAGATCGGCGCCCTGCTCAACCGTCTGATCGACATTGTCGGCCTGTTGCTTGCTGGCTTCGCCTTCCGCGGGCGGCGGAACAACGATCTGGTCGATTGTGTTGTCGGCCGCTTGTGGCGTCTCGGCCAGCGCCGGCGGGCGAAATTCAGGCGGGTTGAAATTTTCGCCAGAATCCGACGCCGCATCGCGGGAGCGCGGCTCGCGGGGCCAATTGATCCAGATCAGCGCGATCGCCACAATCAGCCCCGCGGCGACCATGGCGACTTTTGCGCCCACCCCGGCATAGCGTCGAGCGACGGTCGGACCGCCATCAAGCTCGTTATAGTCGATGTTGCTCATCTATCGTCCCCTTGCGGTCGGGGAAGAGAAGGGGCCGGCCCCGCGCACCAGCTTCCTCGGCCCGTAGACGTCGGAGACAGGGTCCGACTTGGACGGCCGCGCTCGATTGTAGAGGCAGAGCGTTTTGCCGTCGGCCCTCAGCGTGAATTGCCGGCCGATCTTGTCGACGATCGTGTATTTTCCCTGGGTTCTCTGATTGACCAGCGATTCCTGACCTTTTTCGTCGACGACGAAGATGGCCGGGATGTCGCCGGTGAACTCCAGGAACATCTTGGTGCCGTCGTCGAAAGCGACGCGCGGCTTCAGGCCATCATCGCCGACATAGACGTAATTGTAGTTGAGATCGGCATAATTGAGGTTCTTGAGATCGGGATCGGCAGCGCTTTGCTGGGCCTCAGAAAGCAGGCGCGCGTCTTGATCCTCATCCGCGTATTTGAACCGGACCTGGAAGGACGCACGGTCGCGATCGCTGTCCGTGGCTTTGAGCAGCAACGAATAGACGCGTCGGTCGGTGATGACGTTGACGTTCGTCCAGGCGTCCCGTTCGAGCGGCTTGATGAAGAGAAAGCGCGAGCCGCGTTTGGGCACAATCGACCAGCCTTTCGTGTCGCCGGCCGAAACGGTCTCGATGACTTCGGACGGGCTGAGCTCGATCATCGTGGAGACGCCGAGCGCGGCATTGACCGTGGTCACATTGTCGTTGTCGAAAGGCACGTAGCGAATACGAAAGTCGCGCGCCGCAGCTGAACTGGCCGTGCCAAGCAAAATCAGCAGGGACAGGGCGGCCCCAATGTGGGTCTTCATTGCGCGCTCCCTGCCGTCGGCGCCGACTCCTGATCGCGACGGTATTCCATCACCTGGAAGCCGAGCGGATTGTCGAAGCGCCATTCGTTTTTTATCGGCGTCGTCGTGTAACGGAATTTCACCACGGCCACCCAATTGTCGGTCGTGGAAGAATTCTCGCGACGCGTCGTGGTCGAAAACCGCACCGACGCGGTCGTGCTGTTGAGCAGGGACACCGACTTGACGTCGACGGAAACGGTGACGTTGCGCCCGTAGACCTTGTCGAGCGATTGGGCGTTGGAAGGCGTGTAAGCCCAAGTCAAATCCCTGGCCGCCGTTCCCGTCGAATAAAGCTGCGCAAGATCGTAGTTCTGCTTGATCTCGCGCGCGTCATAGGTTTCGCGGGCGCGAATATAGCGAACGAGATTGGCGGCCGTGACCGCCTCATTCTGCGACAGATCGCCGGGTTTGAGCGCGCGAGCAACTTCTAGATATCCGGTTGTCTTGTCGACCTCAATCACATAGGGCTCGAATTGCTTGAGCGGGAGGATGAGCACGAGCGTCAGCAACGACAGCCCCGCAACCACACTCGCGACGCCGCTGACGAGCCAGGCCAGCGTGCGCGAACGTCTCAGAGACCGGTGTGTGTCGTCTTCCCAGGTCGCGCCGGCCTGATAGTAGCGCTCGTCAACGAGTTTGCCGGTCTCGGCGGGGATGCTTGCCTGTATTTTTGTCACTTTACTTTAGCCTTATTGCCAAACTCCCACTGCAGCCCTGAAGCCGCGCCTCTCAGGCGGATGCCTGCGCTTCTAAGCCAATGGTCTCGCGTTATCGCGCGCCGCCTGCTGAATGGATGACCGAGCCGCCTCGCTGCTACGGGATGATCTCAGCCGCTGCCACCGGGTTGCGACAGACCTAGCTCCGGAATAGCGGGCAACATTGCTGGGCACATTGCCGTAGGAGCGGTATGCGCCGACCGTGCTTAGATACCCGCCGCCGTTCAGGATCGAGGCGATCGCCGGGATCTGCATGAGCACATAGATGCCGATGATCGTGACCAGGACGAGCGGCAGGACCATCGACATCTTGTTGTCGACGCTGGCGCCTCCCGACGTGGCAGTGTTCAAGGCAAGATTGACCAGCGAAAAATAAAAGCCCAGGAAGCCGTAGATCAGGATTTGCTGGATGATCAGATAGGTGGTGAGCGAAATGAATCCCTCGCTCATCCGCGTTGACCACCGGTAGAGCCAAAGCACAATCCAGACCGGCGCCAGCGCCAAAGTGATGAACAGCATGATCTTGGCCGCGATGATTGCGGCGATCGCAAGCGCCGAAAAGATGATGGCGGCCAGAAGCACGATGGTGGAAAGCAGCGCGCCGAATATGTCGTAAAAAGTGCCGCTGTAGACCTGATTGGCAACGTCCTGGGCACCGCGGTAGAGATTGTCGATCAGGGCCGGGATCGCATCTTGATCCGAGAGCTGGTTGCCGGTGGCGCGCGAGACGGCCCCGACGATGATCTTGCCGATTTCGCTCGGCACGGCCTGTACCAGCTTGTAGATCGTCTCGGAAAACGTGCCCCAACCATTCAGCAGCAGATAGATGACCACCGCGCGACCGAGGCGGTATGCCGATTCGATCGGAGAGATCGTCTCGCGGCCGCTGAGGATCGAATAGCCCCACCAGATGATGTAGACGGTGAGCATGAGAGCGTAGACATTCCCAAGCGCATAGCCAAGCTGCATGTAGACGCTGGAAACAAAGCCCTTTCCGACGTCGTCGATGCCTCCCAGAATGCTTGTCGCCAGGCCGTTCATCCATCCTCGACAACACGATCGAAGGGCGGGGCGTTGACCGGCTTCAAGGGCCCGCAGCTCGCATCGCCCACATAAGCCAGCGGCGCGCACGGCGCTTTGAGCTCGCGACCTGGCTTGGCGCACCCGGCCACTATGACGCTCATCGCCCCCAGAGCGACCACGGCGGCCCAGCGCCACAAATCTGGCCTCCTTTTCGCTTTTGACGCCAACGATCAGTTCCCGCTTGTGCCGAAGTTCTGGAACGGATTGACTTGCGCCGGCGTCATCAGCTTTTGCACCTGGCTTTGCCGCAACAGCCGGGTCTTCATTTCCTCGTTGAGCGCGGCGACGGCACCATTCTGCACGCCGATGAGCTCGTTGACCGCACGCGCGTTCTCAAGCTGCATGCGTGTGTTTTGATCGACCGAGCCTTTGACGTCCTCGGCCTGTCCGATCTGGCCGCTGGCCGACTGCAACGACTGCTCGCGTTGCGCGACGCCTTGGGAGGCCTGCGAGGTGAGGGCGCTCAACAGCGACGCGACGTTGACGCTGCCGCTATAGGCTGTGTTGACGGCACTGCTGCCATTGCCGCTGATCTGCTGGAGCCGTTTGACCAGCTGCAGGCCGTTGATGACCGCTCCGGCGATCTTCTGGATTTGCGGCGACAGCCCACCGAAAGAGAGGGCGCCGCCATTGAGGATCGATCCAAAGCTCGGCGCTTGCGCAATCGACATATTGCCGCCCAGGCCCATTTGGCCGATGCCGAGAGAGCCGTTGCGGCTGCCGGTCAGGGCTTGCAGGATCTGATTGCTCTTCTCGAGGATGTCCTTGTTGGAGCCCATGATCGAATTGGTGTTGTCCGCGTTCTGGCGGGCAATGTCCAAATTCGCATTGTCGATGACGGCGATCTGCGCATGAGCGACGCTGGACAGAAGTGTTACACATGCCGCGAAAGCGATTTTTCTCACTCTCAGACCTCCTATTCCTGGATTGCTTCGATCGCGCGCCGCGCGCCGGTTGGATCGGCGTTGATCTGCATGGACTGTGCGTTCCCGGAAGCGGTGTGCGCGTTCTGGCTGGCACAAGGTAGCCATTGGTTTTGATCGATCCGTAGGCGTTGAAGCTCGGCCGGGTCGCATGAAAATGGATTTGGGGATCCACTTTGCGGCGCGGCAATGATCCGCGCGGTCTGCGAGGCTCCGACGTTGTTCAACGAAAGAAACTGACCCAGTAGGGCGGTGAAGTCCGAGGCCTGACCGATATATTGGCCGGTGAGGCCGGCATTGAGACTTCGCGCGGACGAGTTGAGCTCCCAGGCGTCCTTGTATTCGCCAACTTGTCCGACGCCGCCGGCGAGCGCGTCGATCCCCGAGGAATTGGCCGTCATCTGTGCGGAGCTGGTGTCGAGGTCGGCCGCGGCTTTGGAGACGGAATCGAGAGCGCCGCTTTGAGCGGCGCCGCCCGGTCCGCTCGATGTCACGATGCTGATCGCCGGCGGGGACGCCGCCGGCGCTTGTCCGCTGGAGACGTAATTGTCGAAGGTGCCGTGCCATCGGCCGACGCCCGAAGCCCACTCAGCCTGTTCGGCGGCATTCGAGCCGTTATAGAAGCTCGCGAGGCAGCTGTAGTTGCTGGCGCCACACTGCGCGACGCCTTTGCCGAGATACTTCACACCGCCCTCGATGTTTTGCTCGTTGATGTCGCGATCGAACCCGAGCTGCCTGCCCGTTGCCTTTGTTAGTTGCATCACGCCCTTGACGCCGGTGTGCGAGCCGGCGCAGCTGTCGAAGCGGGATTCCTGGTAGGCGACCGAGAGCGCCAGGCCCTCCGGAACGCCATATTTTTGCGCATAGTAGCGGATGAGCTTTGCGTTTTCGGCGTCGCGGCTCAGCGCCTCGCCAGGGGAGCGGCTGAACATTTGTGACCTGTACTTGTTCGTATAGGTGCAAACGAGGCTCTTTTTCTTCTCATTCTCGTCCGATTTGGTTTCGTCTGATTTTGTGCTGTGCTGCTCGTCCTGCGCGCGCTTATCAAGATTGGAATTGTCGATGACGGCGATCTGGGCCAGCGCCGGGGCAACCGCCATTTGTCCAGGCATGATCGCGACCGCGGCGATCACGCTGCTAAGCCGCTTCTTCATGCTCGCTCTCCCATCCGCAAAGGTATGGCAGCCACGCTTCCGGCTCTTGCCCGTAAATCTCGCGCAGCCGTTCGCATTCCTTGATGCTGGCTTCGTTGGTCGACAGCACCTTGATGAGGTCCGGCATGCCCGACAGGTCGAGCTTCGCCACGATGGAATCGCTGTCGTGCTTGACCAGGAACGTGCGCGTTTCCTTGGGCGTACGGCGCACGAACTCGAACTCCTTCGCCGTCAGCGAGAAGCGCGCCATGTAGGAATCCTTGCTCGCCTTCGGATTGGGGAAAAAGATGTTGGTTTTCGTCTGCTCGATCAGCGAGGACGAGATCGACGAGTTCACCACATCCTCGGCCGTCTGGGTGCCAAAGCCGACGACACCATTGCGCCGGCGGATCGTTTTCAGCGTCTCGTTGATGAAGGCGGCAAACACCTCGTCATCGAGCAGCTTCCAGCCTTCATCGAGGAACATCAGAAGCGGCGTGCCGTCGATGATCTCTTCCAGCCGATGGAAGATGTAAAGCAGAGCGGCCGAGCGCAATTTTTTGTCGGCCAGGATCTTGGTCATGTCGAACCCGACCACCGGCTTCGAAAAATCGACGAGATCGACCGGGTTGTTGAAAAGCCAGCCCTTGTCGCCAGGGTCGAGCCACGGTTCAATCCGCGCCGCGAGATCGTTCATCCCGGGCGCCAGCGAGCCGCGCAGCACCTCCGGCAGCAGATCGAACGTGCGCTGTTGGCACGGGATCTTGTAGACCTTGTCGATTGCCGTGTTGATCACGCGCATTTCCGCGACGTCGAGCGAACCGTCGTCAGGGGTGAGCAAGTAGCGCAGCAGCCCTTCGAGAAACGTGCGGTTTTCTGCCGTGTCTTCCAGCTGGAGCGGCGCGAAGCCGGTGGCCTGCATCGGCTCCATGACCTCGTAGCGGCCGCCCAGCGCGCGGATGAAAAGCTCGGCGCCGCGCATATAGTCGAAGTAGACGCATCGCGGCCGCGGCGAAATCCGCATCGCCTGCGCCATCAGGAATGACAGCACGACCGTCTTGCCCGAACCGGTCGGACCGAAAACAGTGAAGTGGCCGACGTCGTGGACGTGAAAGTTGAAATAATAGGCTGTCTGGCTTGTCGTCTCGAGGAGCGCGATCGACCGCTTCCAGTGCAGTCCCTCACGCTGGCCTGAGGGAAAATTGTGGCCCGAGAACAGCCCGGCAAAGTTCAGCGACGAGATCAGGGCGCGGCGCGCAATGTAGCTGAAGTTGCCGGGCAGCTGTGCCCAAAACGCAAGTTCAGTATTGAGCGTTTCTCGCACTGGGACGATCGACATGCGCGACAGTTCGGCCGTGATGTCGGACAAGGAGCGGTTGAGCCCTGGGATGTCGGCAGCCAGCGCCATCACCGTCATGTGGTGCTGCCCGAAAACCACCTCGCCGCCGGCGAGCTTGTCAGCGCCGGCGTGCACGGAATCCTCAACCGTGGTTCCCGCCTCATCCGAACCGCTGACCTGGTTCGAGATGGTGTTGATGCGGCGCATGGCCGTCACGCGATCTTCAATCGCGAATGACTGCGTCAGGATAAATTCATGCGGCAGCCGCAACAGGCCATCAAGCGACCCGGGTGCCGTGAAGGGCGGGTATTCCTTGATCGACACCATGGCGCCAATCTTGCTTTCATGTGCCCCCCTGATCTCCAGAGCGGATTTGCCGAAGAAGATTTGCCGGGTCGCACAGGCGGTCGCCAAGCTCATGCGCGGCAGCGGCATTTCCACATCTGCGCCGCCGGCAAGGATCTTGGCGATGAATTCGGCAGGTTCGGAAAACACGCTGTCGCGTCGCGTCACCACGCCCAGGAGCCGCGCGCCATAGGCGGAAAAGTCCTTGGTGACGCCATTGAGGACGTCGTGCAATTCGGCGATGGCCTCTTCACGAGTCTCTTCGCCGGCCGTCCTGAGGCGCAACGCATTGAGCGCCTTGTCGACCCAGCCGACGCGCCCGACCATCGGGCGGCGGATGAGCGTCAGGAAAGCCTCGTTGACGAACAGGTTCTTCGAGCCCAACTCGTCCATGTAGCGGGCATCGAGCTCCGCCACGAAAGGATTGTCGAAATCCCCTTCGATCTCTGGTGTGACGTGACGCCGGATGATGGTCGCATAGGCGGCAAAACGGGAGGTGGAGAGGTTGCGGAATGTCGTGTTGCGATTGAACAGGCGGTTGTTGAGCTCTGCCTGATCCATGGTCTGGAAGGGCAGGCCGCTGAGCTGAATGACGCCGATCAGAAAGCCGCTTTTGGTGACCACCAGATTGTCGTCGACATGGCGCAAATAGGGGACATGCGCCTCGACAGGCTTTTCCCGTTTGCGCGCTTTCGCGAATTTCAGGTCGGCGTTCACGCTCACGGCGAATAGCTCCTCGCGCCCCAAAAGCCCGAGTTTGCGACCGCGTCCCGTTTCGACAGTCGGCGTTCGACTATGTGGAAGATGTACGGGTCGCGCTGGCACAGATAGGCGCTGATCAAATGGGTCGCGCTGAATAGACCGAGGCCGAGCGTGAAGCTGCTGGTCGCGATGAATCCGATGACGGCAGCCATGCCGTTAAGCGCGAACACCTCGTAGCGCACACCCCATTTCATCGGCGGACGCGTCAGAGGCAGGCTGACCGGCTCGACATAGACCTCTTCGTCCTCCATCGGGTCACGCGCCTCCAGCGGTAGACCGGATGGAATCGACCAGAGCTGCAGCACCGAAGACCAGAGCGATGCCGATAATGATGGAAAGCGCCATCATCCACACCAGCCTGCCGGTCATGGCAAGGAAGCCGAGAAAGCAAACTGCTATGATCCCGAAAGATCGAGCAATGCTGCCCTGCAGCACACCGACGAACCATTCCAGTACGCCCTCGACGGGGGCGGCTGACTGCGCGTATGCGCTCGCCGGCGCGAGCGCCGTTCCGATCGCCGCAGCGGCCATAAACTGGACGGCGAATTTGCCCGCCTTTTTATAATCCATCGCCATGTCACTCCTTTTTCAGTTGCCAAAATCCACGACGTGTCCGTCTTGCCAGGCGACGCCATCGACCGCGTCGGTCGCGGCTGCAGGACGATGATCAACAGGGTTGGGAATGGGAGCCTTGATCAGCTTGCCGAGCTTCCAGCGATTGAGCACTTTGACCACGTATTTCGTGGTCTCGTCGTTCACCGGGATGCCGTTGGCTTTGTAAACGTTCTGCTCGCCTGCATTGTAGGCGGCCAACATCAAGAGCGGATCATGGAACTCCTCATAAAGCGCTTTCAGATAGCGGACGCCGGCACGGATGTTGGCTTTGGCGTCACATCTGTCGGCCACACCGAGGCGCGAGGCTGTCGCCGGCATGAGCTGCATGATGCCGAGAGCGCCCGCGCGGGACGGCCCTTGATTGCCGCCCATGTCGCTTTCTGCCCAGGCAACCGCCTCGCTCAGATCGGGATCGAAGCCCTCTTCTTCGGCGATCTGGCGCACCAAGGCCGCGGCGCGCCCGCGATCCGTCGGCGCACACCCGCCGCCAACCGTCGGTCCGTGATCAGCATCGGAAACGGTCGAAACCGCCGGGCGGGCCGGCAGTGCAAACGCCGCCGCGATGCGCGTCGAGGTCGTGTTATCCGCATGTGCGCCGAATGGCGCCATGACGGCTGAGAGAGAAAGCGCAAGCGCGATCCGGTTTTTCATTGCGCTACCGATTTTGACATTTTACTATGGGTACATGGAGCCAAAGTAAAGTGTCAATACGAGAAGCAGAGTCGAGGCCATTTTTCCGATGAAGCAGTTTTTCTTCCTTGCGGCATTGTTGCTCCACAGCACCGTCTTATCCGCCGCCGATCTGGGCACGAACGAGCCGCATCCGTTCGAGCAGCCGTCGACCGCGTATCTGCAGAAGTTCGCCAAACCTGGCGAAAAGACCTTCGTCTACGAGCGCTACGACGCACGCGGAGGCCTTTTTCAGCGCGAGGTGACACCGCTACAAAAGCCGGTGGAGATCAGGTCCGCGACCGAACGCGTTATCAACGGCGTGACTTATAGGCTGCGGGGCCTCGTGGCCTGTCCGAAGTCCAAGATCACCTACAAGGCTGAGGAGTGGGATTGCACGAAGGCCGTGCAGGACTATGACGGCGCTGTTTACAACACCCGCGCCTCCGTCATGTTGTGCAAGACGCTGGTCCTCAAAAGCCAGCCCGGCGTTCCGGACGCGGTCTCGTGCTTTGCGCTCGTCGGGGCCGGCAATGCCAACGATCCCTATTCGGTCGCTTACGACGACGATTCCATGGTCTTCTTCGACATGGCTGCGATCGGCCGCAATAAGGAGGGCAGGTCCCTGCGGCCGGATCTCGAACATGCCTTAGATCTCGGCAAACAGTTCCAGACCGATGAAGCGAACTAGCCTCGCCGCGCTTATCACACTCGCGACCGCCCACGCCGTGAGTGCCGAAGGCGCCGCGCCAGCCAGCGCGACAGCCGCGCCCTTCCTGGTGTCGAAAGGCGTCGAACTGCTGACGGGAGATACGTGGCGCGACCGCGGCAAGCTCTACCGGCTTTATGGCGTGCAATCATGCTTGCGCGGCACGATCACGCTGGATGC
Organism: Mesorhizobium sp. WSM4847; assembly: GCF_055811335.1. Taxonomy (NCBI): domain Bacteria; kingdom Pseudomonadati; phylum Pseudomonadota; class Alphaproteobacteria; order Hyphomicrobiales; family Phyllobacteriaceae; genus Mesorhizobium; species Mesorhizobium sp. WSM4847. The sequence goes on along the minus strand of NZ_JBVVPY010000030.1, from coordinate 8,635 downwards.
GAAGGGCGCGGAGCTCGATTGCGGCAACGTCTCGCTCGCCCACCTGGCCGCCTTGTTTTCGACGGCGGCCGTGACCTGCCAGCCGATCGCCTTGGCGCTCGACAAAGCGACCTTTGTGGTATGTGGCGCGAAACTCGACGGCAATACGATCGACCTTGGGACCGCCCTCATCGCGGCCGGCTACGCGTTCGCTGCCACCGACCAGAAAGGCAACACCGTCAGCGCCAGCTATCTGGTGGCTGAGCTCAACGCGAAGATGAAAGCTGATGGTCTTTGGGCGACGAAGTTTCAACATCCCATCGAACTTCTGCTGAGACGGGCAGGGGAGCGCAAGCAATGAACCACGAGGATCAATCGCGCCGCTACTACTACCCTGTCGAGGGCCGCACGGACGGGTCCATAGCCGGGGCGTTCGCATTCATCGCCATCATCGCGGTGCCGGCGCTGACCTACGCCGCATGGCACGCGTTCGCGTCTTGGATGTCCGCCCTCTTTTCTTAGATTTGAAAGTCCACGAAAGATCGCAGCAGCTCATGCAAGTCATCCGCATCCACGTCGCACCAACCGTCGTTCATGAGCCGCTCGAAATATGCGGCCTTCATTTTCAGCTCGCAAACATCGGCAACCGGCGCCATCGCTGCCTGGCGGCGGACAAGCGCCTCGTCCGCCATCACGGCGTCAAGCCGTGGTCCGATCAGCGCGGCCTCGGCCTCTTCGGCCTGCATCAACCGTTTTCCGAGACTCTCCACCTTTGCCACGGCATGGCGATGCGCCGCGATCAGATCCACGACTCCATCCGCCTCTCGTGGCTCGCTATTGCTGCTGCACACAAGTTGGATCGGCATCGACTGCTCCGAGTGGTTCGGCTCCTCCCGCATAACAAGACTGTCCCGGTCCAGCCGCGGAAAAAAGGGATGATGGCATCCCTATTTTTCCGTCGCGAAAGATGAAAACTTGCCTGCCAAGTGATCAGTGAGGACCTGTCGCCAGTGTTTCGCGCGCTCGTTGTCGAAGATCAGAATCTGATGCGGCTGGCGCTTATGGACCAGATTCGGGCGAGTCTCGGAAATTGCGTTGTCCTTGGCGCCGAGACATTGGAAATCGCTGCGCGAGAGCTTCGGAGCGCTGAGTTCGATCTGGTCGTCATTGATCCGGGACTTCCCGGCTTCGATCCGACGCTGGACGCTGATCGCGTTGCCGTCGTCGGCACAATCATCGAAGCCTCGCCAAGCGCGATCCACATCGTCGTGACAGGCTCAGACAGCGATTCTGAGGCCGAAATTTTTCGTCAAATCGGCGCGGCCGGCTATCTCGGCAAGACCGGGCTGGAGCCCGGGGTGTTTAATGACGTGCTCGACGACATTTCCACCAACGGATTTGCAGTTCGGCTTTCGCGTGTGGCGATGACCATGCCCGACGTTCGGTATTCCGTCCTGACGCCAAGAGAACAGGAAATTATCGACATGATGACCCGTCGCGAGCCAGGCATGACGCGTACGCAGTTTTACCAGGTAATGGCGGATCGCCTCGGCATCGATCCCAGCTCGGCGGAAAAATATTACAAACAGGCGCGGGCAAAATTGATGAAGAACGGACACAGGCTACCGCAGGGTCTTTAATTAGATGTCATTGATGACCGTCCATGGGGTCAAGGTGCCCCTGCGCCCTGACGACGTATCGCCTGTCATCTGGCAGGCCCTCGACAACGAAACCTACGAAGCCAAGGAAGCCAAGTGGATATCGAGGGCTGTGAAGCCCGGTGATCGTGTTCTGGAACTCGGCTCAGGCATCGGCATCATCACCTCGCTTATCGCTCAGATCCCGGACGTTCAGGTGTGGGCCTTCGAAGCAAATCCGGCGTCGGCTGCCCTCGCCAAGCGCGTCGTCGACGCCAACGATCTGGACAACGTGGTGCTACTGAAAGGGATTCTTGCAGCCGGTCCGCCACGCCCATTCACCTTCTATGTCCGCAAGGACCTCTGGATGTCCTCGATGGACAAAGATCAGGGGCCGTACGAGCGCGAAATGACGATTGTCTCGACTGACGCCGACGACTTCATCGTCCAGCACGGCACCAACGTCCTTGTTATGGACATAGAAGGCGCCGAAAGGGAACTCTTGCAGCACGCCAAGCTCCCAGGCATCGAGCGCGTCTACCTAGAGCTGCATGATCACTTGTATGGCCTGGACGGAATCCGCGATATCACCCAGGCATTGGCGCTAAAAGGCTATGCGTATGATCCCCGCGGGTCCCGCGGACCTTGCGTGCTTTTCGCCAAGGACGACGGCCCACGCGAATATGAAGAGGTTGAACCAGATGCGGCGTGATACTCTTGCTTCTTGTCTTGCCTTCGCAGTCGCCATGGCTGTTGCCGGGCCAACGGCCGGCAAGGGCGCCTTCGCGGATCCCGATACACTCACGCTCGAAGATGCATCGGGCAAGGCCATCCAAACCCTTACCGTCGAGCAGTTGAAGACCGAATTTCCGCAACAGACCTACGATACGCGCACGCCCTGGACGAAAGAGGACGAGAAGATCGTCTATCGGGGCCCCCTGCTGAAGGACATATGGGCGAAAACCGGGCTCGCCAACGTCGCTAAAGTCAAGGTGGTCGCCTACGACGACTTCGTGTCTGAACTCCGCATGGGCGAGATCCAGTCATATGCGCCTATCCTGGCGGTCGAGCGCCAATGTACAAAGGACGACCGCAGCCAAGGACGATGCAAAGGCGATCAGCAGTTCCGCCCCATCACGATGAACGAGAAAGGTCCGATCTTCATGGTCTGGCCCTTCGATCGCCTGCCCGCCTCCTATGTCCCAGCCCGTAATGCTATCTGGGTCTTCTTCCCGGTGGTGCTGCGCGCGGACCAATGAGATTGGGCACCAGCCGCTTTTTTGCTGCCTTGCCTTATCTTGGGCTGGCGCTCGCCCTCCTCCTCAGCACTTGGGCGTTCGTCCGATCGGACCGCTACAGGCAAGAGACGGACGAGGTCCTCAACCAGACCTACGAGATTCAATGGCGTGCGACCCAGGTGCGCGAGCGGCTTGTCCGGGTCCATGGCTATATCCGTCTCGCCGACGAAGCAGGCAAGCTCGATCCTGACATCACCCGGCAAATGGCTCTTGTGAGCGTCAACATCGCTCAGCTTCTGGCGCTGCCGTACCTGCAGCATTTCTTCCCGCAGAAAGACATCGAACTCCTGGAAAACGTGCGTCGGACAGTCGAGCAAAACGTCGCGCCGGCCGTCGAAGCTGGTTCCAATTATGCGGATGCCCTCGACCACATGACCAATCTCGAACAAGACATGTACGAGATCTCCAGCGCCACCGTTGATCACAGCACGACGCTCCAGGAGACTGCTCAAATCGATATAGCCGCATCCCGCAACTGGTTCATGTTCGCGATTGCGCTGGGACTGGTCGCGATCTTCTATCTCATAACCCATCAGCGTCACGCTTACGTCAGCCGTCGCGATCGACACATGCGCTCATTCGCCTCGCTGTTCGCGCATATGACGCGCTCCCGCGTCACCGCTTTGCGACTGTTTCTGGAGGGTACCGGTTCGGAGCAACCTCCGAGAGAAGAGATGTTGAAGGCTGCCCGCAGTGCGGCGAATGAACTCGAATCCATCAATGACGGTTTGCTCAAGATCGCCTTTTCGCAACGAGATTCGCATGTCCTGCCGCTCGCCAAGCTTTTGCTGGACCTCAAAGATCGGGACGGCATCGTACAGCTGTCAGTCGATTCCGAGGCGGGAACACAAGCAGTGCCGGCAACCCAGTTTCAACTGGTGCTGAGCGAGCTCGTGCAGAACGCGCTCACGGCGGTCGAAAACACCGACAGGCCGAGCGTTGTCGTAAAGGCATCGGTCGTGCACCGGCCTATTTTTCGCCGCAACGTTCTGTTCCTGGAGGTCGCAGACAACGGTGTCGGCATGACGCCAGAAGTCCTGCGCAAAGCAAAGACGCCCTTCTTTTCGACCCGGGCCGGGAATCACGTCGGCCTCGGCCTCACCGGCTGTTCCCAGATGGTCGCCACACTCAATGGGAGGCTTATCATCGATAGCAAACCCGGAGCGGGCACTGTCGTCAAGGTCCGCATCCCAATCGGTGCATAATGATTGGCCTCATTGGGCGCCGGCGGCTCAGAAGAGTTCAGAGTCTCCCGCCCAGCAATGAGACGGGTTGTGTAAGTAAGATCGATCTGTATGACCGAGATTAAAGTAAGTCTACTGCTGCAGTACTGATCGATCCTGGATTATGATCGAGAGTATTTGCAGGTAGTGCGATTCATCTCTTGCAATACAAAAAAATAATAACCTTGACCGAAGAACGCCGCGTAATCTATGATATAGAACTTAGAAATCGGCCAGCTATTTTGAGCCGCATCTGACCTGCCACCGAACTGTCATCCAATGGCGATTAGAGCCGCGACCATTCCTGTTGCGCCCTCTGGCGCCGGTTGAGTAAACCGGCGCCAGACGGCGCAACACGCCAGCCCATCACCCACATTCTCGACTGGTTCCATCTGTCGATGCGGCTCCGTCATATCGAACAGGCGTGGGAAGGGCTCAAGAGCGTCGGCAATCTGAGTATTTACCTTCGAGACACTGCGCTTCATGTGCCGCGGCTTCGTCATCTCCTCTGGAGCGGCTACGTCAGGGAGGCGACGAGAGCCGTGAGGGATATGCTTTGCCAGTTGGAGCAATATGCTCGGCTGCCGGATGCCAGCAACAAGCTCAAGCGCTTCTTCGAACTGGTCAGCAATCTTCAGACCTATCTGATCCAGAACAAAACCTCCCTGGTCCACTACTGCCAACGATATTGGTCGCATCACCCGATCTCGAGTGCCCCAGCCGAATCCGCCGCCAACAGCCTCGTGAATGCCCGCATGAACAAAAAACGTCAGATGCGTTGGTCTCCCGCAGGAGCTCACAGGGTACTTCAGGTCCGCGCGGCGGTTTGCCGATGGTCGATTGAAGCAAGCCAAGTTTGCCCTTGCGGCTTGACCCCCAGCTTTTTCCCGCTCCCGTGGTCCGACTGGATACCACGAGATGATCGACGGCGTTGTCACGTTGTTTGAAATGTGACCGCGTGATGCCGATACCGCGCGCGACAGACGTAATCACATCAATCGGGTGCTTCGTCGTAGGGACTACTCCTAGTGTTTGCACTTGGTCTTCCGATGTTCGCCATCACCTCACGAGACAGTACTCACGGTGGGCTATGACTGAAGGCGATCCTTTTATCTTCGCGGGTCAGACGGCATTGAAACTGGCAGCGTTTGCCGTGGGTGGCGGAGCGCTCTGGTTCGGATGGACGTTCCCGTCCTATCGGGGGCGGCCCGGGCGCTATCCCGACGATGTCATGTAAGGGAAAGAGCGATCAGCGCTGGATGGGGCGCAGACGGATGACGACGTCGACACGGGCGATTTCCATGCCTTCGGGCGGTTCCGGCAAATTGTCGATCACAAGACTGCTGATCGGAATATCCAGCACCTCGTTGTGGCCTTCCACGAAGAAGTGGTGGTGGTCGGACACGTTGGTGTCGAAGTAGGTCTTGGCGCTTTCCACGGCGAGAACGCGGATCATGCCCGCTTCGGTGAACTGGTGCAGCGTGTTGTAGACGGTGGCCAGCGATACCAGAACATTCGCGGAAACGGCTTCCTCGTGGAGCTCTTCGACCGTCAGGTGGCGGTCACCCTTGGCAAACAGCAGATCGGCCAAGGCAACGCGTTGCCGCGTCGGGCGCATGCCCGCCATCCTCAGTCTGGTCTCGATTGCCAATTCGGCAGCTACAGCCATAAAGGGAACTCCAATCCCTGGTTACCGGTATTCCTAAATGGGCGATCTGCCGCATGCCTAGTTCATGCGCTTATGATCTCGCCTCACCTGCATTGCGAAGTCCTCTTGGCATATACGGAACAGTACGGGGAGATTTCTGGCTCTGACCCACGAAAAACAGAATGAAATCAAGAAGTTGAGTGTATCCGGGAGGGCATAATCAAATTGTTGATCTACTGCACTTTTCGTGGGTGAGTATCGGAGAAGCTCCCGCATCGTCCCGTAGGGTACGTAGCCTGCTCAAGGTGCTCAGGCTGCGACCGACCAGCTATGCTCTCCCGACGATCGGGTTGATCGTGTCGTCGCAGAGCCTGTCGCCGACCTTCAGGCTTTCGAAGTAAACCGTGGGCAGGATGTTCTGGCGCCCATTAAAGGTGGAGCCATCGGGCATGAAGCCCGCCGTCATCGCGATCCGGCGGCGGCGGGTCATGTTGGCCCCGGCGCCATGCGCTGTCAGGCCGTTGTGAAAGCTGCAATCGCCTGCGGGCATTGGCACCGCGACAGGGTCCGTCTCTGCCATCCTGGGGTAAACCTTGAAGAGTCCCGCGAGCTCTTTCCCGATGTCGGTGTTGTCGTAGCCGGCGAGCCTGTGGCTGCCCGGCACGAACGACAGGCAGCCGTTGAGGGGCGTCGCATCCTCGAGCGCGATCCAGATCGAAATCGCGTCGCGCGAATAGAATGACCAGTAGGGATTGTCCAAGTGCCATGCGGTCGGGTTGCCGTAGGGCTCCTTGATCAACGCCTGGTCGAGCCAGATGCGCATCGCGGGCTGGCGGGCAAGGGAACTGGCCATGTTCCCGATCTCGGGGCCGCGGATGTAACGGTGGATCGTCTGATTAAGTTTCGAGACGTTGATCCGCTGGGTAAACACCTGGTCGTAGTAGCGGTCGTCGCCGTCGGGCCGGTCGATACCGCCTGGGGCGATCTTGCGGCCAGCCATCATCTCAACAGCATCGAGGACGGCAGCTTTGAGTTCGGCCACCTCGGCCGGCGACAAAAGGCCTGGGATGTGCACGAACCCTCGTTCCTGGTATTCTCGGACCTGATCCTCGGTAACTTCACTTTTCATTGCGTGTTCCTTCGCCTGCTAATCCAAACGTTCCCAGCTTGGGTCATGGCCTTCACCTTAGCCCACTGCTCGCCTTGGCCCGCCGCCACCGACTTAATTTTCACCCGGTCAATTGTTCATGCGAATCCTCCTGATTATTCTTTGATGCCCGACATCGCGACCAAGCCGCAAAGAAGCAGAGACACTATAACCGATTTCTTGCAAGAGCTTCCCGCGTATTGCGACCCACTAACGCCTCCAGTTCACGCATCTACACCACAAGGGTTGTTCGGGAAGAATTGGTGCGCATTCCCTCGCATGATCTGTTCGATCAGCGTCGGCATGTCCTCGGCAGCGAGCCACCCGCTCGCCACGAGTTCGTGCACAGCCTCGACGATACCGCGCCGTGCCAAAATAGCATGCCCGTAAATGGGTTCCGCGGCTACAAGATCCCCACCAAAGGTAAAGATCTTGTTCGACGGTACTGCGACCAAAAAATCGGTCAAAAAGCGGGTACTCGCAACAGGATTTAGCATCCATGCCCAGCACATATCGATGTACACATTTGGGTATTGTTTCGCCAGCGCAATAAACTCATGTCCGTATGGATATCCAATATGCATCAACACGAATTTTACGTCAGGATAATCCTGAAACAATAGGCATAGGTCGGCTGCATTGCTTCGGACACGGGCGATTTGCATGACGCCGACTGAGGCCAAATATCCGGTGTGCAACTTTACTGGCAACCCATACTCTTCAGCCTTACCTATGCAATACCGAAACAAAAAATCCTGAATTGCTTTCAGATCATCTGCGCCGAGCGAATGACGAGCGCCAGTGAGATCCGCCTGGTTCGGGAAAAGGCGAGCGGCACGACTTTTAGTCACTGGAGCGAAGTCTAAGGCGCGAGTGTACGCGATCTGGCACTTCACCGCGACAGCCTTGGACCCGCACCTCCGGAAATAGTCATCGATGATTGAAAGCCATTCGTCGAGCGAGCTAGGGCGTAACCCCGTTTCTTCCTCGATCCGCGTGAAATCGGCGGCACTGCACCGACAAAGACTTAGAATACTAAGGTCTTGCGCAAGGATATTAGGCGTAGTACTGTCCATAAAGGAACTTTGCAACGAGTTTACTTGGCAATATTCGATATTCGAACGCCTTAGAATTTCCGCGTAAAAGCCAGGCCTAATGAACTCGTGGTACTTTTCGGCAATCTGAGGAAACGTATCGCTTGTAACGTCGATTTCGCCGTAAAGACCACGAAAAGTGTGACGAAGCGCTAGTCCATAGCCCGTGTTCCTTATCCGTTTCCAGTACGGAGCCAGTAAGAGATATTTTTCTTCGCTCCTAAAGTTGGGGTTCAAGAAGCTCTGAAAGTCTTTCCGCGGCATACCGCAAACGACGAGATCCTCCCCGGCATAGTCTTGGAAGAGATAAGACCAATCGTTTGATTGGAAAAATCTCGAGTGTACCACTCCATCGACGCGCTGTCGCTCGTCGATCAAATGCTCGTGAGTATCCACAAAAGGGGTCTGCTCAACGTATTCGCGAATCTTATGGCGGAGGTCAGGCATTGAATTTCCTCGGATCAAGTTCTGCGCCAGGGATCGAACCCACCTTCGGTGTCGATCAAAGTGAAGCCCCATCGGCTGACATGTTGATCGGCACCGAACTCCGCTTATTCCCAAGGAGGCGAGTACAGAAGGCCGCCGCTAACCCAGGACGCATTGGGGGTG
>NZ_JBVVPY010000029.1:0-77980 GCF_055811335.1 Mesorhizobium sp. WSM4847 | reverse complement strand
ATCGGAAGCGACGCGACAAACGTTTCGACCGCACGATCACAGCTGCGATCCGAGATGGTAAACCAATCCCTACCAACTTGGTGGCGCGGATCATTGGCCGATATTCCGACAGCCTTTTGAAGCTCCGCGCCGACACGATTGGACTGCACGAGACGTTTGCCCCGCTTGGAGCTTCGAAAGACATCGCATTTCAGCAGGCGATCGCCAAGGGCGCGGTGAGGGCGGAAGCCATCACGAAGAGCTGGAAACACACGCCGCAGGATCATCCTCGCGTTCAGAGGGTGGTCGATGCCGATAATTCTCGCTTGGACCGGTTCATAGTCATCGTCTTCGTCCGCCATCGTCCCTCCGTATCGGACAGCGGCGCTCGGAATTCACAACGATGCAACCACTGCCTTGTCTTCGCGTTTAGCCGCCTTCAATCCTGGCGAGCGACAAAGATGCCGGCGTTTATTCCGATTACAATCTACCTGAATGACAGATCGATGCTGATTGCGTCGATCCCCGATGCTGAGACGGCGCTTCAGCAACCATGGCCATTCATGGACAAGCCATCCCGACTTGAAGCAATTCGAATGATCGAGGAATGCCTGGCTGGACACTGCACCCAACAAGCCGCGTTCGATGCCTTCAAGGCGGCCGCAAGTGAACAGGGGCTTCTTAAGCGAAAGCCTCCAAGCATAGGCCTCAGGAAATTCGACGGGGTTGCCGAAGACCTGCTGTGAGGTGATGCTGCCTCGCGACCTTAAACCGCTGACAGGCCTCCTGAGCGGACTTGGTCAGCCGCACGGACCACACCCGCCAAATCGAGGAATGGCGGGTGGTCCTTTATCAGCGCAGGAAGGGACTTAGCTGCGCAGATCTCAGTTCGTCGCTCCGTCCAATCGTCAAGTCCGGTCGTTCCTAGAACGATCCCTAACTAACGATTATTCCAATCGCAAGGAATGTGATCGAAACTGTGAAGACCGGAGCGAGTAACCAGCGAGCTTGGTGGACTATTTTCCATGGGCTCCTTCCCGCGAACTTGCAGGGATCAACGACTATGCGCAGCGGCGGTTCCGGGTGGCGCTATGTCCGGCCTATTATGCCAAAACAGGCGAGACCTAGGTCCTGTCGTGCATCAGCCTGAGGGACTTTTGGGGAACAAATGCAGCTGGCTGGGGTTTGTTAAGTCTGGCGCGAAGACGCGTTCAGCGGAACAGAGCTACACAAAGGAGGCACTTATGAGAATGCATCTTTCCACTGCAGCCGCGGGATTTCTGCTGCTGGCGGGCCTCGGTGCCGCTGCCGCTCAGGACGTAGTCATCGAGCCTGAACAGGAGACGGTCATTAGGGAATACGTGAAAAAGCAGCCGCTCGCATCGGTGAAAATCCCTGGAGTGGAGCTCAATATCGGCTCAACCCTGCCCGAGACTGTCGAACTTCATGAAGTCCCCAACACCAAATACCGCACCGTTGTCGTCGACAACCGGACCGTTGTCGTTGACCCAGGCACACGCAAGATCATCAAGATCATCGAATGACGTAAGCGACTGGGAGGACCGCCCGCCGTGCCGAAAGGGTGCGGCGGGCTTTTCTCTTTCTGGAGGAACGCGATCTGGGGACAATGGTTCGGGTTGCCAACAAGGCGCCGTATCGCCGGATGAGGACAAGCCCGTGCCTTCGTTGTTGGTCCGATTGCCCCAGCGCTACGACACAGAGAAGACACCTTTAGATAAGACTAAGCCAGCAGGCCATTATTGAGGATGCTCTTATGAACCCGACCGAATTGCAGGCGATTAGCGATACGCTGATGCGGGTAGTGACGCCAGAGATGACACCAAAACAGCTCCTAAAGGCTGCAAAAAAGGAGCATCCGGACGCGTCAAAAAAGGACATCGCTCGCGCTGCGTTCTTCTCGATCATTGCGAACGCTGACCAAGCCATTGGCAAATCGAGGAACTTGCAGGCTTTTGCGTTGGCAGAGCGGACACAACAATCTGATTAAGATTGATGGTCGACATGCGTGGCCCTGTTGGTCAAAATTTAACGCTTGGTACCCGGAGTTCCGAAAGCGACCAGAAGCCGACATTTACTGTTCTGCCTCCTATAACCCTGCGAGGGCATGGGCAGAAGCCGAGACGGCGAAGACTGTCGAGATCAGCTTGGATTGCCAATGCCGCATATCGAAGAGCGCGAACTGTGCAGCCAGGCGAATGGCCCAGAAAGCGGCTCCGAAAAACAGAAGTGGCGGCCAAATTAGCCCCCGGTACCAAAGCCAAAGCAATGTTGCGCCGTAAGACACAAAGGTGAACGTCAGCATGACATTCAGAGTTTGAGTGATTGCTGCGTTTAGGTTGCCCGAACCCTTCAGCCGGGCCGGCCATCCGAAAAGCCGCCAAAATCCCAGATGGAAGGCGGCGAAGGCAAGATCGAGCACAGCAGCGAGCATCAGCATGCGGAAACAATACCGCTAGAAACGTCCGCTCTCCACCCCGACACAGGGACACTCTGGCAATCGCCGGTATGGGTACCAAGCGTTGGATTTTGACCACTAGGTCCCAAACATTCCTGACCCTTGACGGAACCATTCCGTGACCTGCGAGTTGCGGCTCGGGCGGGGTTGGGACATTCAGACATGGCAAAGCGTGACGCAGCGGGCCATAAGACCCTTGCCGATGCCGTTCGCGAATTGATCGGCACCGAAGACAATCGTCGTAACGTACATAAGCTGCTTGGGCTGGAGGTCGAACCAGAACTGCCGCCAACTCTAGCTTCATTGCTTGAGGCGATTGGTAAGGCTGGTCGGGACGAAACCCCCTAGCTGCATGGGTCATCTGGCCGACCTTTAAATTGCCGTGCTGGGAACCAACGGGGCCACAATTCCGCGCCGAACCAAGGCGTGAACGTCATGCCGTCCACCTCGATAAGCAAAACGGAATACGATCCGGATCGTAGGACCCTCCCGGTGTGGTTCGTGGCCAGCGGCAAATGCTACCAGTTTGAGGATGTGCCGCCGGAGACCTTCGCCGAGTTCCGAGCCGCATTCGCCAAGGGCCGCTTCTTCAACGAGCGCATCCGCAATCGATTCCGGTACCGCCTGGTCGGGACCGCCAACAATTCTGGATGACCCCAGCCGTATGCGAAAGCCAACTCACCTATCCATCGAGCTTCAACGGCTCATGGTCGGGGAGATAATGATGCAGCACCTCGCCAAGGTTTCGCTTGTCGAACGTTTGGCCACACACGGGGCAGAACTCGAAATGCTCTGCTTCGTCCTTCGCAGGCGGCCCGTGGCGCTTGCCCTTGATCCGGTTGCGGGGTTGTTGGTTCTATCTCGGCCCACGTTGATCGTCCCGAACTGTGATAGGGACGGCCCGACAGCCGCTGCGGGGTAGGCAACCGACCGTCGGGCCTAACCGGCGGGGGTATGGGCCGTGTCCGCCGGCTGGGACGAATAATATGCCGTTTCATGCATCATTACTAATTTAGTAAAATGGTCACGTTCCGTTCCCCTAGCCGCCAGATCGGACGGACCTAAACTCGAATTCGTGCGTAAACCAGTGAGTGCCGGGCCCGGCCGGCTTGAGTTCATTCCTCCGATGATGCCTACCTTGGTCGCCAAGCCGCCCCAAGGCGACGACTGGATGCATGAAGCCAAATTCGATGGCTACCGCTCCCAAATCATCATCGACGCCGGCGGCGCTCGGATCTTCACCCGCCGCGGCCTAGACTGGACATCGAAGTACCGCGACCTGGTCGAGGCAGCCAAAGGTCTCAACGTACAGAACGCCATCATCGACGGCGAAGTCGTCGTCTTAAATGACGCTGGCCTTTCGGATTTTGCCGCTGCGCAAGGCAATCACGAGGCGCCAGCACGACCTCTATTTCGTCGCGTTCGATCTGCTGCATCTTAACGGCCACGACTTGCGCGACATGGCACTTGAGGATCGGCGGGAAATCCTGGCCGGCCTTAATAGGGGCTGACAGCCGCATCCAGTTTAGTGAGACAATGCCGGGCGAGGCAAATGCGATCTATCATCTGATCGACGCGGCCGGCCTGGAGGGGATGGTATCGAAGCGTCGAGACAGCAAATATCGCGGCGGCCCGACCACCAATTGGCTGAAGACAAAATCCTTTACCGAAAGCGAGTTTGAACTTCTCGGCGTTGAACGAGAGAGGGGCAAGCCGGCGTTTGCTCTGATGGCTGAGCCAGGCACCCGGAAATATGTCGGCAGTGCGTTCGTGAGCGTCAACCGCGAGATGCGGGAGCGGTTGTGGAAGCGCGTGCAGGAACATGCCGGGCCACCGCCCAAGGATATGCCAAAGCGGCCGGCAACGCACTGGGTCAAGCCGGGGCATCAAGGCCCGCGTGAAGCATCTAAGGTGCGAGGAGGATCTTCGGCACGCATCGCTGCAGGATTTCCGGGAAGAGGATTGAAGGCCGCGCCAGATTGAGCGAGGCCGGACTCGCGAAATTCGCAATAGAGCGTACAATCCCAACGTCGTCCGTACCGAATAGAGGCATTGCGGACGCTTGGGAGATGGCAGTGCTTCCGCCCAAGAGGCAGGAGGGCTGAGATGGCGAAACCCCAGGCAGGCGCCCAGGTATCGGTTTTTGACTGCGATATCCTGCGCAGCGCCTTCATAAAAACCGTGATCGAAGAGAAGATCCCTGAAGACAAATGGCGGTCGGTTGCCGCGCTTTTGATCAGCGACTTTACCGGGAGCGATGACGTCGATCCTGACTTGCTGGAATGGATCGTGCGCAAGTAGCCAGAGCTACCCAGCCGTTAGTCTTTTGTCGCCTGCCACGCTCGTTGCTATGCCTTTTTGGGTACTAGAAAGCCAAAGGCAAAGTGAGACGCCTCTACCTGGATTTTCGCGAGGTCGCTAGCAGCCACCCGGATTTCATCGGCAGTCACCTCAAAGAATTGGTGTGTTGCATTTTGCCGGTTGACTGAGAGTTTCTGCCAAGCCTTCTTTTCTCCGAGGTATACGCTCCACGGACCATGAACGACACGATTGCGAAACGTGTTGAGTTCGCGCATCTGCTGGACGAGGCGATCGCGCTCGGCAAGGTCATTCGGTTCGGTGGTGTGTTGGTCGATGATCTGACCATACAGAGTGATTTTGTTATTCAAGTTGTTCGCTTTCCGCAGCTTCGGTTGGTCGGCGCCAAGCGCGGACAGCCAACGATCGATATGGAATTCCAGAAATCCAAACTGCATTATCAAGCGCCCTATCGGCTCGTAAAAATCGCTGTCGTAGCGCTCGATCATCTCCGATACGGATTTTGGACGTTCCATTATCGTGCTCACACTGACGAAAAACGCAACGAGCCGATGAAGCGGATACTTCAAGACGCCGCGCCGTTGCCGCACACGATAGCGAGAAGGTCGCAAAGAGTCCGGCCGAAAGAAATGAGGCCCCTGAGCTAATATCAACCCAATGTCAAAGAGTGGGCGTCCCCTATTGCCGACGCCCTCGTTTTCAGGATTATATTCCTCCCCGTTGCGGCGAGCCCTTCAACGGAGATCGCCATGCCCCAAAGACCCTCGCCGACACCCTGGCCGCCCGCGAAACCATCTATGTGAATTGCGGACACCCGATGTGCTGCAAATCGATGAAGCTCGACATTCAGGCCCTGATTGACAGGCTCGGCTGTGACCACGGCTCGATGCATGACGACCTGGTCGGGCTCTTTATCTGCTCAAATTGCAAGGCTGCCGGTGGTGATCGACGGCAGGTGTTCTTCTACGAAGGCCAGCAGCGGGCGCGCAATCGCGACTGGAAGCCAACTTTCGAACGAGGGGGCTGAAAGTGGCCGGCGCCACTTGGGGGGGCGTTGGGGTAGATTGCCTTGTCGGGCGCCGGCCTAGCGGATTGGCGTCCGCCGCCTTGATACTACCGAGCTTGGGGAGATCCGAGTAATCCCGTGATCGCGGAAGTCATTGTGGAGGAACTCAGTCCAAATGGTCGCGTTATGCTACCTAAGGATTTTTTCCGATGGCTGACGATAGGGACAGAACACCCAGCGGGGCCCCTGACGACTCTGTCGTTCAGCGCTTGGTTAAAGAGGCGAATATAACCGAAGAGCAGGCTCGCGAGCTTATCGCTCTTCTGGGGTCCGACTGGCCGTCACTTATGCGGGAAGCCCGATTTCTAACTCGAAAACGCTAGTCGCCTCGAAAACGCTAGTCGCAGTGAGTTACGGCAATGGACCCGTGGCAAATCGATAACGTGGACGTAGAGAGGTCGCGGTTGCAGGTTGATGCCACGCGGGCCACGATTGCGGAGATGCGATCCGTCATGGAGGAGAGCCGGCGCATTCTCGCTCGATCCCAAAATCTTTTGCGCCGCCTGGTCTTCATTTCCGCAACCTCACACCGGCGCCGCCGCCGTTCTCGGGGATGAACTCGACGCCGGCCCATTCGAGCGCTGCCTGAAGGTCAAGCAGAGTGCGGTCATACGGCGCCCGCTTCCCAGCTTCAAAATTGTCAAGATCGCCGCCCGCCATTCTTCGCGGATGCAATGCGCGGTCAATGCCGATCGACAAGGTGGTTGAGAACTTCATGGAGTTTCTCGAAGCACCGGCAGAGCGTCACTGACGGGCGGCAAACTCTGCCGCTGCTAGCCCGCTGCCTTCAAGGTGGCGGGCTTTTTGTCGCTGAGGAACCATACGCGGCGGCGGCCGTTGAGCCCCCACCCAAAAGGGAGATCATCACAATGGCCGACGACCCAAACGAAGACGCAAAGCCGACGGAGACGCAGCGCGAAGCGCAGGAGGCCTTGGAGAAGCAAGTTGCGCAACTGAAACGCGAGATCAACAAGATCAATCGGACGCTCGCGGAGCACGCTGAAGAGGTGGTCGAGGAAGCTACTGGTTGGTATGAGGGCGCGGCCGATAGCGTGTCTCGGACAACGCAAGCACTTCGCAAAAGGGCGTCTACTGCTTCCGGTGTCGTTCAAGAAAATCCTGGCACGCTATCGTCCGCCTTCATGCTGGGCGCGGCTGTAGGCTTGCTGTTGGGCCTTGTTCTTGTGGCCGGCGACCAGCGCCGGGAGCGCTGGTTCTAACACGCCCAAATGAGCCCAGAGACTCCGCTGCCCTCACGGTGGCGGTCTATGGGCGGGATCAAATTCCGAATATTGCAGCTAGATAGTCCCCATGCAGGATCAAAGCCGCGCCCGCCGCAATGGATAGGGCAGAAAGCAAACCGCAAGCGATGCTGCCTCAGTTCGTGATGTCCAACGCCCTTTGGAAGTGTGGAGGATCGATCCACTTCTCAGCGTCCATAGCATATCGTATCGTGCCGAGGACGCGTAATTGAACGAGTGCATCGACCAGTTGATCCAAGCGAAGAAACCCTATGCCAGCGCCAGCAGAAGGCCAGCCACGAAGCACCAGACCGGGGCTTTGAGTGCTTCCAGCGTCGCAGGTTGGCTGGCTGGATTGTTCAGCAACGAAAACATGCCGAACAGCGCACCAGAATGGACTAGCACCAGCGACTCGGTCAACCAACGACCTCACTCGGCGGCAACCTGGAAAGTCGCGCGCTGAGACGTTTTGAGATCATGGTAAACTAATGCAGCCGCGCTATCGCTGTCCATCATCGTCGTTTTAGAGTGCTCAGTTTCGTCATGTATGAAATCCCGCGTTGATTCCCCGGCGGGATTGTCGCACGGACCTGCCGACAATCGCAGGAAAAGAATTGGCACCGCAATTGGCACCGGCGAAGGCGCGCTCTCTAGGAACATGGCGGGAACAATTGGCTGATCCGTGTTGCAATCGTGTTGCATGGACAGAAAGGGACGGGGCGGGACATGCCCGGAATGCAAGGGTTTGCGCGCTACAGGGCAGGAAACCCATGCAACACGTTTCGGTCGCGATTGTTCTGCATAAGGGGCTGATTTAATTGCGGAAACTGTTGGCTGGGGAACCTGGATTCGAACCAGGACTAACGGAGTCAGAGTCCGTGGGTCTACCGTTAACCTATTCCCCAGCAGGCGCGGCTGTTGAAAACCACGCGGCAGGGCGACGATGGCGCCGCGCGTGCCTTGTAGCCGCCGTCGGAAAATAGTCAAGCCTGCCGAAGGCATTTCAATCGGCACGTTTCATAAGGGCGTGGTTCAAAGCCGCCCCTCAATTCTCCCTTCGCCCGAGCTGCGAGTGCTCGAAATACAGCACGACGCCGAGCGCCATCACCAGCGGGATGATCAGGTAGAACAGCCGGAACACCAGCAGTGCTGCCAGCACGCCGACCGGGTCCATATGCGACAGGCCGGCCAGGAAGACGACCTCGAACACGCCGAGCCCGCCCGGCGCATGCGAGATCTGGGCGACCGAGAACGACATCAGGAAGACGCCGAGCACGACGAAGTATCCGGGATTGCCAGCTTCGGGCAGGGCGAAGAAGATGATCGCCGCCGCCGCCAGCAGCTCGATCGGGCCGATCAGCAATTGCCGCGCGACGATCGGCAGCGCCGGATAATGGACCTGGAAGCTTCCGATCTTCAATGGCCTGAGATGCAGCCAGCTGCCGAAGACATAGGCCGCCACCACGAGCAGCATCGCGAGCCCCGCCGCCTGCGAAAGCCGATGATGCGGCGTGCCGGAAAAACGGTCGACGATCTCCGGCGCGAGCACCAGCACGATGCCTGAAACCAACACCGTCGACAGCACGAAGGTAATCCAGCAGATCGCCACCAGAATGCCGACGTCCTGTCCGGTCAGGCCCCTGGTTCCGTAAGCGCGGTAGCGGATCACCGCGCCTGAAAATACCGAGCCGCCGATATTGTGCGACAGCGCGTAGGTGGTGAAGGAGCACAGGGTGACGAACAGCCGCGACACTTTCTTGCCGATATGCAGGAGCGCGATGTGATCGTAGCCGGCCAGCGACGCATAGGCGATGACCGAGCTCAGCGCGGCGAGCACCCAGCCGCGGGCAGGGATGGCGACGATGCCGTCCCAGACGTCGTCGAGCGAGATGCCGCGCAGCTCGTGCAGCAGCAGCCATAGCGAGAAGACGACCGCCGCAACGCCGACGACCGGCCAGAAATAACGCCTCCAGTTCATGGCGTGACGATCATGCGTTGCAGCCCCGTTGCCCGTTCGGTTCGCGTCAGGAAAACTGCCCGCGATTTCGAATGTTTCATACCCGCCATTTCAGAAATGCCTTATCGAAGCCGGCTATTCAACTGGCAAGGCGCTGCTGCGGGAGAAGGAAAGGCTGGCGATCCTTCGCGCCCCCCTCTGTCCGGCAGGACAGAGGGGGGCGCTGTCCCGCCATCATCGGGCCGAGCGGAGCGGCGAGACAATGCCGCCGACAAATTCGACCCCTGCGCTCTTGGTGATCCGGCCCGGCGCTGCTAGTCTGGTGGCAACTTGGAACACATGAAAGCGCCTGCTGCGTCCGGTCTCCGGTTCGCGCGGCGCCGGAAGGAACTGAAGTGGAAGACCACGACACCGGCGCCGGCGCGCCGGAAGTGGGCGTGTCCAGGGCTTCGCCGCCGCCTTCGGGCCAGGCAAGCTCACCCACCGGCCGGCACAATGGCCGCCCGGTGCAGCCTTGGTCCGGTCACGGACAGGCAGGCGACGCGTCCCAGCATCAGAATGGCCAGAAGGCCAAGACCAGGAAGCGGCGCAAACGCCGGCGCGGCCGCAAGGTTTTTGCGCGCGACGACGCTCGCCTCGCTGCGGCCGGAGTGGCGTCTGCTGCTGTCAGCGCTCCGGCCAGCCGCCCGCCCGCGGCGATCGTCGCGGCCTTGCCGTCGGTTGCGCCAGGCCGGCCGGAGCCGGCTGCTCGCCGCCCGCCGCTGCAGGAACTGCCGGTGTTTGCGGCACTCGATCTTGGCACCAACAATTGCCGGCTGCTGGTGGCGGTGCCGACGCGCCACGGCCAGTTCCGCGTCATCGACGCTTTCTCGCGCATCGTCAGGCTGGGCGAGGGCCTCACCGCCAATGGCCGGCTCGGGCAGCCGGCGATGGACCGTGCGGTCGAGGCGCTGAAGATCTGCGGTGACAAATTGCGCAACCGCAAGATCAGGAAGGCCCGGCTGATCGCCACCGAAGCCTGCCGCACGGCCGCCAACGGCGCCGAGTTCCTCGACCGCGTCGAGCGCGAGGCGGGGTTGAAACTCGAGATCATCGACCGCCAGACCGAGGCGCGGCTGGCGGTGTCGGGCTGCGGCTCGCTGGTCGACCGCGACACGCAAGGCGTCGTCCTGTTCGATATCGGCGGCGGCTCCTCGGAAATCGCGCTGATCGATCTCACCGGCCACCGCTCGCCGAGGCTCGCCAACCACATCGTCTCCTGGACGTCGCTGCCGGTCGGCGTCGTCTCGCTGGCCGAGCGCTTCGGCGGCCGCGCCGTCACCCGTGAGATCTTTGCCGCCATGGTCGAGGATGTGGCTGTGCGCCTGCACGCCTTCGACGGGCGCGACCGGCTGAGCCATGTGCTCGCCAGCCCGAAATTCCACTTGCTCGGCACCTCGGGCACGGTGACGACGCTGGCCGGCGTCCACCTCGACCTGGACCGCTACGACCGCCGCCGCGTCGACGGGCTGTGGATGGATCGCGACAGCGTCGACCGCATGGTCGAAAAACTGGTCGGCTGGGATTTTCAGCAGCGCGTCGCCAATCCTTGCATCGGCGCCGATCGCGCCGATCTGGTGCTGGCCGGCTGCGCCATCCTGGAAGCGATCCGCGCGGTGTGGCCGTCGGAGCGGCTGCGCGTCGCCGACCGCGGCCTGCGCGAGGGCATATTGAGCGAATTGATGGCCGACGACGGTGTCTGGCGCAACAATGGGCGGGGCCGAGCATGATCCCGAAAAGTGGCAGCCGGTTTTCGGAAAAGATCATGCTCAGACCAGAATGCATGATCCCGAACCGCAGGACCGTGTCAGCGAAAAGTGGCAACCGGTTTTCGGAAAATATCATGCTCAAACAAGAAGTCAGGCAATGACCAGGAAACCGGAAAAACCAGGCTCTGCGGGCATTCGCGTGCTGAAGACGCGGATCAAGAAGAAAAGCGGCCTGAAGGAATCGTCGCGCCGCTGGCTGCAGCGCCACATCAACGACCCCTATGTCCAGCGTTCCAAGGCCGACGGCTACCGCTCGCGCGCGGCCTACAAGCTGATCGAGATCGACGACAAGCACCATCTGCTCAAGCCCGGCATGAAAGTCATCGACCTTGGCGCGGCACCCGGCGGCTGGTGCCAGGTCGCCGCCGCGCGCACGAAATCGACGGCCGAACACCCGCATGTCGTCGGCATCGACTATCTGGAAATGGACGCGGTGCCCGGCGCGCCGGTGCTGTTGATGGATTTTCTCGACCCGCAGGCGCCGCAAAAGCTCGCCGAAACGCTCGGTGGCCAACCGGACATCGTTTTGTCCGACATGGCCGCACCCACCACCGGCCATCGCCGGACCGATCACATCCGCACCATGTATCTGTGCGAGGTGGCCGCCGATTTCGCCCTCTCGGTGCTGAAGCCGGGCGGCCATTTCCTCGCCAAGACTTTCCAGGGCGGCGCCGAGAACGAATTGCTCGCCAGGCTCAAGCAGAATTTCCGCTCGGTCCACCACGTCAAACCGCCGGCCTCGCGCGACGAGTCGGTGGAGCTTTATCTGCTGGCGAAGGATTTTAAGGGTTAGCGTCCTTTCCTTCTCCCCTTGTGGGAGAAGGTGGCCGAGCGAAGCTCGGTGGGATGAGGGGTGCTCCAGCTTGACGCAAACTCTCGTATACATCGGCAAAATCACCAACGCCTCATTCCGTCCAACATCCTCAACCGTCTCGGCGCTGCGCGCCGATCCACCTTCTCCCACAAGGGGAGAAGGGAGAGAGCCTACGATCCCGGTGGACCCACTCCCAGCGTCTTCGGCGCCGTCAGCCCGCCATGTCCCGATACCGCGTTGCCGGCATCGGGCGCCAGCCGCATGAATGACAGCGATGCGGCGGCCGACACCGCCGCGACAATGAAGAACGCGATGTGGAAGTCGCTCAGCGTCAGCGCCCCGCCATGGATTGTCGTCGACACTTCCAGAATGCCGCCGGCCAGCGCCACGCCGAGCGCGATCGACAGTTGCTGGAACACTGCGGCGATCGGCGTTGCCCTGCTGGTGTCGGCGGTCGAAATCTCGGCATAGGCTAGCGCGTTGATGCCGGTGAAGAACATCGAGCGGATGAAGCCGCCGGCGAGCAAGGCGGCGAGGATCAGCAGATATGGCGTCTCGGGCGTCAGCAGGCCGTTGATGGCAATCGACGCCGCCGCGATCAGCGAGCCGAAGATCAGCACGCGGCGGAAGCCGGCGACCCGGAAGATCAGCGCGGTGACGAATTTCATGCCGATGGCGCCGATCGCCGCCACGAAGGTGATCATTCCCGACTGGAACGGCGTCAGCCCGAAGCCGATCTGGAACATCAGCGGCAAAAGGAAGGGTACGGCGCCGATGCCGATGCGGAACAGCCCGCCGCCGAGGACCGAGGCGCGGAACACCTGGTTGCGGAACAGTTCGAGCGCCAGCAGCGGATTTTTGGCGCGGCGCGCATGCAGGAGGTAAAGCACGGCAGAAACCAGCCCGACAGCCACGGTGAGGAAGCCGGCAATCGGCGGCAAGGCCGGCAGGCTGACCACCGACAGGCCGAAAACGATGCCCGATGCCGCCAGGCCGCTCAGCACGAAGCCGATGAAATCGAGCGGCGGCGTTGGCGCCGCTTCGGTCTCCGGCAGGAAGCGCGTGGCCAGCCAGATGCCGATCAGCCCGATCGGCACATTGATCAGGAAGATCCAGTGCCAGCTGAAATAGGTGGTGATGAAACCGCCGACCGGCGGCCCGACGAGCGGCCCGACCAATGCCGGAACGGTCAGCCACGACATCGCGGCGACGAGCTCGCTCTTCGGCGTGGCGCGCACCAGCACCAGCCGTCCCACCGGCGTCATCATGGCGCCGCCAATGCCTTGCAGGAAGCGTGAGACCACGAAGGCCGGCAGCGAATTCGACACCGCGCAAGCGACCGATCCGACGATGAACACGGCAATCGCGGCGCGAAACACGGTCTTGGCGCCAAAATGATCGGCCATCCAGCCGCTGATCGGAATGAACACCGCCAGCGACACCAGATAGGCGGTCAGCGCCAGCTTGAGCGCCACCGGGCTGGTCTGGAGGTCGACGGCGATCGCCGGCAGCGACGTTGCGATAACGGTCGAATCCATGTTTTCCATGAAAAGGGCGACCGCCAGGATAAGCGGAATGGTGCGGTTCATGGAGCGCGTCCGGATTCGATTGTTGCCGACCGGGCAAGCCGACAGGCAGGGCGGTTACCACGGGTTGCGTTGGATGTCGCCTTAACTTGCTGTCACATTTGAGCGACCTGGCAGCGGGCATGCCAACAAAACTCCGGAGCAGCGCCGTCGGCGAGGCGGCCGCTTCGGCTTTCGCCAATCACCAGCGGTGAATGCCGGTCGCCATCCGTCACCGCGAAAGGCATTAAGCTGAGTTCGCGGCCCTGTCGTGCACAAGCAATCGGCTTTTCAACGGCGACGGGACGTGTTACGAGCCAGCGCCAATCCTGAAAGGGAAGAAGACGAGTCGGCGCTGTCCATCCGGTCCAGCGCTTTTCATGCATTCCGAGGGCTGGCCATGGCAAAGATTATCGAAACGTCCACGGGCGCATTGGCGCTGACCTTTGACGATGTGCTGCTGCAGCCGGGTCATTCCGAGGTCATGCCCGGCGAAACCGATATCGGCACCCGCATTGCCGGCGACATCGACCTCAACGTGCCGATCCTGTCCGCCGCCATGGATACCGTCACCGAGGCGCGTCTTGCCATCGCCATGGCCCAGGCCGGCGGCATCGGCGTCATCCACCGCAATTTCTCGCCTGCCGAACAGGCCGAGCAGGTGCGGCAAGTCAAAAAATTCGAATCCGGCATGGTGGTGAACCCCGTCACCATCGGCCCCGATGCGACGCTCGCCGACGCCCTGGGGCTGATGCGCAACTACAGCATCTCGGGCATTCCGGTGGTCGAGAATGGCGGCGCTGGCGGGCACACGGTCGGACGGCTGGTCGGCATACTGACCAACCGCGACGTGCGCTTCGCTTCCGACCCGGGCCAGAAAGTCTACGAGTTGATGACCCGTGAGAACCTGATCACGGTCAAGGAAAATGTCGATCAGGACGAGGCCAAGCGGCTCCTGCATCAGCACCGCATCGAGAAGCTGGTCGTGGTCGATAGCGGCGGCAATTGCGTCGGATTGATCACCGTCAAGGACATCGAGAAGTCGCAGCTCAACCCGCACGCCACCAAGGACGTGCAGGGGCGCTTGCGCGCGGCGGCCGCCACCAGCGTCGGCGATGACGGTTTTGAGCGCGCCGAGCGGCTCATCGATGCCGGCGTCGACCTTTTGGTGATCGACACCGCGCATGGTCACTCGCAACGCGTGCTCGATGCGGTGACGCGGGCCAAGAAACTGTCCAATTCGGTCCGCATCCTGGCCGGCAACGTCGCCACTTCAGAAGGCACGCTGGCGCTGATCGATGCCGGCGCCGATGCCGTCAAGGTCGGCATCGGGCCGGGTTCCATCTGCACCACCCGCATCGTCGCCGGCGTCGGCATGCCGCAGCTTTCCGCGATCATGTCGGCGGTCGAGACGGCGCAGAAATCGGGCGTCTCGGTCATCGCCGATGGCGGCATCAAATATTCCGGCGATCTCGCCAAGGCGCTCGCCGCCGGCGCCAGTGCCGCCATGATCGGGTCGCTGCTGGCCGGCACCGACGAGAGCCCGGGCGAAGTCTATCTGCATCAGGGCCGCTCGTTCAAAGCCTATCGCGGCATGGGCTCGGTCGGCGCCATGGCGCGTGGCTCCGCCGACCGCTATTTCCAGGCCGAGGTTCGCGACACGCTGAAACTGGTGCCGGAAGGCATCGAAGGCCAGGTGCCTTACAAAGGACCTGTGTCCGGCGTGCTGCACCAGCTTGCCGGCGGCCTGAAAGCCGCTATGGGTTATGTCGGCGGGCGCGACCTTGCCGATTTCCGCGACCGCGCCACGTTTGTACGCATATCCAACGCCGGACTTCGTGAAAGCCACGCCCATGACGTCACGATCACCCGCGAAAGCCCGAATTACCCCGGCGGAGCCTAACCAGTTCGCACGAAGCCTGACGGCAATGATGCTGCGGCTGTCGCGCCACGCTGCCGCGCTCTGTTTTGTCTGCGCGGGGGTTTTCGTCGCCATGACGGCGATGGAGTTCCTCTATTTCCGCCAGCTGAGCGGCGGCCTGCCGTCGCTCGATTTGCGCTTTGCCGGGTTCACCCCGGACGAGGGCATGGCCTGGCTGACGGCACTCGGGCGTCGCGGCAGCGAGATCATCCTGGTCTGGCATTACCTGACCTTCGACCTGCTATTTCCGGCGCTGCTGTCGCTGACATTGGTCAGCCTGATCCTTGCCGCCGGGCGGCGGCTGAAGAACTTCCGGGCTCTGTCGGCCCAGCTTCAGTCGCTGTTCGCGCTTGTCCTGGTGCTGCCCTACACGCTTGCCGATTATGCGCAGAACATCGCGGTGGCCCGCATGCTCTCCGATTTCCTGTCGGCCAATCCGGACTCGCTGTCCTTCGCCTCGGCGCTGATCGTCATCAAATTCGCGCTTCTGGCGATACCCGTGATCGTCATCGCGGTATTTCACCTGGCCGCTCAGAAACAGCGCTGACTGCCCTTCTCCCCTTTGTGGGAGAAGGTGGCCGAGCCCACGGGTCATGCCTTTGGCAAGCCCGAGGACAGGCTCAACTCGGTCGGATGAGACACATCGCCCGGCGCCGGGCGCCATCGTAGATGAAAGGTACGCGGGCGCTTTCTCTGATATATCGGCTTTGAAATCGAGCCCTTGGCCCAAGCCGCTATCCGATTGAAATGAAACAGAGTTTGAAGTTACTTTCATGGCAGGGGTGTTGGAAGGATCGCGGCCATTAAATCGTTAAAATCATTCAATATTTTAACGCGGCGTTTCTTACAGAACCCCTCATCCGTCTCGGCGCTAACGCGCCGATCCACCTTCTCCGCAAGGGGAGAAGGACGTCGCAGACGCTACAAATCGAACAGCGCGATCTTGCGCTTGTCGAACTTGATGGCGAGCTCGCCGCGCACCAGTTTGAGCGCCGCCTCGCCGAACACGGCGCGTCGCCAGCCTTGCAAGGCCGGCACGTCGGCGTCCTCGCCCTCGGCGGCGATGCGGTCGATGTCGTCGCTCGAGGCCAGCACCTTCGAAGCGACGCCCTCCTTTTCGGCGACGATCCGCAACAGCACTTTCAGCAGTTCCGCGGCGGCATTGGAGCCTTCGGGCGGCTGAAAACTCTTCGGCAGCTTCGGCATCTCTTCCCTGGGCAAGGCAAGCGCGCTGTTGACCGCGCCAAGCAGCGCCGTTGCCGTCGCCGAGCGTTCCCAGCCTTTCGGCGTGGTGCGCAGCTTGCCGAGTGCTGCCGCATCGCGCGGCGCCTGCTGCGCCACCTCATAGATGGCGTCGTCCTTGAGCACCCGGCCGCGCGGCACGTCGCGTTCGCGCGCCTCACGCTCGCGCCATGCCGCCACCGCTTGCACGATCGCCAGTTCCTGCGGCTTGCGCAGCCGCATCTTCAGCCGCCTCCAGGCGTCCTCCGGATGCGGATCGTAGGTTTCGCGGGCGGTCAGCACGTCCATCTCCTCGTTCAGCCAGTGGGCGCGGTTTTCCCGCACCAGCTCCGTGCTGAGGTGCTGGTAGACCTCGATCAGATGAGTGACGTCGGCAAGCGCGTAGTCGAGCTGTTTTTCGGAAAGCGGCCGGTGGCGCCAGTCGGTGAAACGTGAGGACTTGTCGAGCCGGGCGCCGGTGACCTTCTGGACGAGTTGGTCATAGGAGACGCTGTCGCCGAAGCCGCAAACCATCGCCGCCACCTGGGTGTCGAACACAGGATGCGGCACCAGATCGCCGAGATGAACGATGATTTCGATGTCCTGGCGCGCCGCATGGAAGACTTTGACGACCGCCTCGTTGGCCATCAGCCTGAAGAACGGCTTCAGGTCGATATCGGGTGACAGCGGGTCGATCAGCGCCGTCACCCCGGGTGCTGCCATCTGGATCAGGCAGAGAATCGGCCAAAAGGTCGTCTCCCGAATGAATTCGGTGTCGACGGTGACGAAATCCGACTTTTCGAACGCGGCGAGAGCGGTCTCGAGTTCTTTTTGGGTGGTGATGACGTGCATCAAATCGCTTTTGGCAAAGTGTAAGGTCTCCTTCAATTTCAGCCGCGCGGGCTTTCGTCAAGCCGCTGTCCGGGTTTCAAGACCTGGCGGGCCGTCATCATTTACTGGCAGGCCCGTCGGAATCATCGTTGCGCTTGGCCAGCCGGGCGAACACCGTCGATGTGCGCAAAAGTCCGATGAAACGGCTGCGATGGCCGGCCGGCACGCCCGATCGCACCTGCATCCGGTACAGGATAACCACGACGAAGATGGCGTAGACGGTGGCGGTGAACACGAACAGCGCGCTTGGCCCGAAATACTGCATCGCCGTCGAGGCGGCGAACGGCCCGCCAATGGCGCCGAAGGAATAGAACAGCATCAGCGCCGCGTTGATCAGCACGAACTCGCCCTTGTCGGCGCGGTCGTTGGAGTGCGCCGCCGACAGCGAATAGAGCGGCATGGCGAAGCAGCCGAAGATGAAGACGATCACGAAGTTGAGGGACGGATCGCTGCGCGCCCAGAACACCAGCGCCAGCGACGCCAGCAGCGCGCAGCACGTCGTTATCAGCAGCACCGAACGCCGGTCCCAGCGGTCGGACAGATAGCCGAGCGGATACTGGATGATGGCGCCGCCGAATATGCCGACGCTGACGAAGGTGACGACGTCGGTGACCGACATGCCGATCTGTTCGGCATAGACCGGCGACAAAGTGCGAAAAGCGCTGTTGGTGACGCCGACGGCAATGCAGCCGAAGCAGCCGAGCGGCGAGATCCGCCAGACGCGGGCGAGGTCGAGCTTGACGTCTTCGGGCGGGGTCGGGTTGGAGCGATCGCCGAGCGACACCGGCACCAGCGAGAGCGTGATCATGATCGACATGACGGCGAAGATGGCGAAACCGCCGGCGCCAACGATCGGGATCAGGAACTGTGCGCCGGTGACCGAACCGATGTCGACCATCCGGTAGATGGCCAGCACCCGCGCGCGGTCCTTGTTGGCGGCCCCGGAATTGAGCCAGGCTTCCATGATGGTGAACAGGCCGGCGAAGCAGAAGCCGCCGGCGAGACGCAACGCGCACCACATGACCGGGTCGACGACCAGCACCAAAAGCAATGTCCCGGCCGAAGCGATCGCCGCCAGCGCGGAAAACGCGCGGACATGGCCGACGGCCTTCATGATGTGGGTGACGGCGAGGCAGCCGAGCAGGAAGCCGGCGAAATAGAACGTCCCCATCAGCCCGATGGTCGAGGCCGAAAACCCCTCCTGCGCCCCGCGCAATGCGATCAAGGTGCTCTGCAGGCCGTTGCCGCCGAGCAGGATGCCGGCGGCAATAAGGAGCGGGATCAGCGGGCGCATGGAGGACATGAAGGAGGGCCTGTCGTTGATCCTTCTTGAACCATCGCCCACGCCAATGCCAGCGGCAATTGCCGGCGGTTAGCAGGCCAGCGCCGGCTATCAACGTATCAGTTTGATTTTAGCTGGGAATCCTTCGCGCTGCCGATGGCGCACTCGGGTGGCTTGCCGCCCTATCGAAGAATTCTGTTTTTCATCAGCCATTTGACGGAGCGGGGCCACGCGTAATTCGCACCCATGCGCAGGTCGGTAAACCCCTGCGAAACAGGTTGCCCGGTATCAGCGTCGAGAATGCGAATGAACATCGTATGCTCTGTTCGGCTGACGCGCGTTACGACGCCCAGCAAGGCAAGAGACGCGCCGTGCTCTTTGGCGATCTTGCTTTCACAGCCGCCGCAATTGCGCAATCCGTGCGGCGCCACCGCCTGCTCATCCCCGGCTGGCACATCAAGCACTGTAAAGCGCCCTGACTGGGAGAGCATGTCCTTCGCCATTTGTGCCGACTCGGACAGATAGCGCCTATCATGTTCATCCGGCGGAATTATGCCTGCGCCAGCGCTCTTGTCTTCCAATTCGAAAGGAAACACCTCGATGGACATCGGCTTTGTCTGTGCGTGTGCAAATGCGCAGGTGCCGACAAGCAGCATCACCAGGACAGTCAATGTGCGAATGCGCATGGTAGTCCTCCCGCCAATGTGACGGCCATTGTACACGGCTCGGCCACGCTGATCACGATCAGGCGGAGGAAATTCTACACTTTGACTGTGGTGCGGAGTTTTCACACAGCCACGGACGAATGCCGAAGTTCGAATCAAGATGCTGCCCGGGCGACGCCTGCCTTGACAAAGGCGGCCTCTCATGTGCTTTTCGCGCAAATTTTCGGGCCGGGCCATCATGCCTTGGCCGCAATCAGACATCCGGACTTACCCATGACAATGCATCGTTACCGCAGCCATACCTGTGCCCAGTTGAGGAAAAGCGAC
This sequence comes from Mesorhizobium sp. WSM4847, assembly GCF_055811335.1. NCBI lineage: Bacteria > Pseudomonadati > Pseudomonadota > Alphaproteobacteria > Hyphomicrobiales > Phyllobacteriaceae > Mesorhizobium > Mesorhizobium sp. WSM4847. The sequence goes on along the minus strand of NZ_JBVVPY010000029.1, from coordinate 58,448 downwards.
GTCGGCTCTTCCGTTCGCCTTTCGGGCTGGGTGCATCGCGTACGCGATCATGGCGGCCTGCTGTTCATTGATTTGCGCGACCACTATGGCCTGACGCAGATCGTCGCCGACCCGGATTCGCCGGCTTTCAAGATTGCCGAGACCGTGCGCGGCGAATGGGTCGTCCGCGTCGACGGCGAGGTCAAGGCTCGTCTGGCCGAGACCGCGAACGCCAATTTGCCGACCGGCGAAATCGAGGTTTTCGCGCGCGAGATCGAAGTGCTGTCGGCGGCCAAGGAACTGCCGCTGCCGGTGTTCGGCGAGCCGGACTATCCCGAGGACATCCGTCTCAAATACCGCTTCCTCGATTTGCGCCGCGACACGCTGCACAAGAACATCGTGGCGCGCACGAAGATCATTGCCGAGATGCGCAAGCGCATGGGCGAGGTCGGCTTCACCGAATTCTCGACGCCGATCCTGACCGCTTCGTCGCCCGAAGGCGCGCGTGATTTCCTGGTGCCGTCACGTATCCATCCCGGCACCTTTTACGCGCTGCCGCAGGCGCCGCAGATATACAAGCAATTGATCATGGTGTCGGGCTTCGACCGTTACTTCCAGATAGCGCCTTGCTTCCGCGACGAGGACCCGCGCGCCGACCGGCTGCCGGGCGAATTCTACCAACTCGACCTGGAAATGAGCTTCGTCGAGCAGGACGACATTCTGGCGACCATGGAGCCGGTGATGCGGGGCGTGTTCGAGTCCTTTGCCGCCGGCAAGCCGGTGACGCAGGAGTTTCCGCGCATCGCCTATGACGTCGCCATGCGCAAATACGGCACCGACAAGCCGGACCTGCGCAACCCGATCGAGATGCAGGCGGTCTCCGAACATTTCCGCGAGTCCGGCTTCAAGGTGTTCGCCAACATCCTTGCCAACGACCCGAAGGCCGAGGTCTGGGCCATTCCGGCCAGGACCGGCGGTTCACGCGCTTTCTGCGACCGGATGAATTCCTGGGCGCAAGGCGAAGGCCAGCCGGGCCTCGGCTACATCTTCTGGCGCAAGGAGGGCGAGAAGCTCGAAGGCGCCGGTCCGCTCGCCAAGAACATCGGCGAGGAGCGCACCGAGTCAATCCGCCTTCAACTCGGGCTTGCCGATGGTGACGCCGCCTTCTTCGTCGCCGGCGACCCGAAAAAGTTCGTCTCGTTCGCGGGCGCGGCACGCACCCGCGCCGGCGAGGAGCTGAACCTGGTCGATCGCGACCGTTTCGAACTATGCTGGATCGTCGACTTTCCCTTCTTCGAATGGAACGAAGACGAGAAAAAAATCGATTTCGCCCACAACCCGTTCTCGATGCCGCAGGGCGGCATCGATGCGCTCAACGGTGAGGATCTGCTCGGCATCAAAGCGTTCCAGTATGACATGGTCTGCAATGGTTTCGAGATCGCTAGCGGAGGCATCCGCAACCATCTGCCGGAAACCATGGTCAAGGCATTCGAGACTGTCGGGCTCAATCGCGAGACGGTCGAGGAGCGCTTCGGCGGCCTCTACCGCGCCTTCCAGTACGGCGCACCGCCGCATGGCGGCATGGCGGCCGGCATCGACCGCGTCGTCATGCTGCTGGTCGGTGCCAGGAACCTTCGTGAAGTGACGATGTTCCCGATGAACCAGCAGGCCTATGATCTGTTGATGAGCGCGCCGTCGGAAGCCAGCCCGCAACAGCTTCGCGAATTGTCGCTGCGCGTCGCAGTGACCAAGAAAGAGGGTTAAAAACCTCCCGCAACCGACTCTAAACGCTGTCGTTTTGCGCTGCCCTCATCCGCCTGACGGCACCTTCTCCCCGTATAGTGACGGGGAGAAGGACAGATGGCCGCGACGTTGGCACCCGTCTTGCAACGCTGCCAGTTGGCGAAATCATTTGTGACGGTGTCTTTTTCCCCGTCACTATCCGGGGAGAAATGCCCGGCAGGGCAGTGAGGGGCGGCGCTGACGCTCCGAGGCCCCCGCCCCAATCAGTCTTCGTTCGCCTTGACCGTCACGCCAAGCGTCTTCGTCAGGTCCGCCGGGTTGGACATGGCGCCTGCCATGATCAGCGCGAACGGCACCGCTGCCGGCGGCTCGGCCAGGATCTCAATGCTCTGCGGATCGTCGAGATATTTGCCGACCGCAGCCGACACCTGCGCCGTCAATTCCGGATTGTTGAGCTGCGCCATGCCGAAAGGCACGACCGCCTTGGCCTGGTTGGCGACGTCCTTGCCGGACATGCCTTGCTGCTTGCCGACATAGTCCAGCACCTTGTTGGTCAGAGAATCGTCGTCAAAGCGGATCGAAGCGCTGTTGAACGAAAGCTGCTGCAAAACGCCAAGCATGGCCATGCCTTGCGCCGAATTGTCGGCGCCTTCGGGCTGCGCCGCCATCTTCTTCTGCATCTCCTGTAACGACTTGATGACGTCGAGCGTGTAGCCGCCGAAACCGAAGGTCATGCCGAGCGTTCCGGCATTGTCGACGGAGATGTCGTATTTCGACAGCTCCATCTTGCCGTCCGCAGGCTGCCAGGTGCCCTCCATGGCAAGGTTTCCGGTGATGTTCTGGTAGCCGAGCGCGTTGATCACGTCCTTGGACTTCGGGTCCTCGACCAGCGTCAGGTCGGCATTGAACTTTTCCGTGGTGCCGGAAAACGCCATCGCCTTGCCGTCGGCTGGCGGGGTGATTTCGATGGCGAGCCCGTCCATCGAGAAGGCGGTCTTGTCGGCGACCTTGACCGTCATGTTGTCGAGCTCGGCCGATTCATACATCATCATTGAACCGAGCGGGCCTGTGGCGCCGTCGGCCGGAACCGTCATGTCGTGGATGATGAAGGGGCTGAGGTCGAGCGTGACGCCGTTTTCGCTGTGCTGGAATGCCGAAGTCGAGACGGTTTCGATTTCATAACCGCCATTGGCTTCGGTCACGCCTTCGAGCTTGATGTCGCCGATCTTGAGCGCTTCCTTTTCGGCCGCCGGTTTGAGGGCCACGCCCTGCAGCACCATGCTGGAGGCATCGCCCGTCACCCCGGTCCAGGAGATGTCGACGCCCTGCGCGGCGAGAGCCGCCTTCAGCCGGTCGGCGACCGCCGCATCTTGCGCGAGGGCCGCATTCAGCGGCAGCGTCAGCAGCAAGGTCGAAAAAGCGAGTTTGTTGAGTGTCGAGCGTCTGATCGTCATCGCGGTTCCCTGAGAGTGTGCTGAAGATTTTTCAATTTGTTGCGCCGTCACCCTTCCGTGACGAACTGGACGGGAAAAAGGCGTTCCGCCGCACAATGGTGGAAAACCACGGCGAAAGGCAAATCCGATCCATTGTCATAGAAGCGGGATGTAACCGAGTGATGTTGCTGGCATCCGGTTCGTATTGCGCAAGAGGCTGCCCCATTCAGGCGCCTCTTGCCGCGAATCACCCGCTCGGCTAGTCCCAACCTATGGGAAAAAGGCTTTTGCCGCCTGGCGATGGCGGTGGCGACAACATCGAGCCGGTCGATCTGAAGAAAGCGCTGGAAGAGCGCTATCTCGCCTATGCGCTGTCGACCATCATGCACCGGGCGCTGCCGGATGTGCGCGACGGGCTGAAGCCGGTCCATCGCCGCATCATGCATGCCATGCGGTTGCTCAGGCTCAACCCCGACCAGGGCTTCGCCAAATGCGCCCGCATCGTCGGCGAGGTGATGGGCAAGTTCCATCCGCATGGCGACCAGTCGATCTACGACGCGCTGGTGCGGCTGGCGCAGGATTTTTCGATGCGCTATCCCCTGGTCGACGGCCAGGGCAATTTCGGCAATATCGATGGCGATAACGCTGCCGCCATGCGCTACACCGAAGCGCGCATGACCGACGTGGCGACCGAGCTGCTGTCCGGCATCACCGAGAATGCGGTCGACTACCGGCCGACCTACAATGAGGAGGACGAGGAGCCGGTCGTGCTGCCCGGCGCCTTCCCCAACCTGCTCGCCAACGGCTCGTCCGGCATTGCCGTCGGCATGGCGACCTCGATCCCGCCGCACAATGCCGCCGAGCTTTGCGACGCCGCCCTGCATCTGATCGAGCAACCCGATGCGCCGGTGACGACGTTGATGGATTTCGTCCAAGGCCCGGATTTCCCGACCGGCGGCATCATCATCGACAGCCGCGCCTCGATCCTCGAAGCCTACGAGACCGGTCGCGGTGGTTTCCGCGTCAGGGCGAAATGGAGCCAGGAGGACCAGGGCAGGGGCACCTGGAGCATCGTCGTCACCGAAATCCCCTATGGAGTCCAGAAGGCGCGGCTGATCGAAAAGATCGCCGAGCTGCTGATGGCGCGCAAATTGCCGCTGCTCGAGGACATCCGCGACGAGAGCGCCGAAGACGTCCGCGTAGTGCTGGTGCCGAAGAGCCGTTCGGTCGATCCCGGCATCCTGATGGAATCGCTGTTCAAGCTGACCGAGCTCGAAAGCCGCTTTCCGCTCAACATGAACGTCCTGTCGCGCGGCAAGATACCCAACGTGCTGTCGCTGAAAGGCGTGCTCAAGGAATGGCTGGAGCACCGCCGCGAGGTGCTGATCCGCCGCTCCAGGCATCGCCTCGGCGAGATCGAAAGGCGGCTGGAGATCCTCGCCGGCTATCTGATCGCCTATCTCAACATCGACGAGGTGATCAGGATCATCCGCGAGGAGGACGAGCCCAAGCAAGTGATGATGGCGCGCTGGTCGCTCACCGACAATCAGGCCGAAGCCATCCTCAACATGCGGCTGCGTGCCCTGCGCAAGCTCGAGGAATTCGAGATCCGCAAGGAATTCGACGGTCTCACCACCGAGAAGAAGCAGATCGAGGCGCTGCTCGCGTCCGACGCCCGGCAGTGGTCGATGATCAAGTGGGAGGTCTCCAGCATCCGCGAGAAATTCGGACCGGAAACCGCGCTCGGCAAGCGCCGCACCCAGTTCGCCGACGCCCCCGAACATGACCTGACCGACATTGCCCATGCCATGATCGAGCGCGAGCCGGTCACCGTGGTCGTTTCGGAAAAGGGCTGGCTCAGGGCGATGAAAGGTCATCTGACCGACCATTCGTTGCTGACCTTCAAGGAGGGCGACAGCCTCAAGCTCGCCTTCCACGCCCAGACCACCGACAAAGTGCTGGTCTTCACCACCGGCGGCAAGTTCTACACGATCGGCGCCGACCGGCTGCCGGGCGGGCGCGGCCATGGCGAACCGATCCGCATCATCGTCGACATGGACAACGACCAGGACATCGTCACCGCCTTTGTCCATGATCCCAAGCGCAAGCTGCTGTTGGTGTCGCACGACGGTAACGGCTTCATCGTGCCGGAAGAGGAAGTCGTCGCCAACACCCGCAAGGGCAAGCAGGTGATGAATGTCAAGGCGCCCGACGAGGCCCAACGCTGTATGCCGGTCGCCGGTGACCATCTCGCCATCGTCGGCGAGAACCGCAAGATGCTGATCTTCCCGCTCGCCGAAATCCCCGAGATGGGGCGCGGCAAGGGCGTTCGCCTGCAGAAATACAAGGATGGCGGCGTCCTCGACCTCAAGACCTTCACGCTCGCAAGCGGTCTCTCCTGGCAGGATTCTGCCGACCGCACCTTCACCAAATCACGTGAAGAGCTGGTCGAATGGATCGGCGCCCGAGCCTCGGCTGGACGCATGGTGCCGAAGGGATTCCCGAGGACGGGGAAATTCGGGTAGTTGCTAATCTCCCCCCTAGAGGGGGAGATGTCGCCGAAGGCGACAGAGTGGGTCGTCGCGCGTGAAGCTCCAGCCTCCTCTGTTAGGGTCGCGTCTGAACGTTCCGACCCCCTCTGGCCTGCCGGCCATCTCCCCCTCAAGGGAGGAGATTAGCAGCTCCATCCAAACATTTGGAATGTCGTCACGATTGCTGCACTATGTCGGTGCATAAGCATCGCTACATTAGGCGCGGACACACGCGTTTGGGAGAAATGGGCATTTGAAAGAAGCCAGGGTTCGGAAACCGGAAGGGCAGCAACGCCTGTTCGGCCTGTCGACGCCGGTCAGATCCGCAGTCATTCCGCCGCTGTCCGCGGCGCGGTGGCTGCTGGTGCTGATCGTTGCCGCCGGGGTCTATTTCTTTCATGGTTTCCTGGTCCCGGTGCTGGCTGCTCTGGTCATCGCCTTTGCCAGCTGGCCGCTCTATCGGCGGTTGCTTGCTGCCGTCGGCGGCAACCGCACGGTCGCCGCGACATTGGCGATCCTGTTCATCCTCGCCTTCCTGGTGGTGCCGATCGCGCTCGCCGGCGCCTACGCCAGCAACGAAGTCCGCGAATGGGTTGGCTGGGCGATCGAGACCAACCGCCATGGTGCGGTGACGCCGCACTGGATCGCCACGCTGCCGGTGGTCGGCGACTGGCTGAACGAGCAGTGGACGCGCAATCTCGGCCATCCCGGCGGCATCGGCGAGCTGATCCAGCTGATCAGCGGCGCCAACATCGGCAGCATCTACCGCGGCGTGCTGGCCGCCGGCGGCAGCGCCTTCGGCCTTCTGCTGGCGCTGCTGTTCATGATGATCGCGCTGTTCTTTGCCTATCGCGACGGCGAGCATTTCGCCGGGCAGGTCGACCGTCTCGGCGAACGCATCCTGCCGACCAGGTGGGAGCGGATTTCACGCGTCGTGCCGGCGACGATTTCCTCGACGGTGACCGGCATGACCATTATCGCCATCGGCGAGGGGGTGGTGCTGGGCGTGGCCTACTGGCTGGCCGGCGTGCCGTCGCCGGTGACGCTCGGCGCCTTGACCGGCATCATGGCGCTGATCCCCGGCGGCGCACCGCTGTCCTTCACGCTTGTTTCGATCTATCTCGCCGCCAGCGGCTCGCCGATGGCCGGTTTGGCGCTGTTCATCTGGGGAAGCGTCGAACTGTTCATCGTCGACAAGACATTGCGGCCGAAGCTGGTCGGCGGCCCGATAAAGCTGCCGTTCCTGCCGACCTTTTTCGGCCTGGTCGGCGGCGTCAAGACGATGGGCTTTCTTGGCCTGTTCATCGGTCCGGTGCTGATGGCGTTGCTGGTCGCGATCTGGCGCGAATGGCTGCGCGAGGTGGAATTGGCCGACGAGCTTGCCCCCGCAGCGCCGGCGGAACTCGAAGGGGCGCCGCCGCAAATCGAAATCGTTGCCGAGAAGAAGTCTCAGGCCGGGTGACGGACTGCAAGGCTGGCGCGGCGTTTTCGCCCCTCACGCAGCTGCCATAGCGAATGGGCGACCAGCGTGACGATCAGGATCGCACCGCCGATCAGGCTGTTGCGCGACGGCATCTCGGCAAAGATCATCCACATCCAGACCGGCGCCAGCACGGTTTCGAGCAGATAGAACATCGCCACTTCCGGTCCCGAAATATATTTCGGTCCGTTGGCGAGGCAGAAGAACGAGATCGGCATGATGACGGCGCCGTTGAAGATGATCCACCACGGCGCGTTCACCTGGAACCCTTCGCCCGAAACCATGAACACCGCGACGGCCAGGGGCAGGATCACGCCGATCAGCGAAGTGAACCCCATGTCCTTGCCGCTGGCGCGCGAGATGGTGATGGCCAGCGCAATGAAGAAAGCCGAGCACAGCGCCATGAGATCACCGAACAGGTGGCCGGTGCCGATCGAATCGCCGACGATGATCGCGACGCCGACGATCATGACCAGCATCGCCATCACGGTGACCAGTCGCGGCTGCTCCTTCAGGAACAGCCAGGACAGCAGCGCCGCGAACACGGCGTTGAAGGCCAGGATGAAGACCAGATTGGCGGTCGTGGTGTGATAGATACTGATGACGAAGGTAACCGAGGTCAGGCCGTAGCACAGGGCGACGACGAGCCCTGACCAGCCGGGGATGAGCTGCGGCGCGTTACGGCTCAGCGAGCGCCACACGGCCCAGATGATCAGCGCCGCGACCAGGGTGGTGCCGGTGCGCAGCAGGAGGATCGTCCATGCGCCGCCGTCGGCGAGCCGGATCAATGGAATGTCGATGGTCAGCGTCAGCCCGCCGATGGCGGTGATGAGAAGGCCTTTTTGATGATCGTTGTGGGACGACATGGCAGTTCCCGCAATGAATTTGGAGGCAGGCGCAAAATTGGCCCAGCGTCTGGCGTTTCAGCCACGCAGCCGAAAACCAGAAGCATCCTCCCTTGAAGCAGTTTAAGGATGGTTGGCGAAAGAGCGGATCAGCGCGAAACCGCTTCGTGGTCGTAGCGTTCCCAGCCTTTCGGGCCGAGATGCTCCTGCGGCATGAAGCGCATCTTATAGTTCATCTTGCGCGAGCCGTTGACCCAGTAGCCAAGATAGACATGGGGCAAGCCCATCGCCCTGGCGCGAGCGATGTGGTCGAGGATCATGAAGGTGCCGAGCGAGCGGTCCTCGAAGTCCGGGTTGAAGTAGGAATAGACCATCGACAGGCCATCGGCCATCTTGTCGGTGAGGGCGACTGCGATCAGCTCGCCCTGGCCCTTGCCGGTAATAAAGCTGTCGGGGCCGCGGCGCCGGTATTCGATGACCTTGGTGTCGACATGCGTGTCCTCGACCATCATGGCGTAGTCGAGCACCGTCATGTCGGACATGCCGCCGCGGCGATGGCGAGCATCGAGATAGCTGCGGAACAGCGAATACTGCTCGGTCGACGGTTGCGCGTCGTGCATCGCGCCGATGAGGTCTGAATTGTGCTGTATCACCCGCTTCATATTGCGGCTGGCAGTGAATTCCTGCGCCAGGATGCGCACCGAAACGCAGGCGCGGCAGGTCTCGCAGGCCGGCCGGTAAGCGATGTTCTGCGATCGCCGGAAGCCGCCTTGCGTCAACAGGTCGTTCATCTCCGATGCCTTGTCGCCGACCAGATGCGTGAACACCTTGCGCTCGAACTGGCCCTCAAGATACGGGCATGGCGACGGCGCGGTCAGGAAGAACTGCGGCGACTGGGTTGGATGCTGCGTCATCGACCCTTGGAAACACTCCTGCGAATCATCATACCTTTGGCGCGCACGGCGAAAAATTCAACAGGATTGTGAAAGCGTGGCTACCGGACGCCTTCACTTTGCACATAAATGCTCGCTGGGGCTGGTGAAAAGCTGTTTCAGCGGTCACTGCGGCTGACCACCGTGCCGAGCAGCAGGTCGTGCAGCGTGCGCTTGCGGTCGGCAAACAGCGACACCAGAAGGACCAGCGGCGTCAGGATGACGTTGCCGGCCCAGAACAGAACCGAATGCACCACCGCCGTCAGCCCGTCGATGCGGGTGCCGTCCAGACGGTCGAGCCGGATCCCCATCATCTTCATGCCCGTCGTGGCCTGGTCGGCGCTGCCGAGCGTGTTCCAGATGTAAAGGATGGCGACGGCCGGCACGAGGATGGAAAACAGCATCCAGCCAAGGCCAAGCGTCAAAATCCCGAGGAAGAACACCAGGATCGCGAACGGAATGGTGAGCAGCGCGACGATGCAATAATCGATGATGAAGGCGAGGACACGCCGCGTGCGCACGCCATCATAGGCCCTGACATCATCGAGCCTGCTGATTTCGCCGTCGAGAACGCGCGCGTTCATGTCATTTCCTCGCAATCAGGCCCGGCATAGGGTGCGGGCCGCCTGGTGTTGAAATGGTGAAGTCCTGCGGCGGAATCAAGATCGAGCCTTTTTTCGGCCCTGCTACCGGGCAACGCCGAATGTAGACTGGATCGGTTGAATTTGCAGCACGGATGACGTTAGTTTGCTGCAGCGCAACAAACACGGCAAATGCGCCCAAGGGGCGAGGGACAGGGCCAATATGGACTACGACATGCTGGTCATCGGCAGCGGGCCCTCAGGGCGCCGCGCCGCGGTGCAGTCGGCCAAGCTCGGCAAATCCGTGCTGGTGGCCGACAGGGGCCGGCGCCTTGGCGGCGTGTCCGTGCATACCGGCACCATTCCGTCGAAGACCTTGCGGGAAACCGTGCTCAACCTCTCGGGCTGGCGCGAGCGCGGCTTCTACGGGCGCGGCTACCGGGTCAAGCAGGATATATCGGTCGGTGATCTGATCGAACGCCTGCACAAAACGCTCGATCACGAGGTCGAGGTGCTGCAGCACCAGTTCATGCGCAACACGGTCAAGAGCGCGCGCGCCACAGTCAAGTTTCTCGGTCCCAACAGAGCCAGCCTGACGACGGATACCGGCGACTACAGCGAGGTCGGTTTTGCGCATGCGCTGATCGCGGTCGGCACCCGCCCGCACCGGCCGCGCGACGTGCCCTTCGACAAGATCCGTGTCTTCGACAGCGACGAAATGCTGGAACTCGAGCGCCTGCCGCGGACGCTGACGGTGATCGGCGCCGGCGTCATCGGCGTCGAATACGCGACGATCTTTTCGGCGCTCGACGTGCCGGTGACGCTGGTCGAGCCGCGCGACAGCATCCTCGATTTCGTCGACCGTGAGATCGTCGACGATTTCATCCATCAGATGCGCGACCGCGGCATGACGATCCGGCTCGGCAGTGCGATCAAGGAGATCGCCTCGAAACCAGACTATGCCGAGGTGACGCTTGCCGACGGCCGCAGCATACGCTCGGAGATGGTGCTTTATGCGGCGGGGCGCACTGGCAATGTCGGCGCGCTCGGCCTCGATGTGGTCGGCATCGAGGCCGACTCCCGGGGCCGCATCAAGGTCGACCCGCAGAGCTTCCGGACCAGTGCGCCGAACATCTATGCCGCCGGTGACGTCATCGGCTTTCCGAGCCTCGCCTCGACCTCGATGGAGCAGGGCAGGGTGGCCGCCTGCCATGCCTTCGGCGTGCCGTTGCCACCGCCGCCGGAAACCTTTCCCTACGGCATCTACGCCGTGCCGGAAATCTCGACCGTCGGCCAGTCCGAGGAGCAGGTGCGCGAGGGCGGCGGCGCCTATGAGGTCGGCGTGGCGCGCTTCCGCGAAACCTCGCGCGGCCATATTATGGGCGTCAACACCGGCTTCCTGAAGCTTCTGTTCTCGATCGAAACGCGCCGGCTGCTCGGCGCGCATATCGTCGGCGAGGGCGCAACCGAACTGATCCACATCGGCCAGGCGGTGATCAATCTCGGTGGCACCGTCGATTTTTTCGTAAACAACACCTTCAACTATCCGACGCTGGCCGAAGCCTACAAGATCGCCGGGCTGGATGCCTGGAACCGGATGGGCCGGGCATAGGGCGACGGGCTCATCAATTCGCCAGCGCGATGGCGGCTGCCGGGCCCGCCAGCCACTGCCTGACGATTTCAGCATCCCGGTCGCCGATTTCATGGCCGGAGGCGATGGTGTGGGCCTCGACCGCGGCGCCATGCGATTCGAGCAATGCGACCAACGCCGGGGCGAAGGGCGCGTAGGTCAGGTCATCTGCGCCGGCGATGATCAGCACGCGCGCTTTGGACAGATCGGCCGGGGGCACGTCGTCGAGCACCGGCATCGGGCGCAGCAACGCTGCCCGTTCGATGCGGCCGGAATGCAGCAGCATCACGCTCGAAACCAGATTGGCGCCGTTTGAATAGCCGAGGAAACTCGTCCGGGCGAGATCGAGACCGTGGCGCTTCGCGGCCGCGGTGATGAAGCCGGCGAAAGCGTCCGCCTCGGTGCGGATGCTCTCCTGTTCGAAGCGCGTCGGCGTGATCCGCGCGAACCAGCGGAAACCGTCCTCCTGGGCGATACGGCCGCGCACCGCCACCAGCACGGCGCGCGGTGCGATTTGCCGCGCCAGCGCCACCAGCGTCGTCTCGTCGACGCCGGACCCGTGCAGCAGGAAAAGGCATTCGCCGCTCGCATCCACGGGCCGGTAAAGGCGGTAGAAAAACGGCAGGTCGCGCCGCAAAAAGCCGTCTTCCTGAGGTTTTTCGGCCATATTGCATCCTATTGATTTCGTGTGGTTTTTATTCATTTGCCGGCTTCAAAACGGAATATTTTCGAGCTCCTTCAAAGTTGATTGAACCGGGCGCATTTCAGTCCGTTTGTTTGCCGATATGCTCCTGCGGGAGGAATCGAAGCGGTGCGTCCGGCGGTCGCATCGATCGCGGCATGAACAACCAGCTTTGAGGCCTTTTATCGATGACCATGCCAATTTCACCGGATCGCGGGCCGCGTATCCCGGATCGCGATACGCGCATCGATGTGTTCCGCGCTCTCGCTCTGCTGATCATATTCGTCGACCATGTCCCGGGCACGGTTTTCGAGACTCTGACCTACAAGAATTTCGGCTTTTCGGATGCCGCCGAGGCCTTCGTGCTGATCTCCGGCATGTCCGTCGCGCTCGCCTACGGCTCAAAATTCCAGTCCGGAGACCGGCTCCTGGCGACACTGAAATTGTGGCGCCGCGCCGGAGTGCTCTATGTTGCCCACATCGTCACGACGATGGCGGTGCTGGCCATCTTCTGCGCGGCGGCGATGTTCGCGAAGCGGCCGGACATGCTGACGCTGATCAACATCGAGCCGTTGATCAGGGACCCGCAACATGTGCTGATCGGCATCGTCACGCTTGGCCATCAGCTTGGCTACAACAACATCCTGCCGGTCTATGCGGTGCTGCTGCTGATGGCGCCAACCTTCCTGCTGTTCATCAGCTACCGGCCTTTCACGGCGCTCGCCCTGTCCGGAACTCTGTGGCTGGTTGCCGGGATCTACCAGATCGCCCCGCCAAATTATCCGGAGCCCGGCTTCTGGTTCCTCAATCCGCTGTCGTGGCAGTTCCTCTTCAACATCGGCCTGGCGAGCATGCTGCACATCAGGCGCGGCGGCGTCATTCCGGTCAATCGCTGGCTGGTCGGCGCGTCGGCGGCCTATGTCGCGACGGCGTTGGTCTGGGTGCACAGCCCGCTATGGGGGCACGTGTCGTGGCTGAACCTGCCGGTGGTGCTGACCGGCTTCGACAAGACCTTCCTGTCGCTGCCGAGGCTGCTGCACATCCTGGCGGTGAGCTATCTGATCGTGGCGTTTCCTTCTGTCTCCAACCTGTTCCGCACCAGCCGCGACCATCCGCTCGCCATATTGGGCAAGCGATCGCTGCCGGTTTTCATCACCGGCACGGTGATTGCCATGGCGGCGCAGGTGATGAAACTGATCAACCCGGGCGGATTTGCCTATGACAGCCTGCTGATCGCCGCCGGCATCGCCATGCAGTTCGCGCTCGCCTATTATCTCGAATGGCTGTCTTCTATTGGCGGCAACAGCAAGCCGGTCCGCAGCCAGGCGCCGCCGATCCATGCATCCTTCGGCGTGGGGACCATGGCGACTACCAACCCCTAGAGATTTTTGCAGCCGAGTCGAATCTATTCCGCTGCTTTCTCCAACCAGTCGCTGACGGCGAAGAACAATGGCGACGAGACCATCACGCTGACGGTTTCGGGCAAGCTCGACAACATGTTCATGACGGTCGCGAATTTTCCAACGATGGATCTGGGGGTTTCCTCGACAGCCCAATACCGCTTGCGCAAGATAAACGCACCTTGCGTGTTGGCGCTGCACCCCAGTGCAAGCGACGCGCTTGTTCTCGATTCAAACGCCAAGATCAACGCCGCCGACTGCAGGGTTCATTCCAATTCGTCGAGCAGCAGGGGTATCGAGGCCAAAAGCAATTCCCTCGTCAGTGCGGATTCGATCTGCGTCGTCCGCAGCGCAGCCGGCGGCGCTTCGCACTATTCGCCGGCGCCCGAGGTCGGATGTCCCGTCCTTGCCGATCCGCTGGCGACTGTTCCGGCACCCGTCGTTCCAAACTGCGACTTCAGCAACAAGGTATACGATAATAAGACGGTCACAATTGATCCTGGCGTCTACTGTGGAGGGAAATCCATCCTCAACAACTCCGTTGTCACGTTCCGCCCTGGTATTTACTTCGTCAAGGACGGGAAGTTCTTTGTCGACTCCAACGCGAAGGTCCAAGGCGACGGCGTCGGTTTCTACCTGACTGGAAACAACGCGACGCTGCATTTCACCAGCAATACGAGAATCGATTTCACCGCGCCTTCGACCGGTGCCCTGGCTGGAATTCTTTTCTTCGAGGACCGCAGCGCGCCGGTCGAGCGCCTCCATTATTTCGATAGCAACAGCATCACCAGGGAGACGGGTTCTATGTACCTGTCACGCGGCATATTTTCCACTGACAGCAACTCCACCATCGCTGCAAATTCGGCCTTCACAAACGTCATCGCCCGGAAGGTGTGGATCAAGTCGAATGCCAGCCTCACCCTCAACGCCGACTATGGTGCGACAACGGTGCCGAATGTCGCAGTTTACTATGAAGGAGTAGGAAGCCGTATGGCTGGTAAAGTGAACCTGGCCCTCCCCATGCGCAACCGACGCATGACTTGACTACAGATTCCGCATCGGGACAAAAAGGGCGGGGAGGCAGCGGTGCCGGATCGGTCGCGCTACGGTCGCGCTGGCTGTGGGTGACGAGCCCAAAGGTCCGGGCCCTGACCGAGGCTTGTACACGCGGGGGGCACCTCGCGCTCCCTGCGGGCGGGGCAAGAACACTGGCCAGGCGCAGGAAACCGCGCCACGTATTAAATTAATTTGACGACCGGGCTCAGGCTGCCTTGGGCGGCGGTCCCGAAGATGCCCTGACGACAAGCTCGACGCCAAGCGTCTCGCGCCGCACCGTGCCGTCGAAATCGAGGATCGTTCGCGCCGCCCGGCGGCCGATCTCGGCGATTGGCTGCGCGACCGTGGTCAGCGGAGGATCGCAAAGTGCGGCGTCAGGCACGCCGTCGAAGCCGACGACGGAGACGTCGCCGGGAACCGCGATGCCACGCGCGGCCAACCATTCGATCGCGACCATGGCGATCCGGTCCGACATCGCCAGGATGGCGGTCGGCTGCGCTGCCGAGGCGAAGATCGTTTCGAGGCCGGCCCTTGTGCTGGCTTCGTCGTTTTCGGTCTCGTATACCGGTATCCCGGCGGTATCGACGCCATACCGGGAAAACGCCTCGAAATAGCCGACGAGGCGATCGCGCGTGCCGGTGTAAAGGGCCGTCCGGACCTTCTCCGGCGAGACAAGGCCGGTGCTGCCGTCGGCGAAGGGCAGCGCCAGCACGGCAAAGCGCCGATGGCCAAGCTCGGCGAGATGCTGCGCCGCCAGGCGGGCGCCGGCGACATTGTCGACGCCGATTGCCGAAACGGTGTCGTCGTCGAAACCGAGCTCAAGCGCGACAAAGGGGAGTTTGCGTTCGCGCGTCAGTTCGACAAGCCGTGAACCGCCCTCGATGCAGAACAGGATGAAGCCGTCGACCAGCGCGCTCTGGATGTTCCAGGCAAGTTTTTCCTGGTTGCCGGCCGATACCAGCGCTATTCCCGCGCCGGTGGCGTCACAGGCCTCGGAAATGCCGGCCATCATCGCGCGGGCAAAGGGATCATCAAAGAAATAGGACAGCGGCTCGGTCGTGGCGACGCCAATCGCGTTGACCTTGCCGGCGCGCAGCAGCCGGCCCTTCGGGTCGGGACCGGCATAGCCCATCGCCTCGGCCGCCGCCTTGACCCGTTCGCGGACTTCCTCGCGCACGATCTCGGGACGGCTGAAGACGTTGGAGGCGGTGCCGTGCGAAACCCCGGCGGCCTTGGCGATGTCGGCCAGCCGGATGGGTCTAGTATTGCTTTCGCTGGATGATGCCATTTTTCTGCTCCAGCCTGCTATCTAGCACCTTTGTTGGATCGATTCAAATTTTGCTTGACATCAGCGCGGTCCAAGCCTAGTTTTGAATCGATCCAATTAAGTATCGTCATTGGATCGATTCAGCAAGGAGCGAGCCATGCACCCCGTCAATTATCTGTTCGAAGACATCTATCGCAACGACTGGAGCATAATTTCGAAGGCGGAGACCCGGACGCGTCGCGGCAGCGCCGGCTGGATCCGCGATCTGCAATTTCTCGTGGAGGGCAAGCGGAGCTGATCGGCAGCGCTTTTTTCATGCCTGTCGATTGGATCGATTCAAACCTCAAGTCGAAGAGGAAACCAAGCCATGCACCCGATCAACCATCTGTTCGAAGAGATCTATCGCAACTATTGGGGCATCTCGCCGGCCATCGACAGGCCGGAGCGGCGGCGCCTGGCCAAGCCGGCGGCACGCAATCGCGACCTGCCGGTCCGGCCCGAGCGCCGGCAAGAGTGGCCATCGTCTGACTGACCGTCGTTTGGCGGAAGCCGAATCCGGCCGCCTCAGGAGCGCGGGCGCCTCAGCGCCGAGGCCGCAACGGCCAGCCAGCCGGCGATGAGCAAGGTGCCGCCGATCGGCGCCGACATCGAAAAAAGCCGCGAGCCGAGGAAGTCGCGGGCAAGGAGATCGCCGCAGAACAAGACAAGCCCGACGAGAAGAATAAGGCTTGCGGTTCGCATGATCCGGTTTGCGCCAACGAGGCCGACGGCAAGGAAGACCGGTGCATGCATGAGCAGCAAGGTCGCGACCGTGCCGACGAGAGCGCCGCCCAGATGTGCCGCCGCGGCAGAAAGCGCCACACCGGCCGCGCCGCACAGGCCGCCGGCGAAAACGAGGATGCGGCCGATGCCGCTTGCTGGGTGGTCGGCTGTGCTCATGGCTTGGACTCCGTGAAGTGGCCCGCAAACGGTGTCAGGATTTGCCCGCCTGCACCAGCATGTCGCGCGCGCGGCGCGACTGGACCAGCCAGTTATACGCCGCTCCGCCCGCCATCAGCACGGATGTGCCGAGAAACACCGTGCGCATGCCGAAATGACCGCCGACGAAGCCGCCGAGCAGCGGGCCGGCAACCTGTCCGACATACTGCGCCGAGATCGACAGACCGAGCACATTGCCGCCGACGCCGTCCGGAACATTATGGCGGATGACACTGGTGATGCAGGGCAAGAGGCCGCCAAGCGCCAGTCCCATCAGGAAACGCAGGCCGATGAGCTGCCAGCCCTGCGTGACGAAAGCCTGCGGGATCAGCAGCAGCGCCGAGACGGCAAGCGCCGCGATGATGACGTTCCAGTGGCCGACGCGGTCGGCGAGCTTGCCGAGACGCGAGGCCGACAGGATGGCGCCAAGTGCCGCCGCCGACATGACCACGCCGGACATCAGCGTGACCCGGCTTTGGTCCTCGATGATCTGTTGCACATAGACAGCGATGATCGGCTCGATCGACATGGTGGCGAAACTCAGCAGCATGCCGGTCACCAGCATGGCGACGATCGGGCGCTTGTCCGGGATTTGCGACCAGCCGCCTTTCGGCTTCTCGGTCGTTGCCGATTTGCCGGTCGCCGGGCGAGGGTTCTCCTTGATGAGAAAAGTCGTTGCCAGGAACGCCAGGAAAATCACGCCGCCGGCGACCAGGAAGGTGGCGCGGATGCCGATCAAGGGCGGCAGCGCGCCGCCGAGCAGGGGACCGACGAGAGCGCCGCCGGTGATGCCGGCCGACAGCACGCCGAGCGCCCAGCCCGACCGCTCCTTCGGCGTCTGCATGGCGACGAGAATGGTCGAGCCCGAGGAATAGCCACCGGCGAAACCGATCAGCAGACGTAGCAGCACCAATTGCCAGACGGTCTCCACCATGCCGGTCAGCGACATGCAGACGGCCATGCCGAAACTGGCGCGCACCAGCATCAGCTTGCGGCCGTAGCGGTCGCCAAGCCGTCCCCACAGCGGCGCGACCAGCGCGGCGGCGAAGAAGGTCGCGCCATAGGCGATGCCGGACCACTGCACAACAGCCGCGTGGCCCTCGGCGCCCAGCTGCTCGACGTAAAGCGGCAGGAAGGGCAACAGCAGCGTCATGGCGACAAGCGTGCTGAACGAGCCGGCAAAGCACACGGCGAGATTGCGGCGCCAATGGATATTGTGGGCGCCTTGGGTGGCAGGGTCTTGCGGCATGTCTGTCCTGTCCGGCCGTCTCTCGACGGCATCATTGCACAAGAACTGGCGCGGCCTGCCTGCCAGGGGATTAGCCAGCGTCGCGGGGTGATTGCGGTGGCAACCACTTTCGCACTCGCTTCGTGAGCGGCGATGGCGTAAGAGCGGCGATGGAAAACAACCGATTTGAAACACCCGTGACCGTCAAGGGCGCGGCGGGAACCACTCAGCTCTTGCGCACGGCCCGCGAGGCTTCCGACTACCTCCTCAACAACTGGCCCGGCAAGCGCAGTCCAAAGCATCGCGAAGCGCTGCAGGCCTGCCATGATGCGCTGGCCGGCGACAAACCGGCAATGATCGCAAGGCGTGCCTTCATCGCCGCCGCCCGCGAAGTGAACGTTTTCGTCAGCGACAAGGCGCCGGTCTGAAGACGCAGCGAAATCTGATCTGATCCGCCTCGCGGGCCGGGTGCGCTTTTACTAAGGGGCAATCGCTTCAGCTTGCGCTGCCCCTCTTGCCCTGCCCGTCCTCGGCAGCAGCTGCGCTGCAGCTGCGGAGGGTGGACCGGGCATTTCTCACCGGACGGGAGAAAGCGGCCTGCACCAAGGGTTTCGCCAATCTCCGGCGTTGCAGAAAGCGCGCCAAAGTTGCGGCCAGTTCCCTTCTCGCCGTCACTATGAAGCGATTGCCCTGCAGTTTACTCTGCGGTTTCCGTTTCGGTCTCGGACGTGGTCTCGTCTTCCGGCTTCGAACGTTCCTTGGCTGCAACCTTGGCCGCTTGCTTTTCCGCCTTCTTGGCAGCCTTCTGCCGGTCGCGTTCCTTGCGTTCCTGGCCGTAATTCGGTGCTCGCGCCATATCTCTTCCTTTCACAATCCCAAAGGTTCTTAGCCCTGCCTAGGAGCATTGGGCTACAAACACAACACCGCAAAGAGCGATCGGCTCCATGGACAGCCAGGCAGGCCGGCTGAACACGGTTCCGTGGCTTGCAAGATAGCCGGCACAATGGTGTAGGAGGGACCGGGGGGCAAATCACAAGCCGATTTTTCACCAAGTGACCGATGGCCACCCTTCAAAGAAACGCACAGAAGCTATTCTACTATGCGCGCAATGCCGTGCGCGATATCGCACCGCAGGCGCTGTTCCGCCGCAGGCTCGCCGGGTTGCTCGATCAGGCCAGGCTTTCGGACGGATCGGTCCGCGCGCGTCTCAACTGCTACAACAGATTGCAGGACGCTTTCGCGCCGAGCGGCGGGGCCGTGCCGGTCAGCCGGCTACCGAGAGGCCGGAGCATGTATTACTACGATCTGAAGGAATTTACCCGCTACTTCGATCCCGACTTGCGCATCGATCTCGAATTCGGCGACGTCGTCGACGTGCCTGCGATGCCGTCGATCGTCAAGGATCGGCCGATCGCCGGCGACAACAGCAACGGGGTGCTGTTCAAGCTCAACAAGTTCCGCCACTTCCACATGCCCGCCGACGATGTAGCCTTCGCGGACAAGCTTCCGGTTGCGGTGTGGCGCGGCGAGCTCAACAACCCGATAAGGACCTTGCTTCTGGAGGTTGCGCGCGATCTGCCCTTTTGCGATGTCGGAACGCCCAAACCGACGGCAGCGCCGGAATATCGCAAGCCTTATCTGAGCATCGACCAGCAGCGGCGCTGTCGCTACATCATTTCGCTCGAAGGCAACGATGTGGCGACCAACTTGAAATGGGTCATGAGTTCGAATTCGCTTTGCCTGATGCCACCGCCGACATATGAGACATGGTTCGCCGAAAGCGAACTCGTGGCTGGTGTTCACTATGTGCCGCTCGAACCCGATTTCACGGATCTTGCCGAGCGGGTGCAATATCTCGAACGGCATCCGACTGAGGCCGAACGCATCGTTGCCGCCGCCAACGCCTATTGCCGCAAGTTCGCCGACGAGCGGGCCGAGCAGGCGATCTGCTTGCTCGTGCTCTACAAATATTTCGTGCTCAGCGGCCAGATCGAGCCTGATCCCGAGGTCTGGCGTTTTATTTCAGGCTAAGCCCGCGGCGACTTCGACCTGATCCGGATCGTTGTCAGATGTCCTCCCGGTCAAGAACCAGATCGGCCGGACCAAACCGGTCTCTTGCCGTGAATTGCTGGTGCCAATAGGGGTAGAGAACGGGCGGGCGGCTCACAGCGTCGAGGCGTGCGCGCTCATCGCTGGTCAGCACCAGGCTGGCTGCGGCGATATTGTCCTTGAACTGCGCTTCGGTCCGTCCGCCGATCACCAGCGAACTGACCGCGGGCCGGCCGAGCAGCCAGGCAAGCGCCACCTGCGCCGCCGAAACGCCATGGTTCTCGCCGATATGGGCAAGCACGTCGACGATCCGCCACAGCCGGTCCTCGTCGCGGATCGGCGGTTCGGTCCAGCCGCTGATCTGGCGGGCGGTGGCCTGGTCGCGGTGGTATTTGCCGGACAGCAGTCCACCGGCGAGCGGGCTCCATACCAGCACGCCAAGCCCCTGGTCGACCGAGATCGGCAGCAGTTCATATTCGGCTTCGCGCGCTTCCAGCGTGTAGTGGATCTGCTGGGTGACGAAGCGCGGCTGGTGCTGGCGGTCGCTGATCCCCAGCGCCTTCATCACTTGCCAGCCGGAATAGTTGGAGCAGCCGACATAGCGGATCTTGCCCTGGCTGACGAGCGTGTCGAGCGCGGCGATGGTCTCTTCGAGCGGCGTCGTGCCGTCCCATTCGTGCAGGAAATAGATGTCGATGACGTCGGTCCTGAGGCGCTTCAGGCTCTTCTCGCACTCGCGGATCAGATGATAGCGCGACAGGCCCTCATCGTTGGGACCGCCGCCGATCCGCATGCGCGCCTTGGAGGCGATCAGCACATCGCCCTTGCGTTTGCCGCCGAGCGCTTCGCCGATGATCTCTTCCGAAAGCCCGTTCGAATAGACATTGGCGGTGTCGATGAGATTGATGCCGGCATCGATGCAGAGGTCGATCATCCGGCGTGCCTCGTCGAGATCGGTCTTGCCGACCGCCGAAAATGCGCCAGCGCCGCCAAAAGTCATGGTGCCCATGGTCAGCGTCGAAACCTTCAGCCCGGAACGGCCGAGTGTGCGGTATTCCATGTCAGATCCTCGCGATTGCGTTGAAAAGGGTGCTTTGAAGGTTGCTCGGGGAAACCTGGCATTTGTAGGACAATTCGAGCCGCTTGTCGTGCGTGCCAGGCAGGCTGATCGATCACATCTCGCGGAGTTGGGCGACCGGCGTGCGGGCCGGCTGCAATAAAACCGTCATTGCCGGCCTATATGCAAGTCGGCTCAAGGTGTCCGATCTCGGCCGGCAGGCCGAGGCCGACGCGGGCGTGCACGCGGAGCAGCATACATGACCGAAGCAAAACAGAATTCTCCCGCCAGGGACTGGCTGGAAGCGGAACTCGCCGACACGCTCGACGAGGACTACGAGCTGGAGATGTCGGAACCGGCGCTGTCGCTGGAAATCGCCAAGATCTACAAGAACGCGCATCCGCCCTCGATGGATCGCCTGCAATATTTTCGCGACCTGATCACGCTGCAATCCGAATTGATCAAGCTGCAGTCCTGGGTGGCTTACACCAGGAAGAAGCTGGTGGTGGTTTTCGAGGGCCGCGATTCGGCCGGCAAGGGGGGCGTCATCAAGCGCATCACCCAGCGGCTCAATCCGCGCATCTGCCGCGTCGTCGCACTTCCGGCGCCGACCGAGCGCGAGAAATCGCAATGGTATTTTCAGCGCTACGTGCCGCATCTGCCGGCAGGCGGCGAGATCGTGCTGTTCGACCGCTCCTGGTATAACCGCTCCGGCGTCGAACGTGTGATGGGCTTCGCCGAGCCGGACCAGGTCGAGGAGTTTTTTCGCGACGTGCCGGAGTTCGAGCGCATGCTGGTCCGCTCCGGCATCACCCTGGTCAAATACTGGTTCTCCATCACCGACGAGGAGCAGCAGATGCGCTTTCAGATGCGCATCCATGATCCGATGAAGCAGTGGAAGCTGTCGCCGATGGACCTGCAGTCGCGCGTGCGCTGGGAACAGTATACCAAGGCCAAGGAAGAGACCTTCGCCCGCACCAACATTCCCGAAGCCCCCTGGTTCATCGTCGAGGGCAACGACAAGAAGCGGGCGCGGCTGAACTGCATCGATCATCTCCTCAAGCAGATGCCTTATGAGGAAGTGCCGCACGAAGAGATCACGCTGCCCGATCGCGTCTTCAATCCAGAATACGAGCGCCAGGTGCTGCCGCGCGAGCTGTATGTTCCGGAGAAGTATTGATTCGTGGCTCCCTTCTCCCCGTCACTATACGGGGAGAAGGTGCCGGCAGCCGGATGAGGGGCTGCGCCAACCTCGACAATTTGCCCCCCAATGTCACTGCATGGGGACAAAAATTATTCTGATGCATATTGCGAGAGGGCGTATTGTCCGGCGGCGAAATCTTTGATCGATTGCGCCGCCCCTCATTGCCCCGCCGGGCATTTCTCCCCTATTGTGACGGGGAGAAATGGGCCTGCACCGAGGCTTTCGCCAAAAGAGCAGGACGAAACGTCCTAATCGCGCTCGATGGTGACATGCATGGCATTCGGCGTGCCCACCTGCTCGCTGCAGCGGTAGCCGAGTTTGACCATGTCGATGCCGGCAAAAAGGTTCTCGCCTGAGCCGAGCAGCATCGGCGATATCGCCAGATGCATGTCGTCGATGAGCTTTTCCCCCAGATATTGCCGGATCGTGGCGACACCGCCGCCGAGCCGGACATCCTTGCCGTCAGCCGCGGCTTTCGCCTTTTCCAGCGCCGAGTGAATGCCGTCGGTCACGAAATGGAAGGTCGTGCCGCCCTCCATGACGACAGGATCCCGCGGATGGTGGGTGAGCACGAAGACCGGCACATGGTAGGGCGGATTGTCTCCCCACCAGCCCTTCCAGGTGTCATCGGGCCAAGGCCCGCGGACCGGTCCGAACATGTTGCGGCCCATGATCCACGCGCCGACGTTTTCGAAGCTGCGCGTTACGAACGCGTTGTCGGTATCCGTGGTCCCGTCATCTTCGCCGGACATGTTGCGGAAGGTTCGGGTGCCGAACATCCATGTGTGCAGGGCTTCCCCGCCGACGCCCAGCGGCTCTTTCAGGTCCTGGTCAGGACCGGCGCCGAAGCCGTCGATAGATACGGTGAAAGCGTTGACGCGAAGCTTTGACATGAGGACCTCACTCTAATCCAGTTGTGAAATGCAAGCAGTTGTTTTTAGCCAGACTGATTGCATTTTACAAGCGGTATTTCGCCGCGGAGCATAAGCGGCTCGTTTGGCTCGCATCAGGGTCACCGCAAAGAGGGGTGGTTGCAACAGCAGCTACATGCGCCGCGACGCCTCGAGTATGCGCTCGACAGCTAGGCGGAGCGGAGCGCCGCTATGATCATCTCGGCTAGGATAGGCTCGATCCGGCGGACTGCCATCAGAATACGCGCACGGCCGATTGTTCGATCTCGGCCTTCAACATAGGATGAAGGCTGTCACGCGTGGTGATGTCGATTTCCGTTGACATCTTCTCTTCCAGAAATTGCTTGATCCCGACCATGTCGATCAGAGAAAAGCGCCGCGCCGGATCATAGTCGATGAACAGATCAAGATCGCTGTCCCGCTGCGCATCGTCCCGCGCTGCCGACCCGAACAGATACAGCGAAGTCGCGCCCATGCCTTTGCTGGCATCTGCGTTTCTCTGCAACCGTTCGAGGACCTCGTTCCTGCTCATGAGCCGATTCTATCGGATTGCAGCAAAATTCCAAAACGATGCGAGTGCCTACCCCTTAAGCATCGCCGCCACTTCAGGCGCGAAATAGGTGAGAATGCCGTCGCAGCCGGCGCGCTTGAAGGCGAGCAGCGATTCCAGCATTGCCTTGTCGCCGTCGATCCAGCCATTGGCGGCGGCCGCCTTGATCATCGAATACTCGCCCGACACCTGATAGGCGAAGGTCGGCATGCGGAATTCGTCCTTCAGCCTGCGGATGATGTCGAGATAGGGCAGGCCGGGCTTGACCATCAGCATGTCGGCGCCCTCGGCGAGGTCCTGCTCGGCCTCGCGCACGGCCTCGTCGGAATTGGCGTGGTCGAGATAGTAGGTCTTCTTGTCGCCCTTGAGCAGGCCGGCAGTGCCGACCGCCTCGCGATAGGGCCCGTAGAAGGCGGAGGCGAATTTCGTCGCGTAGGACATGATCGCCACATCCTGAAAACCATTGGCGTCGAGCCCATCGCGGATGGCGCCGATACGGCCATCCATCATGTCGGAAGGGGCAATGATGTCGGCGCCGGCCGAAGCCTGGATGACGGCAGCCGCCGTGACCTGCTCCACGGTCTGGTCGTTGACGATGATGCCGTCGCGCAGGATGCCGTCATGGCCGTGCGAGGTGAAGGGATCGAGCGCCGCATCGGTGATGATGCCGATCTCGGGCACTGCGCGCTTGATGGCGCGCGTGGCGCGGTTGATGACGTTTTCCGGATCGAGGATGTGCGAGCCGGTCTGGTCGCGCAGGCCGAGCTCGACATTGGGGAAGGTGGCGATCGCCGGAATGCCGAGCTTTGCCGCGCGCTCGGCCTCCTTGACGGCAAGGTCGAGCGACAGGCGGAAGACACCAGGCATGGCGGCGATCGGTTCGCGGATATTGTTCCCATCGACGACGAAGATCGGCCAGATCAGATCGTCGACGCAGAGCCGGTTCTCCTGCACGAGGCGGCGCGACCAGTCGGCCTTGCGCATGCGGCGCAAACGGCGACTGCCGGTGATCTCGTCGACGCTGCGCGCGCCGGCAGGCTTTGCTGGGGTGAATCTGTTCATCGCCAAACTCCGGATTGGCGGCTTTTAACACGAGCCTCCGCCGCTTACCAATGCGGCACGATAGTGCCAGGCACAAGCTGGATACCGGTATACGAGTTCCTGACCGTTGTTGCCGGACAGGATTGCGGCTTGGCATTGACGCAGCCATGCGCCACGCTTTAGCACATCAGTCCCGGCGGCATTGGGCGAGGGATTCTTTAGGCGATGGATTTTGGCGGCGGCAACGAGATCCGCTTCGAACGACTGGGCAGCGTCGGCGTCGTCACGCTGACGCGGCCGCAGGCGCTCAATGCCGTCACCCATCGCATGGTCAAGGCGCTCGACAAGGCGCTGCGCGCCTGGGAGCGCGACGACGGCGTCGATGTTGTCGTCGTCAAGGCCGAGGGCAGGGCGTTTTCGGCCGGCGGCGACATCCTCCACATCTACGAGGCCGGCCGGGTGGGAAAGCCGCCGGTCGATTTCTTCGCCGACGAATACCGGCTGAACGCCCGCATCGCGCGGTTCGAAAAACCCTATGTCGCGCTGATCGACGGCATCGTCATGGGCGGCGGCGTCGGCATCTCGTTCCACGGCTCGCATCGGCTGCTGACCGAGAACGCCCAGTTCGCCATGCCGGAAGTCGGCATCGGCTTTTTCCCGGATGTCGGCGCCAGTCATCTGTTGCCGAGCCTCGGTGGCAGCTTCGGCATGTATCTGGCCCTGACCGGAATCCGCATCCGCTATGGCGACGCTTTGTGGTCGGGCCTGGCGACGAACACGATCAAGGCGCAGGACCAGGCCGGCTTTCTCGACCGGCTGGTTGCGACAGGCGACCCTGAAGCGGCGCTGCGCGGCTTTTCCGTCCCGGCCCGGCGCGAAACGGACAGTCCGACACTGGAAGCCATCGCCCGCCATTTCGCGCAGCCGTCGCTGAGCGACATCATCGGCAGCCTGGAGCGCGCCGCACCCGCAGACGCGTTCGCGGCAAAGACGCTGGCGACGATCCGCACCCGCTCGCCGACCAGCCTGCATGTTGCCTGGCGCGAGATCAGCGCCGGGCTGACGCTGTCGATGGACGAGTGCATGCGGATGGAGTTCCGCATCCTCAACCGCATGCTTGCCGGCCACGATTTCTACGAAGGCATCCGCGCCGCCATCATCGACAAGGGCTCGTCGCCGCAATGGCGGCCGCCAGGCATCGACGACGTCAGTGCTGCCGACGTCGATGCCTATTTCGCTCCGCTCGGCGAACGGGAACTCAAGCTGTGAGCGAGGTCACGTCGAGACGCGTCGTGCTCCAGCCCTCGACGGTCGAGGTCATCTTCGCCTGGTTTCAGCGCGTCATCTCAGCCTACTGTCTGTTGTTCGGGATTTTGTACTGGATCCGGCTGATCGGCTTCTATCCCGGCTCGTTGTGGCGCTTCGACCTGATGCCGGTGCATTGGCAGGTGGCGGCGGTGACGCTCGCCGTCTTCTTTCCCTTCGCCGCCGCCGGTCTGTGGATGCTGGCCTCCTGGGGGCCGGTGATCTGGTTCATCTGCGCGGCGACCGAGACCGTCATGCATGCCGGCTTTCCCGAACTCTTCGGTCACCGGCCGCTGATCCTCGCCTCGCATGCGGCGGTGGCGCTGCTCTACATCGTCTTTCGCGTGGTGATCTGGATGCAGAAGCGCCGGAGCCGGCAATAGAGCATCGGACCGATGCTCTACAAGAATAGCCCACGCCTGCGGTTGGACGGGGCAAATTACCGTCCGCAATCATTGGCTAAATCTTTAGGTTAATCATCCTTGTTGGGGTGACCCTTCGTTAAGCCTCTTTCGAAACCTATTACCGGTAAGCTCTTGTTAGCCCTAGCGTTTAAGTCGAATTTTATGAGTATTCGATAGTGTCGCGATCAAGGTGAAAAACAAAAAATCACCAGGCGACAAACGAGAGGCAAAGACAATGATCAATTCCCGTCCGGCGGCGAAGACCGCCAACGTATCCGATGACCGCCGCGAGGCGATCCGTTCGCTGTACATGGAATCGCTGCAGCTGGTGGAACGGCTGCACCGCCGCCTGCTTGACGTGATCAAGGACGAGTTCGACCGCAACGGCCGTTCCGATATCAACGCCATCCAGGCGCTGCTGCTCTTCAACATCGGCAATTCGGAGCTGACCGCCGGCGAGCTGCGCTCGCGCGGCTATTATCTCGGCTCGAACGTCTCCTACAATCTGAAGAAGCTGGTCGATCTCGGCTTCATCAACCACCAGCGCTCGCGCATCGACCGCCGTTCGGTGCGGGTCTCGCTGACGCCGAAGGGCAGTGAGGTGGCGGAAGTCGTCGCCGGCCTCTACGAGCGCCATGTCGGCTCGATCGAGCAGGTCGGCGGCATCAACACGGAAGAATTCAAGCAGATGAACCGCGCCTTGCAGCGCCTCGACCGCTTCTGGAACGACACCATCGCCTATCGCATGTAAAGCATGTCCATCGCATGCAACCGCGCCACGGGGGCGGTCGGGGGAGCGATCCAAAAGACCGGTGCCGAAAAGCATCGGTCTTTGCGTTTCGTGAGGCCAGCCGATCCAAATCGCGGTCAGGGTCACGTTGCCGCCATATTCCCGGTGGAAGCGAGAACGCGGGTGATGTTGCGGCGCGAGCCAATCCGTCTCCCCGCCAACCGCCTCAGTGAAGGCGCATCGCGCCCGGCGCGTTCTCGCACAGAAGCGATTGGGGCATGGTTGGCTAATTGTTAAGGGCGCCAACCTTAGAGTGGGCCGGGCCTAGCATGCGGGCGGATCGCCCGGTGAAAAAACTGTTACAGGACTATCTGGAGCGTACATGAGAACCAGTCGCCGTTTCTTCCTTTCCGGAGCCTCCGCGTTGGCCGCGACGATGGTTGCCGGTGGCGCCAGCGCGCAGGACGTGATCGCGGACATCCTGAAATCCTCGGGCCGCGGCAACTGGAACGACCAGTTCGACGCCCGCGCCAGCGAGGGCGGCAAGGTGGCCTCGACGCTGCCGATCGTCAGCCTGCAGACCGTTGCGTACACCGAGCAGGCGATCGCGCAGTATCAGAACATTGTCGCGCAGGGCGGCTGGGAGCGGGTCCCGGACACCAAGAAGTTGCAACTCGGCGTCATCGATCCCGACGTGGTGCCATTGCGCAGGCGCTTGATGATTTCGGGTGACCTGGCGCAGAGCGCCGGCCTTTCAGAGGCCTTCGATTCCTATGTCGATGCGGCGGTCAAGCGCTTCCAGGCGCGTCATGGCCTGCCTTCCGACGGGACCCTGGGCCAATATAGCTATGCGGCGATGAATGTCTCGGCGCAGGTCCGGCTTGGCCAGCTGCAGACCAATCTGCAGCGGCTGAACGAACGCGCCGGTACGCTGGGCAACCGCTATGTATTGGTCGATATCCCTGGCGCCCAGATCGAAGCGGTCGAGAACGACCGCGTCGTGCTGCGCCACACCGCCGTTGTCGGCAAGATCGATCGCCAGACGCCGATCGTCGATTCCAAGATCAACGAGATCATCGTCAATCCTTACTGGAACGCGCCGGTCTCGATCGTGCGCAAGGACATCATTCCGCTGATGCGGAAGGACCCTAACTATCTCAAGGACAGCAAGATCCGGCTGTTCGCACCGGATGGCAGCGAGGTCGATCCACTGACCGTCGACTGGTCGACCGACGACGCGGAGAAATACCGCTTTCGCCAGGATCCGGGCGCCGGCAATGCGATGGCCTCGGTCAAGATCAATTTCCCGAGTCCGGACGGCGTCTACATGCACGACACGCCGCAGCAGAGCCTGTTCGGCAAAATGATGCGCTTCGATTCCTCAGGCTGCGTGCGCGTCCAGAACGTGCGCGACCTCGTCACCTGGATCCTGCGCGACACGCCGGGCTGGAGCCGCCAGCATTTCGAGGCGTCGATCAAGAGCGGCGAGAACATCCCGGTGCAGGTCACCAATCCGGTGCCGGTCTTTTTCCTCTACATCTCGGCCTGGTCGACGGGGCCTGGCGTCGTGCAGTTCCGCGACGACATCTACGGGCTCGACGGAGCCAACGAGCTGCAGATCACCTCTGCGCTCTAAGCCACTGATTTTTAGCTGAAGAGGCCGCCTCTGAGGGCGGCCCTTTTTTGACGGTGCGCCAGGCATCGCGTGTGGTGCGCAAGCACCGTTTGGCCGGGGTGGTAGCCGGCTGAACGGCCGGCAGGCGAGGAAATAGGTGGCTCTTCGCCTCGCTGCCGCAATCCGACCAGCAAATTTCGCGCCGCAAACGTGGCGGGGCGAAAGCAACTGTGTTAATGGCGCGGCAGACCCCCCGGACGACAAGGATCTCAAGCATGGCAACAGCAGCGGCAGTGTCGAACAAATTCGAATCCTTCTTCGAAACCACGCTTGCCGATGCCGATCCGGAGATTTTCGGCGCGATCCGCAACGAACTCGGCCGCCAGCGCCACGAGATCGAGCTGATCGCTTCGGAAAACATCGTCTCCCGCGCCGTGCTGGAAGCGCAGGGGTCGGTCATGACCAACAAATACGCCGAAGGCTATCCCGGCAAGCGCTACTATGGCGGCTGCCAGTTCGTCGACGTGGCCGAGGAACTGGCCATCGAACGCGCCAAAAAGCTGTTCGGCTGCAACTTCGCCAATGTCCAGCCGAATTCCGGCAGCCAGATGAACCAGGCGGTGTTTTTGGCGCTGCTGCAGCCCGGCGACACCTTCATGGGGCTCGACCTCAATTCCGGTGGCCACCTGACGCACGGTTCGCCGGTCAACATGAGCGGCAAATGGTTCAAGGTCGTTTCCTACGGCGTGCGCAGGGACGATCACCTGCTCGACATGGACGCGATCGAGAAGACCGCCCACGAGACCAGGCCGAAGCTGATCCTGGCCGGCGGCACTGCCTATTCGCGCGTTTGGGACTGGAAGCGTTTTCGCGAGATCGCCGACTCGATCGGCGCCTATCTGATGGTCGACATGGCCCACATCGCCGGCCTGGTCGCCGGCGGCGTGCATCCGTCGCCGCTGCCATACGCCCATGTGGTCACCACCACCACGCACAAGTCGCTGCGTGGCCCGCGCGGCGGCATGATCCTGTGCAATGACGAGGACATCGCCAAGAAGATGAACTCGGCGGTGTTTCCAGGCCTGCAGGGTGGTCCGCTGATGCATGTCATCGCCGCCAAGGCGGTGGCCTTCGGCGAAGCGCTGAAGCCAAGCTTCAAGATCTATGCCGAGGGCGTTGCCGCCAATGCCAAGGCGCTGGCCTCCAGCCTGCAGGAAACCGGCCTCGACATCGTCTCCGGTGGCACCGACAACCATCTGATGCTGGTTGACCTCAGGCCGAAGAACGCCACCGGCAAGCGTGCCGAGGCAGCGCTTGGCCGCGCCAACATCACCTGCAACAAGAACGGCATCCCTTTCGATCCCGAAAAGCCGTTCGTCACCTCGGGCGTGCGCCTCGGCACGCCGGCCGGCACCACGCGCGGTTTCGGCCAGGCTGAGTTCCGCGAGATCGGCAAGCTGATCGCCGAGGTGCTGGACGGGCTCAAGGCCGCGAATTCCGATGAGGGCAATGCAGCCGTCGAAGCCGCGGTGAAGGCGAAGGTGGCCGCATTGACGGATCGTTTTCCGCTCTATCCCTATCTCGGTTGAGCTCACGCAAAGTGTCGTCCCTTATCGGCGGACGAGAAGCACTTTTTCAGCGGGGACGGAGTCCGGACAGGAGCCTTGACGATGATGCAGATTTTCGGTGTCGCTGGCTTGGGCGCGCTTGGCGTGCTGGTCACATTGACCACCTTGCCGTCCGCCGCCCTGGCACAGTCTGCGCCCACCCCGGCCGCACCGAAGACCGAAACCTTCGGCAACTGGTCCACCACCGTGGACGAGATCGATACCGGTGAGGATCTGCGCAAGACCTGCGTCGCCTCGACCGCCTTTCTCGACGCGAGCGGTACCAGCGGCACGCTCACACTTGCCATCTCGAACGGTGATGCACTGCCGCCCAATGGCTATCCGACCCTCGTCATCGCCATGAAGAACAAGGACTTGCCGACTGGCGAGAACATTCCGGCGGTGTTCGGCGATGGCAACGGCAAGGTTAAGGCGACCGTCGATGCCATGGCCGGTGCCAGCGGAAAATGGATGTTGAACAACAAGCCCGAGATCAGCCTGGCGCTGCTGCGTGCCATGCGCCGCGCCAGCGCGCTCGACGTCATATTCGCCGACACGCCGGTCGCGACCGTATCGATGGACGGCTTCACCAAGGCCTATCGCAGCCTCGGCGTGTCATGTGGGTTCCCGACTGCTGACGTCGCGCCGTAATCGGCCAGTATTGCCGTTGATGCTGGCAATTTTCCCCGCACCTCGCTATCTCTGAGGCGCGACCCGATACTTTGCCATCGCGGCAAAAACCTCTAAGCCTTCGCTCCACGAGAATCGCGAACACAAGGCTGCCCATGCGCTGTCCCTACTGCCAGTCCGAAGATACGCAGGTGAAGGATTCGCGCCCCGCCGAAGACGGCGCGGCGATCCGCAGGCGGCGCGTCTGCCCCGATTGCGGCGGCCGCTTCACCACCTTCGAACGGGTGCAGTTGCGCGACCTCGTTGTGGTGAAGAAGTCCGGACGCAAGGTGCCGTTCGACCGCGACAAGCTGCTGCGCTCGGTCGAGATCGCGGTGCGCAAGCGCAATGTCGATCCGGAGCGCATCGACCGCGCGGTGACCGGCATCGTGCGCCAGCTCGAAAGCTCCGGCGAGACCGAGGTCGCCTCGGGCGAGGTCGGCCGCCTGGTCATGGAGGCGCTGAAGTCGCTCGACGACGTCGCCTATGTGCGCTTTGCCTCGGTCTATCGCAATTTCCGCGAGGCCAAGGATTTTCACGACGTGCTGGGTGAGCTTAAAGGTGACGAGCTCAAGGAAGAGGACGCCGGCTGAGCATGGCAAGGCGCAGCCAAGCCGAGCAAGAGGTTCTTGATCGCCGCTTCATGGCGGCGGCACTGAGGCTGTCGCGGAAAAACGCCGGGCGGACCTCGACCAACCCTTCCGTCGGCACGCTGATCGTGCGCGACGACGGGGCCGGGCCGATGATCGTCGGCACCGGCGTCACCGCTGTCGGCGGCCGGCCGCATGCCGAGACCGAGGCGCTGGCCGAGGCCGGCGAACTCGCACGCGGCGCCACCGCCTATGTCACACTGGAGCCCTGCGCCCACCATGGCCGCACCCCGCCTTGCGCCAGCGCATTGGTCAATGCCGGCGTCGCGCGGGTGGTTGGAGCTGCGAGCGACCCCGATCCACGCGTGTCCGGCAACGGCTACGCGATCCTGCGTGTCGCCGGTGTCGAGGTGGTCGAAAAGGTGCTCGTGGCAGAAGCCGCCGAGCAGATGGCCGGCTATCTCATTCGATCTCTGAAAAAACGTCCGGAAGTGATCCTGAAACTTGCGCTTTCCAGCGACGGCAAGATCGGCGTGGAAGGCGCGGGGCAGGTCTCGATCACCGGCGACATCGCCCGGCGGGAAGTCTATCTGATGCGCGCCGAAGCCGACGGCGTACTGATCGGCATCGGCACGGCGCTGGAGGACGATCCGGCGCTGACGGTGCGGTTGCCGGGGCTGGAGAACCGCTCGCCGGCGCGCATTGTGCTCGACCGCCAGATCAGGCTGCCGGAGACGTCGAAACTGATAGCCGGCGTCGACCGGGTTCCGCTTTACGTCGCCGCCTGTGCCGAAGCCGACCCGCAGCGGCGCGCCGCGCTCGAACGCGCCGGCGTGCGCTTCATCGGCACTGAGACGTATGAAGGCGATATTGCGCTGCCGGAGTTGCTCGAGGATCTGGCCGCACTCGGCATGGCGAGCGTGCTGGTCGAGGGCGGCGCCAAGGTGGCCAAGGCCTTCCTCGCCGAAGGGCTGGTCGACCGCATCGTGCTGTTCCAGGGGCAGGAGCCGATCGGCAGGAGCGGCATTGCATCGCCCATCGACGCCGATCATATCCCGGCAGGATTTCGCAAATTGCGCGACATGCGTTTCGGCGAAGACAGCTACGCCGAGTGGATAAGACCATGATCCCAAAAAGTGGGAACCGATATTTGGACAAGAACATGGTCAAACTGAAAGACATGATCCCGAAAAGTGGGAACCGGTTTTCGGAAAAGATCATGGCCAACCAAGAAGACAGGATCTGATGTTTACCGGGATTGTCACCGATGTCGGCACCGTCGCTGCCGTCAAGCCGCTGAGAGAGGGCGTCGGCTTGCGCATCGACACCGCCTATGACCCGCAGACGATCGCCATTGGGGCCTCGATTTCCTGCGGCGGCGTCTGCCTGACGGTGACGGCGCTGCCGGAAAGCGGCGCCAACGCGCGCTGGTTCGAGGTCGAGGCCTGGGAAGAGGCACTCAGGCTGACGACGGCCATGGGCTGGAAATCCGGCACCAGGATCAATCTGGAGCGGCCGCTGAAGATCGGCGACGAACTCGGTGGCCACATCGTTTCAGGCCATGTCGACGGCATGGCCGAGATCGTTGCGCGCAAGGAGGAGGGCGATGCCGTGCGCTTTACGCTGGAAGCGCCGCGCGACCTGGCCAAATTCATCGCACCCAAGGGCTCGGTCGCGCTCGACGGCACCTCGCTTACCGTCAACAAGGTCGACGGCACGCGCTTCGACGTGCTCTTGATCCATCACTCGCTGACCGTGACCACCTGGGGCGAACGCCAGGTCGGCGACCGCGTCAATCTGGAGATCGACACCATGGCCCGCTACGCGGCCCGCCTGGCCGAGGCCGCGAAAGAGGGGCTTTGATGGTCTGCCGGAGAGCGGCGTGGATTCATACGGTTGTCCGAACAGGACGAGCACCTCGGATCTGATTGGCGCCTTGTTCCGTTTGGCGTTGCCCCTCACCCGCCTGCCGGCGACCTCTCCCCGTAAACGGGGCGAGGGGCGATTTCATCGATGGTTTAGCCAATCACCAGCGTTGCAAGAAGGGCGCCGGCGATGCGGCCAGCCTCTTTCGCCCCGTTTACGGGGAGAAATGCCCGGCAGGGCAATGAGGGGCAGCGCCGGCTTCGGAGGAAACCAATAATCAGGCACGTCCACATCTCCACCAATCTTCTGCTTGCGATCAAACCGGCTTCGGCCTAAGTCACCGGCGATCCCGGAGACATCTATGGCTGGCACATCCCAACACGGCAAAGCGTTCATTCGCCCGAAGAAGAAGGCCCACCTTCTTGTCATCGAGGCACGCTTCCATGACGACCTTGCCGACGCGCTGCTCGAAGGCGCGACAAGCGCGCTCGAGGAAGCGGGCGCGACATACGACGTCGTCACCGTTCCGGGCTCGCTCGAAATTCCCGCAGTGATTTCCTTCGCCCTCGACGGCGCCGCCGAAGGCGGGTCGAGCTATGACGGCTTTGTCGCCCTCGGCACCATCGTGCGCGGCGACACCTATCATTTCGACATCGTCGCAAATGAATCGAGCCGTGCCCTGATGGACCTGTCCGTCCAGGAAGCGGTCTGCATCGGCAACGGCATCCTGACCACCGAAAATGACGAGCAGGCCTGGACGCGGGCCAGGCGTTCGGAAGGCGACAAGGGTGGCTTTGCCGCGCGTGCGGCGCTGACCATGATTGCCCTCAAGCAACAGTTGGGAGAGCGATCGTGAGCGAGCCCGCATCGCCCGGCCAGCCCGCGGTGCGCCACGCCAACAAGCGCGGTGCAGCCCGTCTGGCCGCCGTGCAGGCGCTCTACCAGATGGATGTGGCCGGCAGCGGCGTCTTCGAGATCACCGCCGAATATGAGGCGTTCAGGCTCGGCAAGGAAGTCGACGGCGCGCTCTATCGCGAGGCCGACGCGCAATGGTTTCGCGCCATCCTCGCCGGCGTCGTCGAGAACCAGAAGACCATCGACCCGATCATCCGCCAGGCGCTGACCGAGGACTGGCCGTTGTCCAGGCTCGATTCGACGCTGCGCGCCATATTGCGCGCCGGCGTCTACGAACTGATGAAGCGCGAGGACGTGCCGGTGGCTGTCATCGTCTCGGAATATGTCGATATCGCCAAGGCGTTTTACGAAGAAGACGAGCCGAAGCTGGTCAACGCAGTGCTCGATCGCGTGTCGCGCCGGGTGCGCGGCGAAGGGCGTGGCAAGGACGCTTCATGACGGCCGTCGCTATCGCCGAGGCCGGCAGGGAAGCGCGCCGCACGGCGCTCATCCTTGCCGCTTCGCAGGCGATCATCGGCTCGGCCGCACCTATCGCCATTTCCGTGGGTGGATTGGCCGGATATTATCTGCTCGGCTCCGACAAGTCGCTGGCGACGGCGCCGATCACCGGCTTCAACGTCGGCGTGGCGCTCGGCGCCCTGCCGGCCGCAGCCATCATCCGCCGGCTCGGCCAGCGCGACGGCTTCATGACCGGGACGATCGTCACTGCGCTCGGCGGTCTGGTCGCCACGCTGGCGCTATTTTACGCCAGCTTCTGGCTGTTCGCCTTCGGCCTGCTGGTGATCGGCATCGGCGGTGCCTTCGTCCAGCAATTCCGCTTCGCCGCCGCCGACAACGCACCGGCTGAATTCAAGGCGCGCGCCATCTCCTTCGTGCTGGCCGGCGGCATCGTCACCGCCATTCTCGGGCCGCAGATCGTCATCTTCACCCGCGAATTGTTTGCGCCGGTGATGTTTGCCGGCTCGTTTGCCTCCATCCTGGTGCTGGCGGCGGTCGGCGCCGCCATCCTGTCGTTGCTGCGCATCCCGGCCAAGGCGACGGGCAAAGCGGAAATCGCCGACAGCGACGCGCGGCCGCTCGCCGAGATCGTCACCAGGCCGCGTTTCGTTGCGGCGCTGTTTTGCGCCGTCGGCAGCTACGCGCTGATGAGCTTCGTCATGACCGGCGCGCCGCTCGCCATGGTCGGCTGCGGCCTGTCGACGGACGACGCCACGCTCGGCATTTCCTGGCATGTCATGGCGATGTTCGCGCCGAGCTTCTTCACCGGCTCGCTGATCTATCGCTTTGGCGCCGAACGGATTGTCGCAACCGGCCTTGTGCTGCTGATCGGCTGCGCCGTGGTGGCGCTGTCGGGCCTGGCGCTGTGGCAGTTCTGGA
Organism: Mesorhizobium sp. WSM4847; assembly: GCF_055811335.1. Taxonomy (NCBI): domain Bacteria; kingdom Pseudomonadati; phylum Pseudomonadota; class Alphaproteobacteria; order Hyphomicrobiales; family Phyllobacteriaceae; genus Mesorhizobium; species Mesorhizobium sp. WSM4847. The sequence goes on along the minus strand of NZ_JBVVPY010000029.1, from coordinate 22,793 downwards.
CGGCGCTGATCCTGCTCGGCCTTGGCTGGAATTTCGGCTTCATCGGCGCCACCGCCATGGTCGCCGACAGCTACCGCCCATCGGAAAAGGCCAAGGTCCAGGGTTTTCACGACTTCGTCCTGTTCGGCTCCGTCGCCTTCGCCTCGCTGATGTCGGGCGCGGTCTACAACGCCTGGGGCTGGGAGATGCTGAACTGGATCATCTTCCCGGTGACGGTGCTGTGCTTCGTGGCGCTGGGCGTGCTGAAGATGACCGCACGGCCGACCAGCTCATGACCCCGAACCGAAGGTTCGGAAAGGATCATGCGCATATCAATAGTGCCACAGCGTCCTTTGCGCGTCCAAACGGACGCGACGCGCTGTAGTGACATGACGCTGTCGGGATCGGACAGCAGCGGATTCACCCGCATCCGAACAAAATTATTGCCCCCATCCCCCTTCTTATGAAACCGTGTGCCCCGACGGGGCATTGAAGCCATGCTCATATGCGGCAGCCGCAGTCCGGTTCTCAGCAAGGGATTTGTGAAATGTTTTCAGTCAAGGTTCTGGCCGGCGCGGCACTGGCGCTCGGCATCACCGCAGCCTCGGCGAGCGCTCAGGTGGTCGTGTCGTCGAAGATCGACACCGAAGGCGGCGTGCTCGGCAACATCATCCAGCTGGTGCTGAACGCCAACAACATCCAGACCACCGACCGCATCCAACTCGGCGGCACCCCTGTGGTGCGCAAGGCGATCACCGCCGGCGAGATCGACATCTATCCGGAATACACCGGCAATGCCGCCTTCTTCTTCGAAAAGGCCGACGATCCGGTGTGGAAGGATGCCGCCAAGGGCTATGAAACGGCCAAGAAGCTCGACTACGACGCCAACAAGATCGTCTGGCTGTCGCCGTCGCCGGCCAACGACACCTGGGCGATTGCGCTGCGCAAGGATGTCGCCGAGACCAACAAGCTGGCGACGCTGTCCGACTTCGGCAAATATGTCTCCGGCGGCGGCCAGGTGGTGCTGGCGGCCTCGGCCGAATTCGTCAATTCGGCTGCCGCGCTGCCGGCTTTCCAGACCACCTATGGCTTCACGCTTAAGCCGGACCAGCTGATCACGCTCTCCGGCGGCGATACGGCGGCGACCATCGCCGCCGCGGCGAACCAGACCAACGGCGCCAACGCCGCCATGGTCTACGGCACCGACGGCGGCATCGCGCCGTCCGGCCTGGTCGTGCTCGAAGACGACAAGGACGTGCAGCCGGTCTACCAGCCGGCGCCGATCATCCGCGAGGCGGTGCTGAAGGAGCATCCCGAAATCGAGACGCTGCTGAAGCCGGTCTTCGCCAAGCTCGACCTCGTCACCCTGCAGGAACTGAACGGCCGCGTTCAGGTCGGCGGCGAGCCGGTCAAAGGCGTCGCCGAAGACTTTTTGAAGAAGAACGGGTTTTTGAAGTAGTCAGCCCGTTTGAAAATGACGCCGGTGCGAGGCGCGCCATGACCACCCGCTTCGACAAGCTCGGCGTGGTCATCGCCGCGATCGTTGCCTATGCCGCCTTCGCGGCGCCCTTTGCCACCTTGCGCGCCAATCGCATCGTGCCGGGCGAGGCGCGCTCGATTCTTGAAGCGCTGCCGCCGACGTTGGGGCCGCTGCTGCTTGCAGTCGTCGTCGTTGCGGCGGTCGTCGCCTTGCTGAAAACGCCGCTGGTACCGCGCCTGGCCGCCAGCGTGGTCGCGCTTGCCGCACTGGCGCTGCTGATCGGCGTCGCCGGCAGCTTCCTGACGCCTGAGGGCAACAGCTTTGCCCGCATCTCGCCGGATTCGGGTTTCTGGCTGCTCATCTTCGCCTTTACGCTGTTGCTCGCCGATGGGCTGACGAGGCTGAACCTGTCGCCATCGGCGCGGGTCGGCGTGCTCGTCGTCGCGGCAGCGGCGATCGGCCTGCTGCTGGTCTCGGGCAGCTGGAACAGTCTGTCGATTCTCAAGGAATACGCCAACCGTGCCGACAGTTTTTGGGCCGAAGGCTCCAAGCATGTGACGCTGGCGCTGGGCTCGCTGGCGGCGGCGGTGATAGCAGGCTTGCCGCTTGGCATCCTCTGCCACCGCGTCGAAAAATTGCGGGCCGGCGTGCTCAACGTGCTGAACATCATCCAGACCATTCCCTCGATCGCGCTGTTCGGCCTGTTGATCGCGCCGCTCGGCTGGGTCGCCACGCATGTGCCCGGCGCGGCCTCCCTCGGCATTCGCGGCATCGGCACCGCGCCCGCCTTCGTCGCCCTGTTCCTCTATTCGCTACTGCCGGTTGTGGCCAACTCCGTGGTCGGTCTTGCCGGCGTGCCGCGCGCCGCCAACGATGCCGCACGCGGCATGGGCATGACCGAGCGCCAGCGCCTGTTCGGCGTCGAATTTCCACTGGCCTTCCCGGTGATCCTCACCGGCATCCGCATCGTGCTGGTCCAGAACATCGGCCTTGCCACCATTGCCGCGCTGATCGGCGGCGGCGGTTTCGGCGTGTTCGTGTTCCAGGGCGTTGGCCAGACGGCGATGGACCTGGTGCTGCTCGGCGCCGTTCCGACGGTGGCTATGGCCTTTGCTGCCGCCATCATCCTCGACGCACTGATCGAAATGACCTCCACCAGGCGACGCGAGGCACAACCGGCATGATCGAGATCGAAGGCATTAGCAAGCGCTATGACGCGACGATCGTCGTCGACGACGTGTCGATGGTGATCGAGCCGCGCACCATCGCCGTCATCGTCGGCACCTCCGGCTCCGGCAAGACGACGCTGCTGCGCATGATCAACCGGCTGGTCGAGCCGACCGCCGGCGTGATCAGGCTCGACGGCGCCGACAACCGCTCGCTGCCCGGCTACGAGCTGCGCCGCAGCATTGGTTACGCCATTCAGGGCCATGGGCTGTTTCCGCATCGCACCGTGGCACAGAACATCGCCACCGTGCCGGTGCTGCTCGGCTGGGACGCCGCCCGCATCAAGCGCCGTGTCGATGAGTTGATGACGCTCTACCAGCTCGATCCCCAGGCGTTCGGGCCACGCTATCCGCACGAACTCTCCGGCGGCCAGCAGCAGCGCGTCGGCGTCGCCAGGGCGCTTGCCGCGGCGCCGAATGTGCTGTTGATGGACGAGCCGTTCGGCGCGCTCGACCCGATCATCCGCAACAAGGCGCAGGAGGACCTTCGGGCGATCCAGAAGCGCTTCGGCACCACCATCATCCTCGTCACCCATGACATGGAGGAGGCGGTGCATATGGGCGACAAGATCGCAGTGATGGATGCCGGCAAGCTGGTGCAATATGCCAGGCCCGCCGAGATCCTGGCGAAGCCGGCCAGCGCCTTCGTCGAGACCCTGGTCGGCGCCAGCGAAAAACCGTTCAGGCTGCTGTCGCTCGGCCGGGTGCGCGACGCCGTGGAGACGGGCACCGCCGAAGGCGAGGCGATCCCCGCCGACGCCAGCCAGCGCGATGCGCTGGCCGAACTGTTGTGGTCGGGACGCCCGGCGTTGCCGGTGACAGGCGCGGATGGCAAGCCGCTCGGCCGCGTGACTGTGGATGGGCTGGTGAAACGCGCGGCGAGGCCGGCATGAAAGAGGCCGGTGTAAAAGCCTGGCTTCCGTCACTGCTCAGGCTTGCCCTGGTGGTGCTGCTCAGTGCGTTCGTGACCAATCCGGGTTGGTTCGAGCCGCTGCTGAAGCCGCTGACCGAGAGCAACGCGCCGGCAATCTACAACCAGGGCAGCCTGTTGACGCTGATGCTGCTGCACCTGCGGACCGTGCTGATCGCGACGGTGGCGGCAACCATCGTTGCCGTGGCGCTCGCCATCCTGGTCACCCGGCCGGCCGGCGTCGAATTCCTGCCGCTGTCGCGCAGCCTGGTCAATATCGGCCAGACCTTCCCGCCGGTGGCGGTGCTGGCGCTGGCCGTGCCGGCCGTCGGCTTTGGCGAGAAGCCGACACTGATCGCGCTGTTTCTCTACGGCCTGCTGCCGATCTTCGAGAACGCGCTGACCGGGCTGACGACGCTGCCGGCCAATGTGGTCGAGGCGGCGCGCGGCGGCGGCATGACCGGCTGGCAAAGGCTGGTCAAGGTCGAGCTGCCGCTCAGCGCGCCGATCATTCTCGGCGGTATCCGGCTTTCGGTGGTCATCAGCCTCGCCACTGCGACGATCGGCTCGACCGTGGCGGCCAGGACGCTCGGCGAGGTGATCATCGCCGGTCTGTTGTCCAACAATCTCGCCTTCGTCCTGCAGGGCGGGCTGATCGTCGCCGCGCTTGCCGTGCTGATCTATGACGGGCTGTCGGCGATCGAGCGCTACACCGCACGCCGCATGGGGCAGGAGACGGCGTAATTAGAAAAATTCAGATATCGCTTTCGCTCATCTCGGCCAGCGCCAAGAGATGTCGCAAGAGTCCTGTTTTGAGCGGCCTGTCGCCGTGAATCGGGATCGAAAGGCGCACGATGCTGCCTTCCTTGCCGTAGATGTGATGACTGCCGGCAACACGCAAAAGCCTTCGTCCTTGCCACTCGATGGCACGCGCAAGCTCCTTGCCGGAAATGGACTTCAAACAGCGATTTCCATGACCCGGCCGGGTTCTGAAGTGAAAGATAGCGGCTCTACCGAGAGGCAGCCTTCGATTGCTTCACGCAAGTTCTCGACAAGTTCGTCCAAGGTTTCACCCTGGGTCGCGCAGCCGGGAATTGCCGGCACTTCGGCCCAGTAGCCACCTTCTTCGGCTTCGTGAATGATCGCCTTGAACTTCATCGCGTCATCTCCAACTCCACCCTGAAGAGGGGCTGCCCCGCCGATATTTGCAGAGCTGCATGAGCGCTGTCTATCTGCAAGTTCTGCCTGCCTGATCAGGCTCTCGACGAGTGTGGCAGTCCAACGTCTGCAACGGCCAGCAGAAGCCTTTCATGTTCTACTTGACCATGCTGGCGGTGCTGATCTTCGCCGTCAGGCTGGACTGCGACCTGCGCAAAGGCTGACAACCGCCAGCCGATTTCAATCGATCTGATCGGGTGGCGGCACTTGCGAGCGTGTTGCCGCCATTGCTTTTGGGCGAAAGCCGGGGCTTTTGGGCGAAAGCCGGGCAAAAACCGAACAATATCTTGACGTTCGCAGCCCTGTTTCGCATAAGCCGATGGGAGGGGAGCGGATTCGGCGCGCGGAATCCGCTCCCCGTCTCAACGGCCCAGGGAGGGGTTCTTTTGGGTCATCAATCGAGGAAAATCCGGCAATGACCATAATTTTAGCTGTCATCGCCTGCGGTCTGCTTTCAGTCCTTTACGCCATCTGGGCGACAAAATCGGTCCTCGCGGCCGATCAGGGCAATGCACGCATGCAGGAAATTTCCGCGGCCATCCGCGAAGGCGCGCAGGCCTATCTGGCGCGCCAGTACACCACCATCGCCTTCGTCGGCGTCGTGGTCCTGCTGCTCGCCTGGTGGCTGCTTTCGATCACCGCCGCCATCGGCTTCCTGATCGGCGCCGTTCTGTCGGGCGCCGCCGGCTTCATCGGCATGCACGTCTCGGTGCGCGCCAATGTGCGCACCGCGCAGGCGGCTTCCAACAGCCTCGCAGCCGGCCTCGAGATCGCTTTCAAGTCGGGCGCCATCACCGGCATGCTGGTCGCTGGCCTGGCCCTGCTCGGCGTCTCGATCTATTATCTGATCCTCACCCAATTCATCGGCCTCCAGCCCAACGACCGCGTCGTCATCGACTCGCTGGTTTCGCTCGGCTTCGGCGCCTCGCTGATCTCGATCTTCGCCCGTCTCGGCGGCGGCATCTTCACCAAGGGCGCCGACGTCGGCGGCGATCTCGTCGGCAAGGTCGAAGCCGGCATTCCCGAAGACGATCCGCGCAACCCGGCCACCATCGCCGACAATGTCGGCGACAATGTCGGCGACTGCGCCGGCATGGCCGCCGACCTGTTCGAGACCTATGCGGTGACCGTGGTCGCCACCATGGTCCTCGCCGCCATCTTCTTCGGCGGCACCGCCGTTCTCAGCGCCACGATGCTCTATCCGCTGGCCATCTGCGGCGCCTGCATCCTGACCTCCATCGTCGGCACCTTCTTCGTCAAGCTCGGCTCCAACGGCTCGATCATGGGTGCGCTCTATAAGGGCCTGATCGTCACCGGCCTGCTGTCGATCGTCGGCCTCGGCATCGCCACCTCAGCAACGCTGGGCTGGGGCGAGATCGGCACGGTCGCCGGCATGGCCATCACCGGCGCGAACCTGTTCATCTGCGGCCTGATCGGTCTCGCGGTGACCGGCCTCATCGTGGTGATCACCGAATACTACACCGGCACCGACAAACGCCCGGTGAACTCCATCGCCCAGGCTTCGGTCACCGGTCACGGCACCAACGTCATCCAGGGCCTTGCGGTCTCGCTGGAATCGACGGCACTTCCGGCGATCGTCATCGTCGGCGGCATCATATCGACCTACCAGCTCGCCGGCCTCTACGGCACGGCGATCGCGGTCACCACGATGCTCGGCCTCGCCGGCATGATCGTCGCGCTCGACGCCTTCGGCCCGGTCACCGACAATGCCGGCGGCATTGCCGAAATGGCCGGCTTGCCAAAGGAAGTGCGCCAGTCGACCGATGCGCTCGACGCCGTCGGCAACACCACCAAGGCGGTGACCAAGGGTTACGCCATCGGTTCGGCCGGTCTCGGTGCTCTGGTGCTGTTTGCGGCCTACTCCAACGACCTGAAGTTCTTTGCCGCCAATGGCGACAAATACCCTTACTTCCAAGGCATGGGCGACGTCTCTTTCGACCTCTCCAACCCTTATGTCGTCGCCGGTCTGATCTTCGGCGGTCTGATTCCGTATCTGTTCGGCGGCATCGCCATGACGGCTGTCGGCCGTGCGGCGGGCGCCATCGTCGAGGAGGTGCGCAAGCAGTTCCGCGAGGATCCGGGCATCATGGCCGGCACCTCGAAGCCGAACTATGCGCGTGCGGTCGATCTTCTGACCAAGGCGGCGATCCGCGAAATGATCATTCCGTCGCTGCTGCCGGTGCTGGCGCCGCTGGTCGTCTATTTCGGCGTGCTGCTGATCTCGGGCTCGAAGGCGTCCGCCTTTGCAGCCCTTGGCGCCTCGCTGCTCGGCGTCATCGTCAACGGCCTGTTCGTCGCCATCTCGATGACCTCCGGCGGCGGCGCCTGGGACAATGCGAAAAAATCGTTCGAGGACGGCTTTACCGACAAGGACGGCGTCAAGCATCTCAAGGGCTCCGAGGCGCACAAGGCCTCGGTGACCGGCGACACGGTCGGCGATCCCTACAAGGACACCGCCGGTCCGGCAGTCAACCCGGCGATCAAGATCACCAACATCGTCGCCCTGCTGCTGCTCGCCGTGCTCGCGCACGGCTGAGGCGGCTTGGCCTTCCGAGGCCGAGATCCACAACCGAACCCGCGGGAGCGATCCCGCGGGTTCGTCTATTTTGGACGTCCAGCATCAGGGAATTGACGCCCGTGACAGCTCCAAAAGCTCGCGTTCAAGTCGTCTGCGGCCCGCAGCCTGCGACAATGGCTTTCTGTCTCAAAACAAAAACCCGCAGGATCGCTCCCGCGGGTTTTCGGTCGCCTGAGATGTTGCTGCTTCCCCTCGAAGTTAAAGGAAGGGAAGCAAAAAAGGATGAGAAGCCGATTCTGCCGGGATTGATCAGGTGCCGGGCGAGGCGCCGCCGCCGCCGGGGAGGCCGGGCGCCAGCTTGCTGGCGCCACCCATGATCTGGCTGAGGAAGTTCTGGTCCTTGCCGCCGGTCGGCGTGGTCCGCGAGATGAAGTCGAACACCTTGCCGTCCTTCAGGCCGTAATTGGCGATCTGGGTAACGCGCCCGTCCTCGCCGAAATAGACGGCCAGCACCTTCTGGTCGACCAGCCTCGGCTTGTCGAAGGCGACGTAACGCTTGCGCGTCTGTGAGATGTAGTAGAAGGCCTCGTTGTCGAAAGTCGCCTTGGTAGACGGGGTGCCGAGCGCCAGAAGCACCTGTTCGCGGCTCGAGCCGACCGGCACCAGGTCGATTGCCTGCTGGTCGATGACGTAGCCCTGCGTCAGCGTCTCGCTCGGATTGAGATCACCGATCATCTTCGACGAGTTGCAGGCGCAAAGCGCCGAAGCGACCACCAGCAGCGAGATCGCGCCGGCGGATCTCGGAAAAGCGGACCTGGGCAGAAAAGTCGACTTGATTTTCAGCGCGCGCAACTACAACTCCATTAGCTGGCCGCAACTTGCGCTGGGCCGCAAAACCGGTAAACCAGCTTGCTCGCCGATGCAACAAGGCCAATTCAAACAAACGGTCCCCGGGAGACCACCCTCAATGTTCCAACGCCTTTTTGGTCGCGAACGTCACGCCAACCGCGCTATCACCGAGGCGCTTTACGCACAAATCGTGGCAGCGGCGCGGCAAACCGTGTTTTATTCCGAGTGGGATGTCCCGGACACGCCGCTTGGCCGCTTCGAGATGCTGTCCCTGCACATGTTCCTGTTCCAGCACCGGCTGCGCGGCGAGGGTGGTGTTGCTGGGGAGGTCGCGCAGGTGCTGATCGACGAGTTCTTCATGGATGTCGATCATTCGCTGCGCGAACTCGGCGTCGGCGACGTTGGCGTGCCGAAGCGCATGAAGAAACTGGCGAAGATGTTTTATGGCCGCACCGCCGCCTATGACGATGCGCTGGAACGAAACGACCATGACGCACTCGTCGCGGCGCTTGCCCGCAATGTCAGGCCCGATGCCGGCACCTGGCCGCAGGCGACGCATCTGGCCGGCTACGTCGCCGATGTCTCCAGGCGACTCGCGAAACAGCCGACCGAATCGATTGTTTCCGGCACTGTGGCATTCCCCGCGGCCAAACCTATTTAAGAAAACAAGCCTATTTAAAGGAAAATATGAAACACGCCGATTCCCAGAGCCCCGATCGCCAGAGCCCCGTGTCCTTCGTGGCCAACGTCGCCCGGCTGCCGCAAAAGGGACTGCCGGTGCTGATCGAGGCCGACGCCGCGCAGCGCGCCGCGCTGGCAGGCGAGCACGAGTTGCTGTCGGTCGAGAACTATCGCGCCGAACTGCTGGTGGCGCCATGGAAGCGCAACGGCGTCAAGGTCAGCGGCCGCGTCGAGGCCGATATCACCCAGGCCTGCATCGTCACCCTGGACCCGATCGAGGCGCATATCGACGAGGCGGTCGACGCACTGTTCCTGCCGGAGCAGTCGAAGCTCGGGCGGCAGGGTTTCGAGGGCGGTGGCGAGATAATGCTCGATGCCGAAGGGCCGGACAGCCCGGAAACATTTTCCGGCAATTCAATCGATGTCGGGGCGCTCGCCGAACAGTTCTTTGGACTGGCGATCGATCCCTATCCGCGCAAGCAAGGCGTTTCGATGGAGGCTGCCGACGATGCCGGGACTGCGGAAAGCGAATTTCAGCAAAAGCTGCGTTCCCTGCTGGGGAAATCCTGAAAACCCGACCCAATCGGAGAAAGCCGGTTGTGCGGCAGCCCAAAAACGCTATTTTCGCCGAACCTTCGCGAGCCCCAAACCCGTTGCCAGCGCCAGGCGCTCGCTCAAGCAAACTGTGAGATGAACACCGCGTGATCAGGATTTCCATCGATGCCATGGGCGGCGATCACGGACCAAGCGTGGTCATCCCGGCGCTCATGACGGTCGCGACCCGGCGTCCCGACATCCGCTTCGTCATCTATGGTCGCGAGGAGGCAGTGCGCCCCGAACTCGCAAAGTTGCCCAAGCTGGCGGAAGTGAGCGAGTTCATCCACTGCGAGATAGCAGTCCGGATGGACGACAAGCCGAGCCAGGCGCTGCGCCATGGCCGCTGGAAGTCGTCGATGTGGAAAGCGGTCGAGGCGGTCAAGGCAGGCACTGCCGACGCCTGCATCTCGGCCGGCAACACCGGCGCGCTGATGGCGATGTCGAGATTCTGCCTCCGCACCATGGCGACCATCGACCGTCCGGCGATCGCGGCGCTGTGGCCGACATTGCGTGGCGAAAGCGTGGTGCTGGACGTCGGCGCCACCATCGGCGCGGATGCGCATCAACTGGTTGATTTTGCCATTCTGGGCACTGGCATGGCGCGCTCGGTTTTCGGCATCGAACGGCCGAGCGTCGGTCTGCTCAATGTCGGCGTCGAGGAGATCAAGGGCCAGGAAGAGGTCAAGGAGGCGGGCCGCATGTTGCGCGAGGCCAACATGGCCTCGATGAACTACCATGGTTTCGTCGAGGGCGACGACATCGGCAAGGGCACGGTCGACGTGGTCGTCACCGAAGGATTTGCCGGCAACATCGCGCTGAAAACGGCGGAAGGCACGGTACGGCAGATCGCCGGTTACCTGCGCGCCGCGATGGACCGCACGCTGATGGCCAGGATCGGCTATGTATTCGCCAAGGGCGCCTTCGATCGCCTGCGCGAAAAGATGGATGTCGGCCGCTCCAACGGCGGGGTTTTCCTGGGTCTGAACGGCGTCGTGGTGAAAAGCCATGGCGGCGCCGATTCGGACGGCTTCGCGGCGGCGATCGAGCTTGGCTACGACATGGTGCGCAACAATCTGCTCGATCGCATCGAAGCCGATCTTGATCTGTTCCATGCGCGCAATCCGCATGCCCAGACATCCAGGAAATCCGACGTCGTTGCCGACGCAGAGGAATAGGAAAGAGCCTTGATCAGATCAGTCGTGCGCGGCACAGGCTCCGCGCTGCCCCGCCGCATCATGAAGAATGCCGATTTCGAAGGCATGGTCGAGACGTCAGACGCATGGATTGCCCAGCGCACCGGCATCCGCCAGCGCCATATCGCGGCCGACGACGAGACGACGGCTTCGCTCGGCGAGGCGGCGGCGCGCGCAGCCCTCGACAATGCCGGCCTGACGCCGGCCGATATCGACCTGATCGTGCTGGCGACCTCGACTCCCAACAACACCTTTCCGGCGACCGCCGTCGACATCCAGAACCGGCTCGGCATGCATCACGGCTTCGCCTTCGACATGCAGGCGGTGTGCTCGGGCTTCGTCTACGCGGTGACGACGGCCGACCTCTATATCCGCGGCGGCCTCGCCAAACGGGTGCTGGTGATCGGCTCCGAAACCTTTTCGCGCATCCTCGACTGGAGCGATCGCTCGACCTGCGTGCTGTTTGGCGACGGCGCCGGCGCGATGGTGCTGGAAGCAGGCGAGGGGGCGGGCGGCATTGCCGACCACGGCGTGCTGGCTGCCAGCCTGCGCTCCGACGGGGCTCACAAGGACAAGCTGTTCGTCGACGGTGGAGCGTCGACCACCGGAACGGTGGGCCATCTCAGGATGGAAGGCCGCGAAGTGTTCAAGCACGCGGTCGGCATGATCACCGACGTCATCGAGGCGACGTTCTCAGCTGCCGGGATCACCGCTGAAGATCTCGACTGGTTCGTGCCGCATCAGGCCAACAAGCGGATTATCGACGCTTCCGCCAGGAAGCTCGGGATAGCGGAACAAAAGGTGGTGGTTACCGTCGATTTGCACGGTAACACCTCGGCTGCTTCGGTGCCGCTGGCGCTGTCGGTGGCGGTCGCCGACGGCCGCATCAAGAAGGGTGATCTGGTGCTGATCGAGGCGATGGGCGGCGGCTTCACCTGGGGCGCGGTCCTGGTTCGCTGGTAAGTGCCGAACGGACCGGTTCGGTCCTTGACCTTGCCGGATCAATTACTTAGGCTCTATCTTTGCTTATATAGAGTTATGTTTTTTGAGCTGATGGGGACGGTTCGCATGGGGGGAAAGACACTTACGCGCGCCGATCTTGCTGAAGCCGTTTATCGCAAGGTTGGCCTGTCGCGTACTGAATCGGCCGAGCTCGTCGAAGCGGTTCTGGACGAGATCTGTGAGGCGATCGTTCGCGGCGAGACGGTGAAATTGTCGTCGTTCGCAACCTTCCATGTCCGCTCCAAGAACGAGCGCATCGGGCGCAACCCCAAAACCGGCGAGGAAGTGCCGATCCTGCCGCGCCGCGTGATGACCTTCAAATCGTCGAATGTGCTGAAGAACCGCATCCTGCGCGCGCACCAGATCAGCAAGGCCAAGGGCAGCAAATAGCACCTGCGCTTCAAAGCCCGGTTGAAAACGGTCGCCTGCTTTGACGCCGGGCTTGAATATTGTTTCATAAACCGCTGAAATAAGGCTCGATTCGGCAGGACAAGCCGGATCGGAATGACTCTTTGTTGAGCATGATCCTGGCCGAAAACCGTTTCCCACTTTTCGGGACCATGCTCCAGCGTGAGGATTTCGCCCATGGACAAGAGCCCCGACGCTTTCCGCACCATCAGCGAGGTCGCAGAAGATCTCGACCTGCCGCAGCATGTGCTGCGTTTTTGGGAAACGCGTTTCAACCAGATCAAGCCGATGAAGCGCGGCGGTGGCCGCCGCTACTACCGGCCGCAGGATGTCGAATTGATCAAGGGCATCCGCCACATGCTCTACGATCAGGGATACACGATCAAGGGTGTGCAGAAGCTGTTGCGCGAGAACGGCAATCATTTCCTGGTCGCCATCGGCAATGGCGACATGGCGGCCGTCGAGGCGATCTCGCAGCGCCGGCAGGCCGATGCGGTGCCGTTGACGCCGGCGGCCCAGCCGCGCGGCGCCGATGACGAGATGCTGGTCGGCGAGCCCAAGGTGAAACCCAGCCGGCGCTTTTTCGGCCTGGGCAAGACCGAGGAAGAAGGCCCGGTGCAGCCGGGCACGTCGAAACTCTCGCGCGACAATCGCGCTTTGCTGCAGGAGGCGCTGTTCGACCTTCTGGAATGCAAGCGCCTGCTCGATCAGGTGCGCTAGCGCATGGCCCCGGGATAGCGACTGCATAGAACTTCAAGCGGGTCGCATGAATCCCTTCTGACGCGACGCGCTCTGGGCCCGATCGGTCGCGGCAAAAACCGGAACCGGTTTTGCGATCGTGCGTTCCTTCGCAAAAGAAGGAAGCCTGTCATGGTATCATTTTCGACCCTCTCCGACATCGATCTTGAAAAACAGGTCGCAGCCCTCTCCAGGGAATTGGCGGCGTTGAGGAAAGCCGTTTCCAGGCGCGGCAGCGCCTATTACGAGGACGGGCGTGACACCGCGTCGGACTATTACTCGGACCTCGCCGAGCGTTTCAGTGACGCTCTGCCTGCGATCAGGAGGCATGGCAGAGTGATAGAGAAGACAGCCCGCGATCATCCCGCGACAGCGGCCGCAGTCGGTCTGGTTGTGGTCGGGCTCGTCGCCAGCCTGTTCCTCAGCCGTCAGCAGAAACCGTCGCGAACGAGATCGAGATCGGCACGTTGAGACAAGAAAATGGCGGCGCGAACGGCCGCCATTTTCGTTGACCAAAAGGTCGATCAGCGCGCGAGCTTGAGCTTGTTCTTCGGGCTGGCCTGCGCGGTCTGGCTGCATTTGCCGTAGACGGTGCCGTTGGAGTCGGTGGCGTCCGTATAAGTACCCTTGCAGTCGAGCTGCAGCACCAGGCAGTGACCCGCGCCCTTGCAAACCGCGCCGCCGCCGCTCGGATGCGTGCCGTTGGCGAAGGCCGAGCCCGGCAGTGAAATCGAGCCGAAGGCCGAGACGACGATGGCAGCGGCGAGCGACAGGCGCTTGAAGTTCGAGATGTTGGTCACTTGAGCATTTCCTTCTCTTGATCGAGGATCGCCGTCAGGGCGTCCTTCCGGTTGGGACCGCCTTTGTGGCGTCCATGCCGTGTTGGTGCGGCCCGGAGAGAAAAGGTTCACGCGTCGGTTCAAGAAAATTCGCAGCCCCTGACGCGTTCTGCGTGCTCCGGCTCCCGCTGCTGAGATTCGATCCTACAGCCGCTTGACAAGGGAGCCGCTCAGAACCGTCGAACAATTCGGCGATCGGCCAGTCAAAGACCCCGATCGGGATGACGGTCCCGTGCCGGTGCCGCCGAGGCCTGTGCCGGGCTGCGCCGATCGGAATCACGATGCCGTGACGGCGTTTTTGGCGCTTGGCAAATCACCATCGAGAGGGCATTCTCTGCGCCGTCTCAGGCAACTTCTTGATTTGATCAAACTCTTTAAATCCACGGAGTTGCCAAATGCCCCAAATAGCAACAAGCGAAGCTTTTTCCGAACTGTCGGCGACCGAAGCTGCGCCCGACCACAGCGCCCTTAAGGCCATCCGAGAAACCAGGGGATACAGCATGGAAGAGCTGTCCCTGACGTGCGGACTGTCGGTCGATGAGATCGCGGACATCGAGAACGGCAGGAATGCCGATTTGTCGAAGCTCAGGCGAATAGCCTCTGCGCTCCGGCTTCCGGAAAGCGCGCTGATCGATACGGCCGCGCTGACACAATCCGTGGAAAATCCAAGACCCGTCTCATAGCAACGACGCCAGAGGATCAAGCCAGACAAGCGAGGTGTATTCTGGATTTGAAGTTCCTGAATGCTGACGACATCCACCAGAGCAGGAACTTCAAATCCACCATGCCGGGCATCGGCGTGATGGCCGCCGAATTCGGTTGACCCGAACCGGGTTATCACGATACATCGCGACCGGTCCGGAGTGTAGCGCAGCCCGGTAGCGCACTTGACTGGGGGTCAAGGGGTCGTCGGTTCGAATCCGGCCACTCCGACCAAATAAGCCCTTAGAACCCTAAGGCTTATTTGAAATCCGGGGAAACTAGCTGAGCCGCGAAAACGAGAAATTGGGGCCTTTCTGGGCCCTTTCCTTTTCTGGGCCGTGCCAGTCTGGGCCATGCCGCCCGAATCGCGCCGTGAACGGGCCGACGATCGGCGGCCAAGCGCTGATCGACAGGCTCGGATCAGATCGCGGATCGATGCATCAGGATCTGGTCGGGCTGTTTGGCTGCTCAAATGCAAGGCCGAAGGCCGCGACCGCCGCCCGGTGTTCTTCACGTTCATTCCCGACGACAAATGCCAGCAGCGAGAGCGGAACCGCACCTGGAAGCCGACCTTCGAAAGTGAAGGGCTCGAAACGCGGGAACCTTTCATCCGCGAGCCGCTTTGTGTGCATGTCCCAAGCCGTGCAACCACCCATCTTGCCAAAGGGTAGCCCAGATCGGGACGTCAACTGTGAAGTCGCCTTGGAAGCCGCATTTGCAGCCTTGGTGACTACCTCGGAAGCGAAGGGGTGGACGCCGCGCGAAACGGCTGCAGCCCTACTGAAAATCGCGACGGAGCATGCTCAGCGGTTCAGGCTTGTGCCGGCTGAGCCGCCAAGGTGGCGAACGCGAAGAGGTATGTTCATCGCGTGTGCCACGCTCGTGTTTTTGCTGTGTGCAGCCATCGTTGGTGGGGTGCTTAGATGACGATCAACGTTTCGCCCCCGGATACGGCCGTTGCCGCGGTCGTAGTGATGGCGTTGCCGGCTATACGTTAGATTGCGCAACGCTCGCCTAAGTTCATCCGGCCAGCGCCATGCCGACGGCTATGCCTATGCCCATCGCCAGCCCTGCAGCGAGTTCCCGCCATATTCGACGGCAATGGCTAAGACCACCACTCGCTACGCCCACGTGCTGGACTCCGACCATTTTCAAGGGACTTAGACTGCCCCAGAAATCCATCATGCCTTAGCCGCCGGCGAACACAGCGCCGCCGGCCGCAACTGCCGCTGATGGCGATATTCGAGAGCGATGGCGCCCCAGATCAGCCCGAGCAGCAGATAGACGTGGCGCCAGTGATCGATGTCGATGAAGGTGCCCAGCGCGATATTGCCGATGAAGGCGACATAGGCGCACAGAAGGTAGGGCTGCCACGGCCTGTCGCGCAGGAGAATGCGGAAGCCGGCTGCCATCGTCCAGCAGGTCAGCGTCAGGAACGAGACGAAGCCGAGCCAGCCATAGTCCAGCAGCATTTTCAGCCAGATGTTGTGCGTGTCCTCGCCGAAAATCGTGCCGAAGACGAGCGGGCCGATGCCGAGCGGATGCTCCAGCGCCATCTGGAAACCGAAGATATAGCGGGCGAAACGGCCGAGGCGGGCGGTATCGTAGCTCTGTTCCAGCTGGGCGCGGCTGGAGAACATTTCCGAGACGCCCGGCAGCTGCAGGATGACGAGCATCGCGATGACCAGCAGCGAAATGGCGGCGATGGTCATGACGACGACACGCAGCCGGAATTTTCCGCTGGCGCTCTGCAGGAACAGGGCGCCGGTGAGCAGGATCGCCGAAACGCCGAACATGCCCCAGGCGCCGCGCGAGAACGAGAAGAAAATCCCGGCGGTGATGATCAGCAGCGGCATCGCCAGCAACGGCATGCGGGAGACGGGGCCGGTCAGCAGGAGATGGAGCAGGTAGATGCCGGGCAGCACCAGGAACGGCCCGAACACGTTCGGATCCTGGAAGGCGCCGGTGGCGCGGTCGTATCTGGTGAAGATCTCCGCCCCCGGGAAGGCATGGAAATAGCCGGCGATCCCGAGCAGCGAGGTCAGCACCGCCGACATCACATAGGCCCGGAAGATCACCCGGTAGAGATTTGGCTGGACCGATGTCACCGAGGCGAAGAACACCGCGGTAAACGCCAGGAACAGCGACACGGCGAGATAGAGCGGGGTGCCGGCAATATCCGACATCTGGGTCATCGCGATCATGCCGCCGATGTTCATGACCACCAGCAGCACCAGCAGCGGCGCCGCCGCGCGCGATATGCGCAGGCCGAACAGGGCCCACACCGCCATCAGCGCGACCATATAGAGGTCGTATGGCGCCGGCTCGGCGATGACGAAGCCGGACAGGAAGACGCCGAGGAAAACCGCGCCCGACGCAATCAGCGCGATCAGCTTGGCGTTGACCGCGGCCGGCGACAGTTCATGCGCGACTGCGCTCAATAGGCATTTTCCGTATTGAGCAGCCGGATCGGTGTCAGGAACAGTATCCTCAGATCGAACAGCAGCGACCAGTTCTCGATATAATAGAGGTCGTATTCCGTCCGCATGCGGATCTTCTCGTTGGTATCCATCTCGCCGCGCCAGCCATTGATCTGCGCCCAGCCGGTGACGCCGGGCTTGACCTTGTGGCGTGCGAAATAGCCGTCAACCACCTCATTGTAGAGAAGGTTGTGCGACTGGGCGGCAATGGCGTGCGGGCGCGGGCCAACCAGCGACAGCGAACCGAAAAGCGAATTGAAGAACTGCGGCAACTCGTCGATCGAGGTCTTGCGGATGAAGCGGCCGACGCGGGTGACGCGCGGGTCGTTCCTGGTCACCGTCTGCTTGGCCGTCGGGTCGGCCTTGTCGGTGTACATCGAACGGAACTTGTAGACCTCGATGATCTCGTTGTTGAAGCCATGCCGCTTCTGGTGGAACAGCACCGGTCCCTTGCTGTCGAGCTTGATGGCGATCGCGGTCGCCAGCATGACCGGCGAGAACACGATGATGCCGATGATCGAGAAGACGATGTCGAAGGCGCGCTTGGCGACCGAATCCCAGTCGTTGATCGGCCTGTCGAAGATGTCGAGCATCGGCACCGAGCCGATGTAGGAATAGGCGCGCGGCCGGAATTGCAGCGCGTTCGAATGCGCCGAGAGCCGGATGTCGACAGGCAGTACCCACAGCTTCTTCAAAAGCTGCAGGACGCGCGTTTCGGCGGTCAGCGGCAGCGATACGATCAGCATGTCGATACGGGCGATGCGGGCGAACTCGATGAGTTCGGAAACGGTGCCGAGTTTTGGATAGCCGGCGACGATGGGCGGCGAGCGCTTGTCGCCGCGGTCGTCGAAGATGCCGCAGATGCGGATGTCGTTGTAGGGCTGCTTTTCGACGGAGCGGATCAGGACTTCCGCCGTCGTGCCGCCGCCCACGATGACGGCGCGGCGCTCCATGCGCCCGTCGCGCGCCCAGCGCCGGATCAGCTTCGACATCAGCAGCCTTAGGCCGAAGATCAGCATGAAGCCGACGACGAACCAGGTGCCGAAAACCAGGCGCGAATAATCTTGCGACATCTTCACGGCGAATGCCGTCAGCGCCATCAGGGCGAAGGTGCCGGCCCAGACCATCAGCAGTCGGCCGAAATTGGCGAGCGGCCGCATAAACGAGACGATCTGGTAGCAGTCGGTGACATCGAGCAGCACCACGGCGAGCGACGAAGCGGCGGCGATCGCCAGCGGATATTGCCAGGCGAGATGGTTGAAGAAGCCGACATAGTAAAAATAGATGCACAGGCCCGACAGGAACAGCAGTGCGAATTCGACCATCCGCAAGACGCCGCTGACCATGATCGGCGACATGGTGTCGCGCCGGTATTGCGACGCCACCTGACGGGCGACGTCGTTCATGCCGCCGGGGCTATCGTCGCCGGCCGGGCCGTTGAAATTGCGCACCGCGTCTTTCGAAAAGCGGCGTTTGGGATCGAAGTCGCTCATGATGCATCCGCAAAGCTTCACGCAAGTGAATAGCGAAAGAGAGCTAAGAAACCCTTGAAACAACAAATAGGTTTTGGAGAAGCTTTGAAGTCAGCGCCGTTTTGGGGTTAGCGCCCATTTCGGGTTAGCGCTTGAGCGCGGCGAAATAGGCCGTCTCGATCGCGGCGGCCATCACGTCGGCGCCGAATCGCGCCTTGAGGTCGGCGGTATCGGGCATCAGCCTGCCATAGGCATCGGGGTCGGCCAGCGCCGCGCTCATCTTGTCGGCAAGCTCGCGCGGATCGGGCCGGATCAGGGCAGGGGAGCCGGCGCCAAAAATTTCCGGGATGCCGCCGACGCCGGTGGCGATCATCGATTTGCCGGCGGCGAGCGTCTCCAGCACGATGTAGGGCATGGCTTCCGCGCGCGAGGGCACGACGACCAGTTCGGCCAGCGCGAAGGCCTTGCGCGCCGGCATCGGCGGCAGGAAGCGCATATGGCCTTCGAGCCCGAGCCGCTTCACTTGCGCATGGTAGCGCGGCAGGTCGTCGCCGTCGCCGACCATCACCGCATTCACCGGGCGGCCAAGCCGCGCTCCGGCAAGAACCAGCGCATCGATGAAGATGTCCGGTCCCTTGAGGTCGCGCATCATGCCGATATAGAGGGCATCGGCCGCATTCGGCTCGGTTCGCACCGGCTCGAACTCGGCGGCGCTCAGTCCATTGTAGACAAGGTTGTTCGGGATCGGTGGTTCGCCGACCTTCCTGCGATAGGTCTGCCTTTCATAGTCGGAGACAAACAGAAGATAGTCGGTGAAGCGCGCCATGAACCGCTCGAGCGCGAAGAACAGCTTCCCCGTGGCGGTGGTCTCGTCGTAGTGAAGAGAGCCGCCGTGCGGCGAATAAAGGCGGGCTACGCGAGACCTTGATGCCCGCAACAATGAGCCGAACAGGCGGGCATAGGCGCCACCCTTGGCGCCGTGCCCGTGGAGCACGTCCGGCCGCAATTCCTTGATGATCTCAAATGTGCGCCAGGCCGAGGCGAGGTCGCCCGGTCCGACATGCCGCTGCATCGGCGTGCGATGGATGCCGAGCGCCATTATGCCCTTCATCTGTTCGAACAGATGTTCCTCGAAGTCGCCGCCCGTCGTCGAATCGCAGACGATGCCGACGGCATGCCCGGCGGCGACCTGCGCCTCGGTCAGGTCGCGCACGTGACGAAAAATCCCTCCGACAGGTGAGCGAAAGCAGTGGACGATCCTGAGTGTGTCCGCCACGTGGTCTAGAACAGGCGTTCGCGAACATAGACCGTGTCGCCGGGCAGAAGCGGGTCGGAGGTGGCAACGCGGCCGGTCATGACCTTGCCGTTGATGTCGCGGGTGATGTCGACGCTTCCCTGGTTGGCGCGCGGGCTGAAACCGCCGGCGATGGCAATCGCCTTTTGCACGGTCAGGCCGGGAACATAGGAGTACTGGCCCGCAGCACCGACTTCGCCCATGATGAAGATCGGCCGGTAGCGGTCTATCTCGACCGAAACGTCCGGATCACGGAGATAACCCTGGCGTAGTTTGTCGGCGATCTCGTCTTCGAGTTGCTGTGCGGTGTGGCCGCGCGCCGGCACGGCGCCGACCAGCGGGATGGACAGATAGCCGGATTGGTCGACACTGTAGACGTTGGTCAATCCTTCCTGCTCGAATACGGTGACGCGGACCCGGTCGCCGGCGCCGAGGCGATAGGGCTGATCGAGCATTTTATGAAAGGCCGCCGGCGCCGGCCGGTAGCTGGAGCAACCGGCAAGCAATGACACGGCGAGCAGCGCACGGAACAGGGGAGCAGTGCTTTTCATGACCGGACATGTACCTTCGACTGGCCGCCGCTACACCGCGGCAAACGCTGGAGATCGAGGCCCGTTATCATCCGGTTAGGGTTAATGGCCGGTAAAGGCGGGCGGCCCAAGCGATGGCAACCGACAACAGACGGCCGGTTCCGGTGCTTTTAGCTGCCGCTTGCGCGTAAAACCTGAGAGGTGCTTACCGTAATATTAACGGCTGAGTTACCATATTTGTTTACGGTGATACTGACTAAAATACCGGAGCAGGATGCATGTCCGTTCAATCCGCGGCCGCAGATGTCGACGTCGATCTCAGGCAGCTCTTTGCCAGCCTTGCGAGGAATTGGCTGCGCATTCTTGTCGTCGCGCTGGTTGTAACCGGCCTGGCGTTCGCGCTCACCTGGCTCGCCACGCCGCATTACCGGGCCGAAACCCGGCTTTTGATCGAAACGCGCGAATCGGTCTACACGCGCCCCGACGGCACCAATGACAACGACAAGCCTATACTCGACGAGGAAGGCGTGACCAGCCAGGTCGAGGTCATTTCCTCGACCGACATCCTCAAGCAGGTGGCGCAGAAGCTTGATTTGTCGCGGCTGCCCGAGTTCGACGAGACGGCGGATATGCCGGCGTTGAGCCGTCTGCTTGTCGTCGCCGGCCTGAAGAGCGACCCCAACGAGATTCCGCCGGAAGAACGCGTGCTGACAAAGATGCGTGAGAAGCTCAACGTCTATCGCGTTGAAAAATCTCGCGTTATCGTCATCGAATTCTCCTCGGAAGATCCCCGGCTCGCCGCCGCAATCCCGAACGCCATCGCCGACGCCTACATCTCCGTCCAGGGCAATGCCAACATCGAATCGAATTCCGCCGCAACCGACTGGCTGGCGCCGGAGATCGCCGACCTGTCGAAGCGGGTGAAGGATGCCGAGGCCAAGGTGGCAAGCTACCGCGCCCAGTCCGATCTTCTGATGGGTGGCAACAATTCGGTGCTCGCCACGCAACAGCTTTCCGAACTGTCCAGCGAATTGTCGCGGGTGCGGGCCAATCGCGCCTCGGCGGCAGCGACTGCCGACAGCGTGCGCAGGGCGCTGCAGAATGGCGGCTCGCTGGATGCGGTACCGGAGGTGCTGTCGTCCGGACTGATCCAGCGGCTGCGCGAGCGGCAGGTCGAGCTCAAGACCAACATCGCCGACCTTTCCACCTCCTTGCTCGACAATCATCCGCGAATCCGGGCGCTGAGGTCGCAGCTTGCCGATCTCGACCGCCAGATCCGCAACGAGGCGGAAAAGATCATGACAGGGCTGATGACGCAGGCGCAGACCGCCCAGGCCCGCGAAAACCAGCTTGTCGCCGACGTCAACACGCTAAAGGCCGCATCGGCGCGCGCCGGCGACCAGCAGGTCGAACTGGACGCGCTGCAGCGCGAAGCGACCGCCCAGCGCCAGCTGCTCGAATCCTATCTCACCCGTTATCGTGAGGCGTCCTCGCGCAAGGACAGCAACTATCCGCCGGTCGACGCCCGTGTCTTTTCCCGCGCGGTGGCGCCGTCCCAACCCTATTATCCAAAAATCCTGCCGATCATCGGTGCGGCCTTCGTCGGCTCGCTGCTGGTCATGGCGATCGCGACGCTTCTGCAAGAGCTGTTTTCGGGTCGCGCCATGCGGCCGGCCGCCGGCGCCCGCTTCGAGCGGATCGAACAGGTCGCGATGCCGGTTGCCCGCGAACCGCCCAATCACGAACCGTCCGATCACGAACCGCCCGATCACGAGCCACCCAATCAGGAACCGGCCGATATCGAAGACCTTGGGGATCGGACGGCGGAAGTCCAGGCAGAGCCGCAAGCGGCTGCCGCGGCGCCAGCAACTGGCCCGGCAACTGGTGACGAGGTCGGGCCGGCGCGCCGCAGCCTTGGCGAGGTCGAAATCGACAAGGCCGTGGAGAAACTGATCACAAGCGGCGCGGCACGCGCCATATTCGTGTCGCCGGAAGGCGACGAGGCGGCCGCCTCGGCGGTGCTGGTGGCGCGTGAGGTTTCCGACACCGGCCTGCGCGTGCTCCTGCTCGATCTCACCGCTTCGGGCGCCGCTTCGCGGCCGACGCTGGACAGCAGGCTTTTCCCGGGCATCACCGATCTGCTCGCCTCCGAAGCGCAGTTCAGCGACGTGATCCATGCCGATCTCTATTCGGATTGCCACGTCATTCCCGTCGGCAACGCCGATCCGGTTCGCGCCATGCGCGCCGCCGACCGGCTGCCGATCATCATGCAGTCGCTGACCACCGCCTACGATCTGGTCGTGGTCGAATGCGGACCCACCGACGCGCAAGGCATCAGCCGCCTTGTCGGCGAGGGCACAGAAGTCTTCCTGTCGCTGCTGGAGCCGAACGACGAGGTGGCGCAGGCCGCGGTCGAACTGATCGAGAGCGGCTATCCCGACCTGACGCTGGTGACGCCGGTCGGCCATCAGACGCCAGGGACGCCGCTACCCGGACGGCGCTCCGCCGCCTGAGACAGTTCGATAATTCTCTTGAACGTTGTCGACCAGAGGTTTGCAGCCGTGGCGGCAATAGCGTGCTCTTGCCTTCTCCCCTTGTGGGAGAAGGTGGATCGGCGCGCAGCGCCGAGACGGTTGAGCAACCGTGCTTCAAACGG
>NZ_JBVVPY010000028.1:0-82682 GCF_055811335.1 Mesorhizobium sp. WSM4847 | reverse complement strand
CAACCCTCAACGCTATGGTGCGCACCAACAAACCCTGGAACCCGGCTTCCGTTTGAAGCACGGTTGCTCAACCGTCTTGGCGCTGCGCGCCAATCCACCTTCTCCCACAAGGGAGAAAGAAGAAGAGGCGCATTGCCGCCAACTATCCGCGGCGCTATCTCAGGCGACCTGCCTGCCTCAACTGACCTTCTGCGGAGCCTCCCGATGCCCGAAATCGTCACCGCCGCCATGCTCGTCATCGGCGACGAGATTCTGTCCGGCCGCACCAAGGACAAGAATATCGGCCACCTCGCCGACATCATGACGGCGATCGGCATCGACCTGAAGGAGGTGCGCATCGTTGCCGATGAGGAAGACGAGATCGTCGCCGCAGTGAACGCCCTGCGTGCCCGCTACACCTATGTCTTCACCACCGGCGGCATCGGCCCGACGCATGACGACATCACCGCGGATGCCATTGCCAGGGCGTTCGGCGTGCCCTGCGACTACGACTCCAAGGCCTATGCCATGCTGGAAGCGAGCTACGCGGCGCGCGGCATCGAATACACCGAGGGGCGCAAGCGCATGGCGCGGATGCCGCGCGGTGCCGACCATATCGACAATCCGGTGTCGATCGCGCCGGGTTTTCGCATCGGCAACGTCCATGTCATGGCCGGCGTGCCGGCGATTTTCCAGGCAATGCTCGACAATGTGGTGCCGACGCTGAAGGCCGGCACCAAAATGCTGTCGGCCACGGTGCACTGTCCGTTCGGCGAAGGCCTGGTCGGCGGACCGCTGGGCGACATCCAGAAGGCGCACCCGGACACGATCATCGGCTCCTATCCAAAATATGGCGACGGCAAGTTCTGGACCGAGCTGGTCGTCCGTGCCCGCAGCCAGCAAGCGCTGGACGCCGCCCGCGCCGAGGTCGAAGCGATGGTCGCAGGCCTCACCAGCGCAGCCAGCTGATCTAAAGCACGTCGCGTCTGTTATCCAAAACCGCCACCCTCGTGCCCGATTGTATGCTTTTGGGCTACATGCATTAGCCGGAACCAAGCATGGTGCTGTAACGTTTCATGCGGGCGAGTTTCGCTCGCCGCAAATTGAGGGGTTGCCATGCGATTCAAGACCATCGTCGCCATACTGCAAAACGAACAGGACGCGGAGCGCGTGCTCGAATGCGCCATTCCGCTTGCCGATAAGTTCGAGAGCCATCTCATCGGCATTCATGCCGAAGCGCTTCCCGTCCCCTACACCTCGGCCACCGGCTTTCCCGACACCGAGTTCCTGCAAGTCTCGGCCGACATGAACAAGGAGCGCGCTGAAAAATTGCGGGCGGTTTTCCTCCGGCATGTCGAGGAGTCCGGCCTGTCCTTCGAGTGGCGCAGCCTCGAGAGCTTTTCCGGAGACAGCGCGCTGACCGGCATCCCGACCGTTCGCACCGCGGACCTGATCATCGCCGCGCAGCGCGAGACGGGCGGCGATCCGAGCGCCGACGTCGACACGCTGGTCTACGACGCCGGCCGGCCGGTGCTGGTCGTGCCGCACTCAGGACCGCTCGTCACCAGTTTTAAGCATGTGCTGCTCGCCTGGAACGGCAGCAAGGAAGCGGCGCGCGCCGCCTTCGACGCCCTGCCCTTCATCATCGAGGCCGAAAAAACCGATATTGTCGTCATCGACCCACCGGATACGCTCGACGAGGCCCCGGAGGCGGCCGGCGCCGAAATCGCCGCCGCCCTGTCCAGGCATGGCGCCACGGTCAGCGTCTCGGTGCTGCAATCGGCCGGCCACTCGGTCGACGAGGTGATCCAGACCAGGGTTGCCGAAACCGGAGCCGACCTGCTCGTGCTCGGCGCCTACAGCCATTCCTGGCTGCGCCAGTTGCTGTTCGGCGGCGTCACGCGCACGGTGCTGCGCACAGTGCCGGTGGCAGCTTTTCTGTCACGGTAAGTCGACAAGCGGCAAGTCCAGAGGCGGCAAGTCCACAGGGATCGCCTGCCGCCGCCTCTTGCCAACGCCTAGGCTTTCCAGTTAGTTCCGCGCGCATTCCTTCAGGTGTCTGCGCGCATTTTCGCGCGCTGCGGAGTGCGCAAAAATGTCCCTTCCCGAAAAGGCCTTTCCCGTCTCGTGGGATCAGTTCCACCGCGACGCGCGTGCGCTCGCCTGGCGGCTTGCCGGCGCCAACAAAGGCCAATGGAAAGCGATCGTCTGCATCACCCGCGGCGGCCTGGTGCCGGCCGCCATCATCTCGCGTGAACTCGGCATCCGGGTCATCGAGACGGTTTGCGTCGCCTCCTATCACGACTATGCCAGCCAGGGGCAGTTGCAGGTGCTGAAGGAGGTCACGCCGGCACTGCTCGCCGATGACGGCGCCGGCGTATTGATCATCGACGACCTCACCGACACCGGCAAGACCGCGGGCATCGTCCGCGCCATGATGCCCAAGGCGCATTTCGCCACCGTCTACGCCAAGCCGAAAGGCAGGCCGCTGGTCGACACCTTCGTCACCGAGGTCAGCCAGGACACCTGGATCTATTTTCCGTGGGACATGGGCTTCACCTACCAGAAGCCGATCGCCGACGACCACGCCGGCTGATTCGCGGCAGCTGCTTTTTCTCCTCCCGGAACATACCGGCGCGGCCGTCTTGCCGGCGCACTTCTTGAAAGAGTGCAGCGGCGCACGATATTCCTGAATCGACGTCTCGTGTGTGGTTAATTCGTGCGTATGAGGTTTTTTACTTTTATTGCTTATGATTAGCCGTAAGATTCACGAGACGGCAAGTGATTCTGGAGGCTGGGGCAAGCTTCTCCGATGTTGACGAGGCCAGTAACGCACAACCATTTGGCCGAAAGGGTCCAGCGGCTCTTCGGCACAGCGCCGTGCCGTTTGCAGGTTGCAGCATTGCCCTGGCGCGATACCGGGCATGGCGTCGAGATCATGCTGATCACCAGCCGCGATACCGGTCGCTGGGTGCTTCCCAAGGGCTGGCCTGAGGCCAAGGAACTGCTTTGCGAAGCGGCGGCGCGCGAGGCCGGCGAGGAAGCCGGACTGCGCGGCACGGTCTCCCACCACGAAGCCGGCCGCTACTTCTATGCCAAGGCATTGGCTTCGGGCGAGGAAGTGCCTTGCGAAGTCCTGGTGTTTCCGCTGCGGGTCGACAAGATCGCCGACCGGTGGAAGGAAAAGCGGTCGCGCATCCGAAAATGGGTCAGCCCCGCCGAGGCTGTGCGCATGGTCAACGAGCCGGATCTTGGCCAGATCATCGCCTATTTCTGTGCAGACCCGCACCAGTTCTCCTGAGCAAGCATAGACTCACCGGCCAAAGCCGCATCACCGGCGATGTTCTTTGGCAAAGGGAATCGATTTGGCCACTCCAGCTTTGGCATGCGTTGTCCGGCTGATGGCCTGCACGTGGGTAAAATCGAAAATCCTGCGGGCCACTTCTATCCCCGTTATCCACATATGTGACACACAAGATGTTGGGGTCACAAAAGCTACGCAAACGAATCCTTGACGGCGCAAAACGAGTCGCCTTTTATAGGTCATGCGCTCCTGTTGAGAGTGCGACCGGAAAGTTTTGAGCCCGGTCTTTTTTCCCGGATTATGTGCGTTTGGCCGCATTTCCGCCTGGCTAGGGGCCGGCGGAGGCGTCGGGATTGTGGGGTCTTTGGGGGACGAAAAGGGAAAAATGTCGGACTGGAATAAATTGTCTGTTAATACTATATTTAGTGTTTGCAGGTAGGTTCGACGCTAGATAGTGTGAAGTTCCCTCGATTGAGGGAGTCGCAAAAAAGTTTCAGTCTTGAGGGACCCGCAGGGTCCGTCGGCGCGTTGGACGACTACTTCGCAAGGAGTTCGACCAGCAGGGCGGGCGGAGCCTCGTGAAAAGGAGCCGGCCGTTTTGGAACGCCGGCAGACGGCGGACATGCGCGTTTCGCAATGGGGCAGAAATCCCCTGGGAAAGGCGCTATATCTAGACACAAAGGGATAGGACCAATGCGCATCGAGCGTCGTTTCACCAAGCAAGGGCAGTCTGCTTATGCGGAGATCGAATTCCGCAAGGCGCTTTCGGAGATCAAGAATCCGGATGGCTCGGTGGTGTTCCGCTTGGACAATATCGATGTGCCGGCGCAGTTCAGCCAGGTTGCCGCCGACATCCTGGCGCAGAAATATTTCCGCAAGGCCGGCGTGCCGGCACGGCTGAAGAAGGTCGAGGAGAATGACGTCCCCTCCTTCCTGTGGCGCTCCGTCGCCGACGAGGCCGAGCTAGCAAAACTGCCCGAGGCCGAGCGCTACGGCTCCGAGATCGACGCCCGCCAGGTCTTCGACCGCCTCGCCGGCACCTGGACCTATTGGGGGTGGAAGGGCGGCTACTTCAAGTCGGAGGAAGACGCGCGCGCCTTCCGCGACGAGATCGCCTATATGCTGGCCACCCAGCGCGTTGCGCCGAATTCGCCGCAATGGTTCAACACCGGCCTGCACTGGGCCTACGGCATCGACGGCCCGAGCCAGGGCCACTTCTATGTCGACCCGTTCACCGGCAAGCTGACCAAGTCGAAGTCTTCCTACGAGCATCCGCAGCCGCATGCCTGCTTCATCCAGGGCGTGCAGGACGATCTCGTCAACGAAGGCGGCATCATGGATTTGTGGGTGCGTGAAGCACGCCTGTTCAAATACGGCTCCGGCACCGGCTCCAACTTCTCGTTCCTGCGCGGCGAAGGCGAAAAACTGTCCGGCGGCGGCCGCTCGTCCGGCCTGATGAGCTTCCTCAAGATCGGCGACCGCGCGGCGGGCGCCATCAAGTCGGGCGGCACGACGCGCCGCGCCGCAAAGATGGTCATCGTCGACGCCGACCATCCCGATATCGAGGAATTCATCGACTGGAAGGTCAATGAGGAGCAGAAGGTCGCCTCGCTGGTCACCGGCTCTAAGATCGTCAAGAAGCACCTCGAAGCGATCATGAAAGCCTGCATCAACTGCGAAGGCCAGGACGACGATTGCTTCGACCCGGCGATCAACACCGCGCTGAAGCGTGAGATCAAGCTGGCCAAGAAGGACGGGGTGCCGGAGAACTACATCTACCGCGTCATCCAGTTCGCCAGGCAGGGCTACACCTCGATGTCGTTCAAGACCTACGACACCGACTGGGATTCGGACGCCTACCTCACGGTTTCGGGCCAGAACTCCAACAATTCGGTCTCGCTGAAGGACGATTTCCTGCGCGCCGTTGAGCAGGATGCCGACTGGCATCTCACCGCCCGCAAGGACGACAAGGTGCTGAAGACGCTGAAAGCCAGGGATCTGTGGGAAAAGATCGGCTATGCCGCCTGGGCGTCGGCCGACCCGGGCCTGCACTTCAACACGACGATGAACGACTGGCACACCTGCGCCGCGGCCGGTGCGATCCGGGCGTCCAACCCGTGCTCGGAATACATGTTCCTCGACGACACCGCCTGCAACCTGGCCTCGATCAACCTGCTGCCCTATCGCAACGCCGACGGCACCATCGACATCGCAGCCTACGAGCACACGGTTCGGCTGTGGACCATGGTGCTGGAAATTTCCGTCATGATGGCGCAGTTCCCGTCGAAGGAGATCGCCAAGCTCTCCTACGAATACCGCACGCTCGGCCTCGGCTACGCCAATATTGGCGGCCTGCTGATGACCTCGGGCATTCCCTATGATTCCGACGAGGGCCGCGCCATCTGCGCAGCACTCACCGCAATCATGACCGGCACGGCCTATGCCACCTCGGCCGAAATGGCCGCCGAGCTCGGCGCCTTCCCCGACTACGACCGCAATGCGCAGAACATGCTGCGCGTCATGCGCAACCATCGCCGCGCTGCCTATGGCGACAAGGACGGCTACGAGAAACTCGCCGTCAACCCGGTGCCGCTGGTCGCCTCCGACCTGAAGCAGCCGGAGCTTGCCGCCCATGCCAAGGCTGCCTGGGACCGCGCCATGGAGCTCGGCGAGGAGCATGGCTACCGCAATGCGCAGGCGACCGTGATCGCGCCGACCGGCACGATCGGCCTGGTCATGGATTGCGACACCACCGGTATCGAGCCCGACTTCGCGCTGGTCAAATTCAAGAAGCTGGCCGGCGGCGGCTATTTCAAGATCATCAACCGCGCCGTCCCTGAAGCGCTGCGCACGCTCGGCTATTCGGAAAGCCAGATCGCCGAGATCGAGGCCTATGCGGTCGGCCACGGCAACCTCAACCAGGCGCCTGCCATCAACCCCGGCTCGCTTAGGGCAAAGGGTTTTACCGACGACAAGATCGCAGCACTTAACGCCGCGTTGAAGTCGGCCTTCGACATCAAGTTCGTCTTCAACCAGTGGACGCTGGGTGCCGACTGGGTGAAGGAGACGTTTGGCTTCACCGACGAGCAGCTCAACGATTTCTCGTTCGAGATGCTGCCGGCGCTCGGCTTCTCGAAGAAGGACATCGAGGCCGCCAACATCCATGTCTGCGGTGCGATGACCCTCGAGGGAGCACCATTTCTGAAAGACCAGCATCTGCCGGTGTTCGACTGCGCCAGCCCGTGCGGCAAGATCGGCAAGCGTTCACTGTCGATCAACAGCCACATCCAGATGATGGCGGCAGCCCAGCCCTTCATCTCCGGCGCCATTTCCAAGACCATCAACATGCCGAACGACGCGACGGTGGAAGACGCCAAGGGCGCCTACATGCTGTCGTGGAAGCTGGCGCTGAAGGCCAACGCGCTCTATCGCGACGGCTCGAAACTCTCGCAGCCGCTCAATGCCTCGCTGCTTGCCGACGTCGAAGACGACGAGGACGATGCCGTCGAGCAGCTGATCGCCGCACCGGCTTCACAACGCGCCGTGCAGGTGACCGAAAAGATCGTTGAACGCGTCGTCGAACGCCTCTATCGCGACCGCGAAAAGCTGCCGAACCGCCGCAAGGGCTATACCCAGAAAGCGGTCGTCGGCGGCCACAAGGTCTATCTGCGCACCGGCGAATTCGACGACGGTCGCCTCGGCGAGATCTTCATCGACATGCACAAGGAAGGTGCGGCCTTCCGGGCGATGATGAACAACTTCGCCATCGCCATCTCGCTCGGCCTGCAATATGGCGTGCCGCTCGAGGAATATGTCGAAGCCTTCACCTTTACCAAATTCGAGCCGGCCGGCATGGTGCAGGGCAACGACGCGATCAAGAACGCCACGTCGATCCTCGACTACGTGTTCCGCGAGCTTGCCGTGTCCTATCTTGCCCGCCACGACCTCGCCCATGTCGACCAGTCGGATTTCGACAAGACCGCACTCGGCCGCGGCATCAACGAAGGCAAGGCGACGCCGTTCTCGAAGGGGCTGACCCGCGGCGTCTCGCCGGTCAAGCTGGTATCGGGCATGGGTGCCGACCCCAAGGGGTTCGGCGGTTCAAGTCCCTCTCCCGCCCCCACTCGCTCGGCGCCGACCGCGTTCTCAGGCTCCAACGTGCTGGCGCTGAAGCCGGCCAGCGACGAAGCGATCGCCTATAAGCGAGACTACGAGGAGCGGGCCAGGGAACTGGTCGAGGACATTGCCTACGAGGAAGCAACCGACCCGACTGGGCTGTTCACCGACGAGGCCGCGAAAGAAGCAGCCGAGGCCAAGGCGCTTGCCGCTACAAGGCGTCAGCAATCCCTGATGCAGGGCTACACCGGCAACGAATGCTCGGAATGCCACAATTTTACGATGGTGCGGAACGGCACCTGCGAGAAGTGCGACACCTGTGGCTCGACGAGCGGGTGCAGCTGAGGAAAATCTGCAGCGCTAGAGCGTAACCTCATCGGCCCGGTCGCAAGATCGGGCCGAAATGGTAGCAAGAGCAAAGAGGGTACAGTACCCATAGCCAGCCAGAGACGTCAAATGTCAGAAGTCAAATCGATCTCAAGAACACCGCCGGCTGAAGTTCGGCGGCGGCTTAGAGCGGAAGTCGGCTTTGGATGTCCGATGTGCGGCTCTCCGCACTTGGAATATCACCATTTCAACCCTACTTGGGCTGAGCAAAAGCACCACGATCAACAGGGCATGATCGCATTGTGTGCTGTGCATCACGCTGCCGCTGACTCAGGTGCATTCACAAACGACCAACTTTTGAGTCTGAAGCAGGCCAACCATGCTTCTGTACAAAGTAGCTTTCAATGGCGAAGGAAACACACCGTATTCGCTTGCGGTGGGAATTATGCCTATCGATGCGGGAGTATGCTTCGCGTAGGAGGAATAGATGTTGTTTATTTTGAAAAAGACGATTCAGAATGTGATACATTATCATTAAACATATATGACATTTGCATGAATAGAATTTTTTCTATGCGAATGAATGATTGGATGGCAAGAATAAATGTAGATGATATCGAGGCACCGCCATCAGCACGAACACTCGTGTTCAAATCGGCCATTCATCAGGTTGACATCAGAATCGAATTTAAAGATCGAAGAATGTTGAACCCAGATGAGCAGGCTATCTCTGCCGAATTTGGAATTCCTACTGAAGAAAACGTCGTCTTCTGCTTCTTTACAGGCAAAATGCCTGCACCAGTGCCCGTCAAGTTCAACGAACGCAACATCCAATTTGGCGGTATGACACTCGAAGGTAGTCGTATGGCTGGCTGTGGTGTCGGCATACAGGTTGGTTAGAACCGCGAGTTGGGCCACCCACCGCACGTTTCGTTTCCACGTCATGGCGCGGATCCTCGAGTCTGTGTTCCGCTTCGCGTTCGCTCCGCTCTGCGATGACGAAGGCAAGGAGCCGGCAGCTAATCGCAAGTGACGCGACTTCCGCACTCTACTTCCGCCGCCGGTCCGCCAGGCCTTCTCGTCGCCATGGCCGACGTGATCTTCATCGATACGGTGCAAAGCCATCGCAACCGATGTGCTGGCTTGGGTTTCGCGGAAATCGTCGCGATCTCGCCAACGAAAACAGCCGCGGCGAGAACACTGCGGCTGTTGGTCGGATTGTCCGTCCGGGAGGAAGTCGCACGCGGCCGAAGCGGCCCCCACCCCTCCCTCAAGGGGGAGGGAAACACCCTCAGTTCACGGCGCTGATGTTGCCCAGGCGTAAAAACAGGGTTTCGCCGGAAGAATCGTCGACGCCGTCATTGTCGGTGGCGACGAAGATGTCGCCGTTCTTGTCGATGGTGAAACCTTCGACCTTGTCGATGACATAGCCGTTTGTGGCTGATTTCAGGTCACCGACGATGTCGCGCACCAGCGTCTTTTCGACCAATGGCAGGTCACCACCGAGCTTGGCAGGTTTGAAGGCGTCGAGCGCCACCGAATAGATGCGCTTCACCTTGGCCAGGTCGCCGATCTGGTTGTCGCGTTCGAGGATGTAGAGCTTGCCGTCATGCGTGGTGATCTCCGACAGGCCCATCCAGCCAGCTTCGGTCGCTTCGAGCGGATAGCGTACCGCCGACCATTCCTTGGCCTTGGGCCTGTAGGCCAAGAGCTTGACTTGGCCCTTGGGGTCGTCGGCCCATTCGCGCTGTACCGCCATCACCAGCGTCAGGTCGTCGCCTTCGCCGATCGCGGTGATGCCTTCGAGACCGAAGCGGCTCTGGTGGGTGAGCAGTTCCACCGGGAAGCCGATTTCCTGCTTGATCACGCCCTTGTCGTCGACGCGCAGGATGGCGTGCGGGACGAGCTTTGCCGGATCGCCTTCATTGGCCAGCCAGAAGCCGCCTTCACCGTCGGCGACGATGCCTTCGATGTCGAGCTTCTGTGCAGGGTGGCCATCACGCGTGACGATGGTCTTGCCGGTGATCAGCGCCGGCGTCTGGGTAGCATCGATCTCGAAGATCGAGGGCGCGTTGGCGTAGAACGAGTCCGAGGCAGCGAACAGCTTGCCGGTAGAGTCGCCGGCCGCGAGCGCCGAAAGCGCGCCCCAGCCGAGCGGCGTGCCGTCTGCCATGGGCTTTGCCGTGATCATCGGGTAAGTGGCGGGGCCTTCGGAGCGCTCGTAGATCATCACGTGCGAGCGGGCGAGCCCGTCCTCGACCAGGTCTGCCTCGTTGGCGGTGACCAGGAGATTGCGCGACGGGATCGCGACCAGGCCTTCGGGGCCGATGCCGGACGGCAGGATCTGGACAAACCCTGGCTCCGCACCCGTGTCCTTGTAGACGCCGACAACCGAGCCACGCTCCGAAGCGACGAAAAGCAGCCTGTCCCCGCCGAACGTGCCGGTCTCAAGACCTTCCGGCTCGACGCCCTTCTTGTTGCGGTCGTCGGGATAATGGCCGGCTTTGGCGACCTGGTACTCGAACGACGGACCGGATTCGTAGAGAACCTCGCCCTTCTTGCTGAAGATCGTGAAGCCGCGCGAGCCGCCCTTGTAGTCGCCTTCGTTGGCGACGGCGAGGCGGTCATTGTCGAGCCATTTCACGGCGTCGGGCTCGCGCGCGACGTTTTCGATCTTGCCATCGAAGGACAAGGCGCCGTTCTTCCTGGTGTCGATCTTGTCCAGAGTGGCCGAGCCTGCGGAGAAGTGCGTGACGATCGCGCCGGTTTCGGCGTTGACGATGGCGATGTGGTTATTTTCCTGCAGCGTGACCGCTATCTCGCCGGCCTCGTTGAAGGCGACGAATTCCGGCTCGGGATCTTCCCCAGCGACTTCGGCAATGCCCGCCAAGTTGACTGTCTTCATCGTCGCGCAATCAGGCTGGCCTTCGGCAAGCGTGAATATCTTGAGGTCGCCGGCCGGCATCTGCGGAATTTCTCCGTCGTTCAGATCCTCGTCGCGCTCGTTCTCGATGGCGATGGCCAAAAACTTGCCGTCCTTGCTGAACGCCAGCGAGTCCGGTTGGCCGCCGAGGTCGCAAGTGCTTTCGATCGCCTTGGAGGCAAGGTCGATAACGCTGAGGTTGCCCGAAGGCCTGGCTTTGCTTTCCGACGTGTTGACGCCGGCCAGCACCTTGCCGCCGATGACCACAACCGAGGTCGGCTCGCCTGCTATCTTGACGATGCCGCCGGCCTTGGGCGCCTTGGGATCGGCGATGTCGATGAAGCCGACCGCACCGAGCGGGCTATCGGAATAAACCAGCGTCATGCCGTCTTCGCTCGCCGTGATGATCTCGGACGAAGTCGGCGTGGTCCTCTCGATATCCGCAGGGAGGTTTCCGGCGACCGCGAAGCTCGCGACCCGGTTGAACATCATGTCGGCATGGGCCGGCAGCGAAACCGAGGCAGCAAGCGCTGCCGTCAGGACGAAAAGCGCGGAATGGCGGGGCACGGGTGGCGTCTCCTGTTCGAATGGAAGCCACCTGATTGGGGGAACGACATTTCAAAGCGATGACGGATCGATGACACTTCCGCGACAGGCGGCCAGGTCCGTCAATATTCACCTCATGCTGGCCTGCGAATGGGCGCTTTCCTCGGCCGCCTACTCCGCCTCGGCCACCATCTGCCGCCCGCCAGCCCAGTTCCGCCAGGCTCTCTCGTCGCCGTGGAAGACGTTGAGGTCGATGCGGCCCCTCACCCCATGCGACAGGCCGGAGCCGGAATACTGCCAGAACACCCATTTGCGGCCGGGATAGACCTTTGACGGGTGCTGTGCCACCGCGCGCAGCCAGAATGGATAGTCCAGAAATGCGCCTCTGAGATTGTCGCGGTAGAAATCAGGCGCGGTGTAGATGATGGGCCGCTGGCCGTAGTGGCGCTCGAGCTTGTCCATGAACACCTGCATCTTCTCCAGCACCTTTTGCCGCGACGGCCGCCGCTTGCAGCTGGATTCGCCGTTCCACTCGACATCGATCACCGGCGGCAAGGCGCCCTCGACCCTCGGCACGTTGCGGATGAACCAGTCAGCCTGCTCACTAGCGGTGCGGCACCAGTAGAAGAAGTGATAGGCGCCGCGCTTGAGGCCGGCGGCGTCGGCATTGCGCCAGTTCTTCCTGAACATCGGATCGAGGTGATCGCCGCCGTCGGTCGCCTTGATGTAGGCGAAGTTCGCGCCCTGCGCGCGCAGCTTCGCCCAGTTCACGTTGCCTTGCCAGCGCGAGACGTCGACGCCGTGAACGGCGAGGTGCCTGGGCGATGCCCTGCCGAAATTGATCGGCTTGGCGTCGCGGAACCGATAGCGCTGGACCGGCTCGGCGAGCATCGGTGCTGCCCGTGCCAGCCGCGTCGGCGCCACCAGGGCAATCGGCTCGGCGGGCGGTTCGATGCTTTCAACAGGCTCCGGAGTGGCCATTGCCACAGTCTGCTCCGTCGCCTCCTCCGGCGCGAAGTCGGGTTCGGCATCGGCAGCGCCGACCGACGCCACCGGCGCGGGCGGTCGTACAACCGAGCTGGTCGTCTCGCTGGACGGCACTTGCAGCGCGTCGACGCCGGACGTGGATGTGCAGCCGGCAAGGCAAAGTGACGCGATCGAGAAGATGACGACGCTTGATATCCGCATCTGGACCTGTACGCAGAACACAACAGACCGATGGCAAGACAACGCCGCCGGACAAACCAGTCCGGATTACTAACAAGAAATTACCAACAAAGTTTGAATCAAATTGTTAGGGCAGAGGGGCTGGGCAAGGCGCTCGCTCTATCACCGTAGCGGTGAGAGCCTGGAAACGCTGCAGGACCGAGAGGGCGCGAAGGATCGCGACGCCAGGTCGCTGCCTAGCCGCACAACCATAGATTGTGGCAGCTCTCGGCTACCATATGGGCGGGCGGGACGGAGCGGTCGGTGCCAAGGCGATCAGAGTTGGGGCGATCGGTGACGGGATTGACCGGCGCATCATCATCCCGGCGAACCTTTTCTTCGAGCAGCGAGCGAAGCTCGGCCGGCTGCACGTGGTCACGCTCCATCACCAGCTTGACCATCGGATCACTCAAAAGCTCATCCAGGGTGTTAATTCTGTCGTTCATCTGTCGCCTCCTTCGACTGCCGACCCGCAGGCAATAGATAGGCGGCAATGATGGCTCGCCAATGACGCTTTGCCGGCTATCTCGTGTCCCGGACGAAAAAATTTGGGCACGCCTGCGCCTCAGTTGGGTGGCGGGGCGCCTTCATATTGCGGCAGTCCGTCGTCGAGCTGCACCCAGGGCTGCTTCGAGGCGGTCCACATATGCATCTGCGGCTTGAACATGGAAGGGTCGTCGAGCGAGCCGGAGGTCACGCCGATGATGCCGGCGGAGTCGCGCCGGGAAAATACCGTCGTGCCGCAGCCCGGGCAGAATCCGCGCTTGAGATCGGGCGAGGAATTCACCGTCGCCACTGGCCCGTCGATGGTCACATCGTCGATACGGAACAGCACGCGGGCGTTGAAGGCAGCGCCGAGCGCCTTCTGGCAAAGCCGGCAATGGCAGACGCGCTCGTTGATCGGCGCGGCCTCAGTGCGGTAGCGCACCGCGCCGCACAGGCAGCCACCCTGATATTTCGCCATTGCCAGCGCCCTCTTTCTGAAGATTGGCAGGAAGGTAGCTGCCGGGATAGGAGCGTCAATTGAAAAGCTTTGATGGCGCCATCTGTTGGCGTGATGCGGCAGGCCGAATGTACGATCAGGCGCGATGCGCAACGAGCGTCGCCGGCCATCTCGCGGGAGGACGGCAGGCAGGCAGTTGTCAGGCGGTCAGTGCGTTTCTCTGACGATCTCGTCCCAGGTCTTGACCTTGGTCTCGCCATTGAGGAAGGGCAATGCGGCGGCCACCAGTTCCGGCGCGAAGAACACGTCGTAATGGGTGCGGTTCGGCAGGATGGCCAAGCGGTTCTGCGACAGGTTCTCGCGCATCCAGCCGGCGTCCTTCAGCCCGCCGCCGAGCATCTGACAGAACTTGATCTCATGCTCGGGCCGGTACATGTCGCTGTCGCCAAATATCAGCATGACCGGCATCTTCAGCTTCGCCACGTCGGCGGAGTAGTCGTAGTCCTTGCGCATATGGGTGCCCAGATGGTCGAGCAGTTTTGGAAAATCCTGCGGGTGCGGCGCGACCGCCACGTAGGATTTGTACATCGGCGTGTCCTTCATCATGTCGGCCATCGCCGCGCCGACCTGCGCCTGCTGAGTACGCATGTCGGCATAGAAGCCGTCCGAGGCATAGCCGGTCGAGACCAGCACCAGCCGGCGCACTGTCTCGGGATGCTGGACGGCCATGCGGAAGGCGACGCCGCCGCCCAGCGAGTAACCCATGACGTCGACTTTGTCGTAGCCGAGCGCCTTGACGATCGCCGCCATGTCGTCACCCATCGCCTCAAGGCTCAACGGCCGATCGCCGAGCGCGGTGCGGCCGTGACCATGCAGGTCGACGCCGATGACGGTGCGGTTTTCGGCAAGCTTCGGCAGGATCGGCGCGAACATATCGGTGGTGCCGAGACCACCATGCAGCAGAAGCAGCGGCTCGCCCCGGCCATAGACGGCGTAATAATAATTCAGGCCGTTGATCGGCAGCAGGCCGGATTTCGCCGGCTTCGGCATGGCTTTCGTTTCGCTGGTCATGGACGGCTTTACGTCCTCGGCATTGCTGGCGCCCGGCGCGGCGAAGAGCGCCGCGGCCGAGGCGAAAATGGCGAAAAACATCGATCTGAACATCTCGGTCTCCTTGCGTCCCGCCGATATCAAAGCCGCCTGGCGACTTCTTCGAGCTGGTCGGCGCACTGGCCCCAGCCCTCGTGAAAGCCCATCTTCTCGTGCTCTTCGCGGTCAGTGACCGACCAATGCGCAACCCGGGCGATGTAGCGGGTCTTGCCCTCGCCCTCATCCTCAAAGGTCAGCACGACCGTCATGAACGGCTTTTCGGACGGCTGCCAGGCCTTCGTGTAGGCGTCGGTGAGAACGATCTTTTTGCCCGGCACGACTTCGAGGAAGACCCCGGGGTTCGGGAATTCGTTGCCGTCGGGACCGGCCATGACGACCAGGCTGGAGCCGCCGGTGCGCACGTCCATTTCGGCGCGCGGCGTCGTCCACGGCTTTGGCGCGAACCATTGCGTCACGAGCTTCGGCTCGGTCCAGCAGCGATAGACGTTCTCGCGCGGCGCATCGATGATGCGGGCAAGAACCAGTTCGCGGTCGGAGCTGGGGGCGATGTCGAGCTTGGTCGTCATGATGGTCTCCTCACTTGCTTGCTAAAGAGTTGGCTTGAATGCCGGTTTCCGTCTCAAGGACGAGCGGGCAACGCGCAGCCCGACACGGTCTCGCGAAAAACTTCGCCAGGCCGATTCCGGCGGACGCCGAATGAGAGCTTAGTGGCGCTTGGCTTGCACGAGATAGGCGTCGATATCGGTCTCGCCGAGCCACTTCGCCGCTTCCAGCCGGTGCAGGCCTTCAACCAGGATATGGCGCTTGCCGTCGTGGCGCACCTGGATCGGCGTCTTCATGCCGCTTTCCAGAATGTCCTCGGCCAGATGCCGGACGGTCTCGGGATGCAGCGTCTTCCTGCGCGCGGTCGGCACGTAGATGTCGTCCACCCTGACCTTTTGCACTCTCAGCATGTCGGCTCCCGCGGCGGAAAAGGCCGCCTTTTGAGAGATAGTCGGTTTGGCAGGCAAGGCCAAGGCCGGCTGTCAGCTATCGCTGGCCCGATTGTTTCCGATTGACGCTTGCCGAGCAGATGGCCGAAATGGCGATCTTCGATCATGCCGGTAGCCATGACTGACTTGCCGACCGAATTCCCCGACTTCGGACTGACGCTCCACCAGCGCCGGCAAGCGGTGCGCGGCCACTACTGGGAATGGCCGGGCATGGACGGCGAATGCGGCGAGATCTGGTGCTACAGCGACAATTTCTCATACCGTCGGGGCGAGACGGTGACGCTGCATGTCAGCTCGACGGCCTCCAGCTTCAGCATGGCGATCGTCCGCGACGGCGGCATCGAGACGAAAATGTTCGAGAAGGCCGGGATCGCGGCACGCTGGCAGGATACACCCGACCAATGTTCGGTCCTAGGCTGCGGCTGGGACGCGTCGTTTGAATTCCGCGTCGGCGACGACTGGCCGTCCGGCGCCTATCGCGTCACGCTGACGGCGGATGGCCGCGATGGCAAGCCGGTCCGCTGCCACCATCTTTTCATCGTTACCCCGCAGCCCGGCAAGAAACGGGGTCGTGTGCTGCAGGTCGCCGCCACCGGCACCTGGCTTGCCTACAACACTTGGGGCGGCTCCAATCATTACGAAGGCATCACCGGCCCGAACCGCGACCAGTATGCCCCAATGGTGTCGACGCAGCGGCCATGGTGCCGCGGCTTTGTTGTCCTGCCGAAGGAGGCGCCGCGCGTGCCGCTCGAGGTCGCCGTGCCGCCCAAAACCGTGCCGCGCTATCCGCATATGGAATGGGCCTTCGCCACCGGCCATTCGAAGAAATACGCCTCGTCCGGCTGGTCAAGCTATGACAGCCACTTCTTTCGTTTTGCCGAACGCGCCGGCTATGGGGTCGACCTCGCCAGCCAGCACGAACTGCATTTCTCGCCCGAAATCCTCGACGGCTATGACTGCGTCGTCTGCGTCGGCCATGACGAATACTGGACCTGGGAGATGCGCGACGCTGTCGACGCCTACATCGAGCGCGGCGGCCATGCGGCGCGCTTCGCCGGCAATTTCATGTGGCAGACCAGACTGGAGGACGAGGGCCGCCGTCAGGTCTGCTATAAATACCGCGCCCGCGCCGAGGATCCGGCCTATCGCGGCGGCGACGTGAGCCGCGCCACCAACTCCTGGGAAGCACCAGAAATCGGCCGGCCGGGTGCGACGACCTTCGGGCTCAATGCCACCAGAGGCCTCTACGCCGGCTGGGGCGGTTGCGCGCCGCGCGGTGTGCGCGGCTTTCCGGTCTACCGGCCTGAGCATTGGGCGTTCGCCGGCACAGGCATCTATTACGGCGACCTGCTCGGCGCCGACAGCCATGTCTATGGCTATGAGGTCGACGGGCTCGACCACGAGATCCGCGGCGGCCTGCCCTACCCGACGCCCGACAGCGGCGCTCCGGATGGGCTGGAAATTCTCGCGGTCGGCATGGCTGCGCAAGTCGAGGAGAGCGCCGACATCCCGTTCGAACACCAGTTTCTTGGCGACGAGGATGGACGCTTCACCGCCGAAATGCTGTTCGGCGAGGCGAGCGACGCCAATCTCGACAAGGTCAAGCGCGGCAACGGCATGATCGTCAATTTCCGGCGCGGCAAGGGCGAGGTGTTCCACGCCGGAAGCTGCGAATGGGTCGCCGGCCTGCTAAGGCAGGACGCGATGGTCGAGCGCGTCACCAGGAATGTGCTCGACCGCTATCTCGGAAAGTCCTGACATGCTGAAGTCCCAAACCCCTGCCCCGGACACCGAGACGCGCCTGCCGTCGCATCTGTTCTATCTGTCCAGCCTGCGCCGGCCGCTGGTCGACCGCGCCGAAGGCATCTACATCTGGACGCAGGACGGCCGTCGCTTCATCGACGGGTCGAGCGGACCGATGGTCGCCAATATCGGTCATTCCAACCGCAACGTGCTCGAAGCGATGAAGCGGCAGATGGATCGCGCCACCTTCGCCTACCGGCTGCATTTCGAGAACGAGCCGGCCGAGGACCTGGCACGGGAATTGGCCGGAAAACTGCCCGAAGGCCTGGACCGCATCTTCTTTGTCTCGGGCGGTTCGGAAGCGACGGAATCCTGCGTCAAGCTGGCGCGGCAATGGGCTGTCGCCACCGGACAGGCCAGCCGCTGGAAGGTGATCACGCGCTTTCCCTCCTATCATGGCGGCACGCTCGGGGCGCTCGCCGTCACCGGCGACGATGCGCTGGCCGAAACCTTTGCGCCGATGATGCAGGTCATGCCGACCGTGCCGGCGCCGGCCGCCTGGCGCGACCGCGACAATCTCTCGATGGAACAGCGCGGCGTCCGCTACGCCGACATGCTGGAGGAGAAGATCCTCGCCGAGGGGCCGCAAAGCGTGCTCGCCTTCATCATGGAGCCGGTCGGCGGCGCCGCCACCGCGGCGCTGGTGGCGCCGGACAGCTATTATCCGCGCATCCGCGAAATCTGCGACCGCTACGGCATCCTGCTCATCCATGACGAAGTGATGAGCGGTGCCGGCCGCACCGGCAAATTTCTCGGCGGCGACCATTTTGACTGCAAGCCCGACATCGTCGCGCTGTCGAAGGGGCTGGGCTCGGGCTATGCGCCGCTCGGCGCGCTGGCCGCATCCATGCGGCTGGTGCAGCCGCTGCTCGCCTCCGGCGGCTTCCAGCATGGCCATACCTATGCCGGCAATCCGCTCGCCTGCGCCGCCGGGCTCGCCGTGCTTGGCGAAATGGACCGTCTCGACCTGATCGCCAATGCGGCTGGCATGGGCGATCTTTTGATGGCTGAGTTGAAGGGCCTGGCCAAGCGGTTTCCGTTCGTCGCCGACGTGCGCGGCAAGGGACTGCTGCTAGGCGCCGAGATGGTCGCCGACCCCGATACGCTGCGGCCGATCGCACCGGCGAAGAAGGCCACCCAGCGCCTGCTCGACCTCGCCTATGAGCGCGGCCTGATCATCTATGGGCGAAAGGTCAAGGGCGGGGTCGACGGCGACAATTTCATGGTGGCGCCGCCGATGATCGTCACGGCCGAGCAGATCGGCGAGATCGTCGCCATCATCGGTGACTCGCTGCAGTTGCTGGCCGGCGAACTCGACCTGCCGGTCGAAGGCTGAGCCATGGCGCCGCGAAAAGTCATCATCACCTGCGCCGTCACCGGGTCGGTGCACACGCCGTCGATGTCGCCGCATCTGCCGGTGACGCTGGACCAGATCGCCGCAGAGGCGATCGCGGCTGCCGAAGCCGGCGCCTCGATCCTGCACCTTCACGCCCGTGATCCCAGGGATGGGCGGCCGACCGCCGATCCTGATGTGTTCATGCAGTTCCTGCCGCGCATCAAGCAGGCGACATCAGCGGTGATCAACATCACCACCGGCGGCTCATCGCTGATGACGCTCGACCAGCGGCTGGCCGCACCGCTCAGGGCCGAGCCCGAAATGTGCTCGCTCAACATGGGCTCGATGAATTTCGCGCTGTTCCCGATGCTCGACCGGTCAAGGGAGTGGCAGCACGAGTGGGAGCCGAAACTGCTGGAAGCGACGCGCGACACGATCTTCAAAAACACCTTTGCCGATATGGAGACCGTGCTCGAAAGACTTGGAAAGGGCTGCGGCACACGCTTCGAATTTGAATGCTACGATGTC
Source organism: Mesorhizobium sp. WSM4847 (assembly GCF_055811335.1). Lineage (NCBI taxonomy): Bacteria > Pseudomonadati > Pseudomonadota > Alphaproteobacteria > Hyphomicrobiales > Phyllobacteriaceae > Mesorhizobium > Mesorhizobium sp. WSM4847. The sequence continues at coordinate 63,569 of NZ_JBVVPY010000028.1, read as the reverse complement.
GGCCACCTCTATTCACTGGCGCATTTTCGCGATCGAGGTCTGGTGTCGGGACCTCTGTTCATCCAATTCGTGTTCGGCATTCTCGGCGGTATCGGCGCCGATCCCGACAATCTGGTCCATATGAAGCGCATCGCCGACAAACTGTTCGGCGACAGCTACCAGTTTTCGGTGCTGGCCGCCGGGCGCCACCAGATGCCGATGATTGCGATTGCGGCGGCGATGGGCGGCAATGTCCGCGTCGGGCTGGAGGACAGCCTTTACGACGGCCGCCAGCTGGCAAAGTCCAATGCCGACCAGGTGCGCCGCATCCGCAGCGTGCTCGACGGGCTGTCGCTGGACGTCGCCACGCCCACCGAGGCGCGCGAGATGCTGGCGCTCAAGGGCGGTGACCGGGTGGCGTTCTGAGATGGTTATGGCCTGAGATGCTTGCGTTCCGTCCCACCCCCCTCTGTCCTGCCCTCTTTGCCACCACTTGGCATCTCCCCCTCAAGGGGGGAGATTGGCAGCTTCGCCGCTGTGCCCGTCTTTGCAACGTTGGTGGTTGGCGAAAGCATTCGTGTCGTCCGATCTCCCCCCTTGAGGGGGAGATGGCCGGCAGGCCAGAGGGGGGTGCCTGGGCGCCCTGCCTGTCGTGACTACGCCATCAACAAACGTCATCATCCGCCCCGGCCGCATCGAGGACGTCGAAACCATCCATGCCGCGATCCTGCGGCTTGGCGCGCATACCGGCGCACACCAGGAAATCACTTCTACGCCCGAAGACCTGCGCACCTGTGGCTTTGGCGAAAAACCTGCCTTCTCGACTCTGATCGCCGAAGTCGACGGCGAGTTTGCCGGCCTGTGCCTGCATTTCCCGATCTTCTCGACCTGGATGGGGCGGCCCGGCGTCTATGTGCAGGATCTCTATGTCGAAGATCGGTTTCGCGGCCGCAGGATCGGCGAACGCCTGCTGCGGCGTGTCGCCCGAGAATGCCGGAAGGACGGCGGCGCCTATCTCAGACTGTCCGTCGACAGCGACAATGAAACCGCCAAGGCCTTTTACGAAAGGCTGGGCATTGCCTGGTCGAGCTACGAGCAGGTGCAGAAGATCGTCGGCGACGCGTTCTTTGCCTTCGCCGATGCACCAGAGGAATGAGGGAAATCATGAAAGCCTTTTATGCCGAAGAGCAGAAGCGCCACGATCCCAAGGCGTTCCTCTCCAGCGGTGCCCAAAAGCCCAATCCGGAAAAGCCGGAGCGCGTCGAACGGCTGCTCGCCGGCGCCGAGGCTGCCGGCTGCACGATCGAACGGCCGAGAGATCACGGGCTTGGTCCGGTTGCCGCTGTGCATACGCCCGAATATCTCGATTTTCTCGAGCACATCTTCGCGCGCTGGCAGCGAATCGAAGGCGCTTCGGCCGAAGTGATCCCCAACATCCATCCGATCGCGCGGGGCGGCTCTTATCCGGCCTCGGCGGTCGGCCAGGCCGGCTACCACATGGCCGATACCGCTTGCCCGATCTCCGGCGAGACCTGGCGGAGCGCGCTGTGGAGCGCCTGGAGCGCGGTCGAGGCCGCCGACGCGGTAATGGCGGGCGCGCCGGCTGCCTATGCGCTGTGCCGTCCGCCCGGCCATCACGCCTTTGCCGACGTCGCCGGCGGCTTCTGCTTCATCAACAATTCGGCGGTCGCGACGCAGGTGCTGCGCAGGCAAGCTGCGCGGGTGGCGATCCTCGACGTCGACCTGCATCACGGCAACGGCACGCAAGGCATTTTCTATGCCCGGCCGGACGTGCTCACCGTCTCGCTGCATGCCGATCCGGTGCGCTTCTATCCGTTCTTCTGGGGTCATGCCGACGAACGCGGCGAAGGGCCTGGTCTCGGCTACAATCTTAACCTGCCGCTGGCGCGCAAATCCGGCGATGCCGCGTTCCTGGAAGCACTCGACATGGCGTTCCAGCGCATCCGCGCCTTTGCGCCGGAAGCGCTTGTCGTGGCGCTCGGCCTCGACGCCTTCGAGGGCGATCCGTTCGGCGGACTGACGGTAACGACGCCAGGCTTCTCGCGCATCGGCGAAGCCATCGCCGGTTGTGGCCTGCCGACGGTCATCGTCCAGGAAGGCGGCTATCTCTGCGACGAACTCGGCGACAATCTTACTGCCTTCCTCACCGGGTTCGACGGCGGCAAGAAGCGCTAATATCAGCCGGATGCCGCTTCAGAGTCGCTCCTGTCGCAGCATCGCGATAACCCGGTGCACGCTCTCCAGCGTCTCATCGACCTCGGCCGCCGTATTGTAATGGGCGATGCCGATGCGCACGACACCCTGCTCGGCCGGAATGCCAAGCTGGTGCACGATCTCCCAGGCATAGTTGTGGCCGGACCACAGGAAGATGTTTTCCGCATTCATCTGCCGCACGATCGTCTCCGGCACGATGCCGTCGACAGTGAACGAGACCGTCGGCACGCGCTCTCCGAACCGCGCCGGATCGGTGATGCCGTGGATGGTCAGGCCTGAAATGGCCAACAGGCCGTCGATCATCTTTTGCGTCAGCCTGTTCTCGTAAGCAATTGAAATTTCAAACGCCTTGACTATCCCGGCACGTCGCGAACCATCCTCACCGGCGGCGGCGCCCAGTTCCGCAAAATAATCGACCGCGGCGCTCAGGCCGGCCATCAGCTCGATCTGCGGCGTGCCGAGTTCGAACCGCTCCGGCAGAGCGTTGGACGAACAGCGGCATTTGTACGGTGTCAGCGCGTCGATGACATCCAGCCTGCCCCACACTATGCCCATGTGCGGCCCGAAGAATTTATAGGCCGAACAGACCAGGAAATCGCAGCCGAGGTCCCTGAGGTCGATCAGGCCGTGCGGTGCGAACTGCACGGCGTCGACATAGACCAGCGCGCCAGCCTGCCTGGCGATGCCGGTCAGCGCCTTCACCCGGTTGACCGAGCCGGTCAGATTGCTGGCGTAGTTCAAGGCGACAAGCCGCGTCCTGTCGGTGAGCAGCGCAGCAAGCGCCGCCTCCTCGATCTGCCAGCTCTGCTCATCGAAAGCCAGCCAGCGCACGACAAGGCCAAGATCTTCGGCGAGCTGCAGCCACGGCGAAACGTTGCCCTCGTGGTCCATACGGGTGAGGATGATCTCGTCACCGGGTTTCATCGTGCGGCCGAGGGTGCGCGACATGTGGTAAGTCAGCGTCGTCATGTTGGCGCCGATGATGATTTCCTGCGGGCTTGCAGCACCGAGGAAATCGGCCATCGCCGCATGGGCGTCGTCGACTATCTGTTGCGCCGCGATCGTGGTTTCGAAGAAGCCGCCGAGATTGGCGTTTGTTGTCAGCAGGCAACGTGACACCGCGTCGGCGACCGCCTGCGGCACCTGCGTGCCGGCAGGGTTGTCGAGATAGATGCGGCGACGGCCCTTGTCGGTCAGCGACAGTGCCGGAAATTTCTCGCGCACGACCTCAATTGGAAAATCCACTTTTTCCCTCTCCCTACTGCAATCGTTCAGCAATCGCACCTTGCAGCACCGGGAAGCAGCTCACGGACACGGGTTGCCGACACGCTGATGGATTGCATCGACAGCCTTCTGCATATCCTCGGTCCAGACGACATCGGCGGACGACAGTGCCATTTCGAGCTGCGGAAGGGTCGTCGCGCCGATGATACTCGAGGTGACGAAGGGCCGGCTCGTGACATAGGCATTGGCAAACAGTGCCGGCTCCATGCCGAAAGTGCGCGCCAGTTCGTTGTACTCGAGCTGCGCCTCCGCGGCATTGGGCGTCTCATAGCGCTGGCCACGGTTGAAAAGCTGAGAACGCGAGCCTTGCGGCCGCGCGCCATGATCGTATTTGCCGGTCAGGTAGCCTTGCGCCAGCGGCGAATAGGCGAGCAGGGAAACCTGTTCGCGCTCGCAGACCTCGGCAAGGTTCACCTCGAAGCCGCGGTTGACGAAATTATAGGCGTTCTGCAGCGACGCCAGGCGCGGGCCGACGCCTTTGTCGGCTTCGCCGATAAACCGCATGACGCCCCAGGAACTCTCGTTCGACAGGCCGAAATGGCGGATTTTTCCGGCCTTCACCAATTCTTCGAAGACGGCGAGCGTTTCGGTGATCGGCGTCTCGCCGCCCGGTGCACCGGCGGAATCTGTCCGCAGCGGCACGGCACCGACGCGGTTCGGATTGGCGCCCCATGGCACGTCCCGTTCCGGCCAATGGATCTGGTAAAGGTCGAGATAATCGGTGTTGAGCCTGGTCAGCGACTTTTCGACGGCATCGAAGATGTCGGCGCGCACCAGCTTCGACGGGCGATCGCCGCGAAACCATGTGTTGGCGGTGCGGCCAACCACCTTCGAGGCGAGGATCACTTGGTCGCGGTTGCCCTTTGCCCTCATCCAGCTGCCGATGATCTTTTCGGTCCAGCCTTGCGTCTCCGCCTTGGGCGGGATCGGGTAGAGCTCGGCAGTATCGATGAAGTTGACGCCGCGCGAAAATGCCAAATCCATCTGGGAGTGGCCATCCGCTTGGGTATTCTGCTGGCCCCAGGTCATCGATCCCAGGCAAATCTGGGAAACAAGAAGATCGGTCCGACCAAGGCGGCGTTTTTGCATGGTAATTTCTCCGGCGGGAACTCTTTTGCGCGGCTGCGCAGGAAGGAAGCCGCAGCATACAGGAATGCACCGGCTGTCTCCAACCCTCCGGCCAGTGGCCAGCGACTTTTTCGAGAGGCCGAAGCAGGGGCGCTCGGCGACGTCAAAAAATCAGTGCGGCATGGCTGCCATGCTAATGCTGCACTGCACAATTGTCACGGTTTGCCTATATTGGGGCTTGGGAGGACCAACCAGGGGCTTGAATCATGGGTTTCCTCACTGAAATGTTCGCCCGTCCGCGTCCGCAGGAACATCTGCGCTACCGCGCCGCTCTGGCGCTGCTTCATTCGATGAGCAATGCCGACCGGGCCGACATCGGCATCAAACCAGCCGATTTTCCGCGCGTCGCCCGCGAAATGTCCTCACGTTAGTCACGGATATCCCGGCTCGACCGGGATATCTCCTCGCCAATTCTTCAACGCGATCCCATGAAAATCGCCTTGCTCAGCGGCACGCCATTGTGGCGCAGGATGTCGTAGGCGGTGGTCACGTGGAAATAGAAATTGGGCATGGCGAGATGCAGCAGATACTGCATGCCGGCCATCGAGAATTCGCGCTGGCCAAGCTTCAGCTCGATCATTCTGTCATCGGAGCCGTCCATATCGGCAGCCGAGAATGTCGCCAGAAGGTCGACGGTCTTGGCGATGCGCGCCTGGAGATCGGCAAAGGTCGCCTCATTGTCTTCATATTTCGGCACCTCGCGACCGGCAAGCCGCGACGGCGCGCCCTTGGCATGGTCGGTCGCGATCTGCACCTGTCTGGTCAACGCATACATGTCCGGCGCCAGCCTCGACGTCAAAAACACCTGCGGATCGATCTTGCGGTCGAGCGCATTCTGCTCGGCGATGTTCAGCACGTTGGATAGCGCCTTCAACCTGGCCGAAAACACCGGCACGGACGCTTCGTACATCGATATGGTCACGTGAATCTCCTATCCCGGCGGGAACGCCGACGGCGGCACCTAGCGCCTGCGCAGGCGATTCTTCAAGCGTCACCACGTCGCCGCAATCGCTATGATAGGATTTCCCATCCGGTGGAGATTCCCGATGAGAAGCGCCCTTTTTGCAGCGACTGCTTTTTTCTCCCTTGCCGTGACAGGCCAACCGGTGCTCGCCGCCGAAGCGCCTTATGTCGACGACAGGTCGGACGCCGAAGCGGTCATCCGCTCGTTCTACAGCGCCATCAACCGGCAAGAATTCGCGCGCGCCTGGGACTATTTCGACGAAACCAAGCCGGTCCAGGATTTCGACGCCTTCGTCAAGGGCTATGACGGCACCGAAAGGATCGAGGTCAAAACCGGTGGCGTGTCCGAAGACGGTGCGGCCGGCAGCATCTATTACAATGTTCCGGTCGCCATCCGGGCGACAGCCAAGGACGGCAGCGAAAATGTCTTTGCCGGCTGCTACACCCTGCGCCAGGTCAACGCCTCGATCCAGGAACCGCCATTCCGCCCGATCTTCATCGACAAGGGCGCGCTGAAACCGTCCAATGCCGAATTCGAGGAGGCCGTGCCGGCAAGCTGCGGCGACGCACCGCCGCCGCCGAAGAAGGATGCGGCGCTGGAGCAGGCCAAGAAGGCGTTTGCGGCCACTTATGGCGACCAGTGCGACAAGGAAATGCCTGGCGGCGAGCCCTTGGCAGAGCCGGACGCCTACTCCCTGCGCTACAAGGATGCCGGCGCCGAGGCCGATCAGCCCGAACGCGAGACGCGGCTGTTTCGCTTCTTCTGCTCGATGGCTGCCTACAATGAGAGTGCCGTCTACTATGTCTACGACGATGTGTCAGGCGTCCGGCAGCTGCAGTTCGCCTCGCCGGAACTCGATATCCACTATGAGAACAACGATAGCGAAGGCAAGGTCGAGGCGATCAACGTCACCGGCTTCCAGACCGACGACCAGCTGGTCAATTCCGAGTATGACGACGCCACCAAGACGATCTCGTCGCTCAACAAGTGGCGCGGCCTCGGCGATGCCGCATCGGCCGGGACCTATCTGTTTCGCAACGGCAATTTCTCGCTGGTGCAGTACGATGTCGACGCCTCCTACGACGGTGAGATCAACCCGCAGACGGTCGTGGACTACAACACACCGCCTTAAGGGGCCTCCGACAGCATCCACTTGAGCGCGCCGCGCCAGTCGGTCATGCGGATCGGCGTGCCGTGCGTGCCGGTCTCGAAGCGGACAAAGCGGGCCGGATAGGTCTTCGATTTGGCCAGGATCGAACGGAAGAAGGCTTCTTGTTTCTCGACTGGAAACACAGGGTCCTTGCTGCCCTGGCCAAAGAAGACCGGAACACGGCGCTTGAAGGCCGGGCTCGAGAAGAAACTTTCATCCCATAGCGAACCGAGCAGCAGCAGCCCGCCGATGCGGCCGCCAGTATCCTTGCGGGCGGCCAGCTTCCAGCACAATGCGCCGCCCATCGAGCCGCAGGCGACGAAGATCTTCGCGCCCGGCGACCGTTCCGCATAGTGGCCGATCAGCGCAGCGATCTGGGCCGCACCGGTGTCGCCGAAATCGGAAAAGTCCGGTGACAGATAGAGGCCACCATTGCCGGCCATCAGGTTCTTGATGCGGTTGAAATTGCCGCCGAAGGTGAAATCGTCAACGCCCTGCTTGCGGCTGCCACCCTGCCCGTGCAAATAGAGCACGATGACGCCGGCGCCTTGTGTGCGACCGACGGCGACGTGGCGGATATTGCCGGCGTCGGTCTTCAGCAGCAGATCCTGCTGCACCTTGCGCACACCGGTGTCGACATACTGCGCCTGCGCGCGGCGCTCCGGCACTTTGTCGCGGGCGTTGATATCGCGCAGCTCGCGATAGTCGACGACTGTATAGGCACCCTCGGAAGAGAGGATGGCCGGATAGGCGAACAGATCGTCTTTGAAGGGCTTTAGCGTGAGGACGTCGGCGTAAGCGGCGCAAGAAAACAAGAAAAATATTGAAGTCAGAAGGGCGCAGGGGGATAGGACGGTACGAACAGCCATCCCACAGGCATCGTTTTTCGGCCTCGGTTTGTCAATCCTGCAGCACGCCGCCGGCGCCTGCCAGCGCCTCGGGGGTGTCGACATCGATGGACGCTGCCTTGCCGATCTCGACATCGATGACATCGAGCCCTTCGGCCTCGACCAGATGGCGCGCGCCGGTATCGCCTTCCAGATGAGCGATCGCCGCAAACAGCGAACGCGGCAGCAACACAGGATTGCCTCGCTTTCCCTCATGCGAGGCCCGCACCACCGATCGGCCCTCGAATTTGCGGAATGCATCGATCAGCCTGTCGAGGTCGGCTGACGCGATGCCAGGCATGTCGCCAAGCACGATCATGGCGCCGGCAGCATCGCCGCTGACCCGCGCGATGCCGGCCTTCAGCGATGAAGACAGGCCCTCGGCGAAATCCGGATTATCGGCGAAAGTCACATCCAGTCCCGACAACGCGGCGCGTACACGCTCACGCTGATGGCCGGTGACGACGACGGTGCCCGAAGCTTTGGAGCCGAGCGCGCGATCGGCGCTGCGGCGGACCAGCGGCTGGCCGTCGAACAGCGCCAGCAGCTTGTTCGGGCCGCCCATGCGGCTGGAGCGGCCGGCGGCCAGCAGCACGATATCGACCTTCAACTCGGCACTCTCAGACTTTGGCGCCGGCAGCTGCTCGCGCGGCTGTGGCCGGGTCGGGATTTCCATCAACAGACCGCCGACACCCATGCCGGCAATATCCTCGGCCGTCACGTCGAGATCGGCGATCAACCGGTCCAAAACCCAGTCGAAGCCGTTCTCCTTGGGGCTGCGGGCGCAGCCCGGCGCGCCGATGACGCGCTTGCCGGCAAGCGCGCCGAGCACCAGGAGATTGCCGGGATCGACCGGCATGCCGGCGCGGATGACGGTGCCGCCGGCCTGCTCGATCGCTGCAGGGATGACGTCGCCAAAATCGCTCATCGCCGATGCGCCGAAGATCACCACAATATCGTTGTCACGCGCCATCGAGCCCGCAGCATCCGCAACGGCGCCAACGTCGTGCGGCGTGCGGCGCTCGGCCGTCAGCCGGCCACCTGACCGCGCCAGACGGGCTTCGGTGACCCGCAATGTCTTGTCGAGCACACTCGGCTTGATGCCGGGCAGAACCGTCTGGATGACGCCGATACGCACCGGCTGATAGGCATTGACGGCAAAGATCTCGCCGCTGGCGCAGATCCTTGCCACCGCATCGACCAGGGCGGAAGCAACGGCGAAGGGAATGATCTTCACGGTTGCGACCATCTGGCCGTTTTCGACCGGTGCGTGCTGCGCCAGCGTGGCGATGGTGATGGTCGGATCGACGGCGTTGATGGCGTTGATCATCGCGGCATCGACCGTGAAGATACCGGCCGCCTGGGCGTGCAGATTAACCCGGCCGGTCGCGGCGGGCTTCGCCTCGACATTGCGATGGATCATGCTTTCGGCGATCTTTTCGGCGGCAGCGTCCTCGCTCAAATCATCGAGAGCAAGAACGGCCGCGACGACCTCAGAAATCCCTGCTGACTTGAGCAAAGTCACATCCTCGGCGCTCAGCCTGTGTGCCTTGCGCAAGCGCCGTTCTCCGGCCGTGGTGGCATGCGCAAGCACTGCGCCTTCGGCCGTATCTACGGGGATTGGCCCAAACTTCACGCCACCGCGTCCTTGGATTCGAGGCCGCGCGAACGAAACGCCTGGATCGCTTGCGCCAACACCGCCACAGCTATTTCGGCCGGGCTCGCCGCACCGATGTCGAGACCGATCGGCGCGTGGATGCGGGGGATCTGGTCGGCGGTCGCGCCCAATGCCAGCAGGCGTTCGACCCGCTTCGCATGAGTCTTGCGGCTGCCGAGCGCACCGACATAGAAGCAGTTGGCGTCGAGCGCCGCCTTCAGCGCGAAATCGTCGATCTTCGGATCATGGGTGACGGCGGCCAGCGCCGTGAAGCTGTCGAGCGGCTGGCGCTTCAGGATATCCTCCGGCCATTCGGCATGCAGCGCGACATCGGGAAAGCGGTCTGCGGTGGCAAAGGCCGTGCGCGGATCGACGATTTCCACGGGGTAGCCGGCGATCCTGGCCATCGGCGCCAGTGCCTGGCTGATATGGACTGCGCCGATCACCACCAGGCGCGGCTGCGGCAGGTAGGCGTTGAGGAAGAAGGTTCGCCCTTCCGCCTCGACCGACCCGGAATTTCCTGATCGAAACGCCTTGGCGATCGCAGCGCCCAATTCGCCGGCGACCTGATCGCCCTCCCTCACGATGCGATCGCGGCCATCGCCGAGATCGGTGACCAGGATCACCGCGCGGCGGGCGCGGCGTTCGGCGTTCAGCGTTTTCAGCGCGTAGGGATCCATCGAAATATCTCTTGTTTAAGCATGATTCTTGTCGGCAAACCGGTTCCCACTTTGCGGGATCATGCTTCTAACCCAACCGCTCGACATAGACCTTGATGCGGCCACCGCAGGACAGGCCGACCTGCCAGGCGGTCTCGTCGGCGACGCCGAACTCCAGCATCTTGGCCTTGCCGCTGTCGATGACGTCGACCGCCTCGGTGACCACCGCGCCTTCGACGCAGCCACCAGAGACGGAGCCGTGGAAATTGCCGTCCGCGTCGATGACAAGGTGGCTGCCGACCGGGCGCGGCGCCGAGCCCCAGGTCTCGACCACGGTGGCAATGGCGACATCCTTGCCGTCTTTCATCCAGCCTTCCGCGATGATCAGCGGATCGCGGGCCTCATCGAGATAAATGCTGTTTTCCATCACCGTTTCTCCCGGAGAAAACATATGACTATGCGGCGTCTCTCGCGCCACCCTCAATCCATCTGCGTGGGTCGACGGAGCGCGCCGAAGTCTTGTCCAGCGACGCGCACAGGTCGGCGAGCGCATCGAGATTGTGCACCGAGCGGAATTCGTCGACATGCGGCAGCATCGCCTTGACGCCGCGGGCGCGCGCCTCGAAGCCGTCGAAGCGCAGCAGCGGGTTCAGCCAGATCAGCCGCCTGCAGGATTTGCGCAGGCGCTCCATTTCCTCCGACAGGCCGGCAACGTCGTCGCGCTCCAGCCCGTCGGTGATCAGGAGAACCACCGCACCCTGCCCCAGCACACGCCGCGACCACAACCGGTTGAATTCGGCCAGCGTATCACCGATGCGGGTGCCGCCCGACCAGTCCATCACCGCCGCCGAACAATCGGCGAGTGCCGCGTCAGGATCGCGATGGCGCATCTGCCGCGTCAGATTTGTCAGCCTGGTGCCGAAGACGAAGGCGTGCACGCGCCGGCGCTTTTCCGTCAGCGCATGCAGGAAATGCAGGAAAATGCGCGTGTACTGGCTCATCGAACCGGAAATATCGGCAAGCACGACCAGCGGCGGGTGAACCTCGCGCGGCGACCGGAATTTCGGCAGGATCAGTTCGCCGCCTGTCCGCGCGGCCGAACGCATCATGGCGCGCGGATCGATACGTCGGCCATGCGCGTTGGATTTGAAACGCCGTGTCCTGACCATGTCGAAGGGCAGCCGCAACTCGGCGATCGCCTTCTTGGCGTCAGTCATCTCGGCGGCGTTCATCTGGGCAAAATCCTTGCCCCTCAGCACCTCGTTGCCGGAAAACGTGAAGCGAGCGTCGACCTCGATCTCGGGGATTTCCTGCACCGGCTGGTTCTTCTGGTGGCCCTCGAACATTGCCTGGCTGACGCGGTTTTCCGCAGCCCGCGGCTTTTGCTTCTCTCTGATATCAGGCGCCACCGGCGAAAACATCGCCAGCATCTTTTCGATCAGCTCGTGCGATTTCCAGAACAGCCGGAAAGTCTCGTCGAAGGTAGGGTGATCTTCGTGCCGCGACACCAGTACGGCGTGCAGCGTCCAGTAGAAATCGTCGCGAGAGCCGATACCGGCGGCAAGCACCGCCTCGATCGCATCCTTTACCGAGGCCGGGCCGACCCGCATGCCGGCCTTGCGTAGGGTGCGGGCGAAATAGACGATGTTATCGGCGATCCTCCCATCGGGCGTGGCCTCTTTCGGTTCGGGATGCGGCGTTGCCATCGCCTACTCCGCCGCCGAAAGCTCGGCCTTCACCTCGTTGAGGATGCGCCGGCCTTCGCCCTGTTCTATACGGGCAATGTCGTCTTGGTATTTCAGCAGCACGCCGATCGTGTCGGAAACGGTTTCCGGATCGAGCGCCACCTTGTCGAGTTCGGTCAGCGCGCTGGCCCAGTCGATGGTCTCGGCAACCCCCGGCACCTTGAACAGCTCGATCTGGCGCAGCTTCTGTATGAACGAAACCACCTCTGCCGACAGCCGGCTGTTGGCCTGCGGTACTTTTCTGCGCACGATCTCCAGCTCGCGCTCGGCATTCGGGTAGTCTACCCAGTGATAGAGGCAGCGGCGCTTCAGCGCGTCATGGATCTCGCGGGTGCGGTTGGTGGTGATGATGACGATCGGCGGCTCCTCCGCCTTGATCGTGCCGAGCTCGGGCACCGTGACCTGGAAGTCGGAGAGAATTTCGAGCAGGAATGCCTCGAAGGCCTCGTCGGTGCGGTCGAGCTCGTCGATCAGAAAGACCGGGGCGGCGCCCGCCTTGCCGGTCAGTGCGTCGAGCACCGGGCGGCGGATCAGGTATTTTTCGGAAAAGACGTTGCGCTCCATGTCGGAGCGGTCGACCTTGCCGGCCGCCTCTTCCATGCGGATCTCGATCATCTGCGCGGCGTAGTTCCACTCGTAGACGGCGGACGAGACGTCGAGGCCTTCATAGCATTGCAGGCGGATCAGCCGGCGGCCGAGCGCTTGCGCCAGCACCTTGGCGATCTCGGTCTTGCCGACGCCGGCCTCGCCCTCAAGGAACAGCGGCCGCTTCATGCGCAGCGATAGAAACAGCACGGTCGCCAGCGACCGGTCTGCCACATAGTCCGCACCGGTCAGCAGATCGAGCGTCTCATCGATCGTCCGCGGTGCGGGACGCGGTTTCAACTCGGTCATTCTTTCTCCGTGGGTGCAGCCATCCAGGGCCTCTACAGAGCGTGATAGCCGCGGTCGTGATAGATCAGCGGCCGCAAATTATCGCCGGTGCGCAGGCCTGTCACCTTGCCAAAAAGCACACGGTGGGTGGCCAGATCCTTGGTGTCGATCAGTTCGCAGTCGAACACGGCGAGCGCGCCCTTCAGCGTCGGCGCACCGGTCGAGATCACGTCCCAATCGCCCAACGCAAAACGTTCCTCGACGGGCAGACCTGTGAGGCCGGAAAAGCCGACCGACAGCGCCTCCTGGTCCGAAGCCAGCGTGTTCAAGGCGAACCTGCCATTCTTCACGAACGGCTCATTCTTGGGATTTTCGCAATTGAGGCAGACCAGGATGGTCGGCGGCGTGTCCGAGACCGAACAGGCTGCAATGACAGTCGCACCGCGCCTGCCGGCGGGACCGTCGGTGGTAACCACATGGACGTGGCCGGCAAAATGGCTCATCGCGTCGCGATAGGCCTGCGGCCCTATGTCGTTCTTCTTCAGCACCGGCGATTTCCATTGGTTTGAAGCGAGGTGAACCGAACCGTTATATATGGCGGCATATTGCATGCCACAAGCGAAGTGGTTGACATGCATCTTGAATTTCGCGTGTTGCGTGAAAGCTGACCAGCCTTTAGGTCTTGGCAGGAAGTGGCTCCGGCAAACACGCGACCGGTGCAGAGGAATTCTTTCGCTCGCATGCGACCCAGGACAACGACAATAGCGGTGCTGGCCTGGCTGTCTCTCGCCGGTGATGCGAACGCTGACACGCTGCTGGTCGGCGTCGCAGCACCACTGTCCGGGCCGTCGGCGATGCTTGGCAAACAGATCGAGGCGGGCGCCGGCCTGGCGGCAGCGGCGAACGGTGCTCAACTCAAGGTTGTCGACGACGCCTGCACGGCCGATGGCGGGGCTGCAGCGGCGAGGGAATTCGTTGCGTCGAAAGTCGGCGTGGTCGTCGGCTTCCTCTGCACCGAGGCGATCGAGGCGGCACTGCCGATCCTGAAGGACGCCAACATACCGGTCATCACCGTTGGCGTGCGCACCGAAAGTCTGACCGACCGGCGCGCCAAGACCGGCTGGCCGATCTTTCGGCTTGGGCCGCGTGGCGATGACGAGCGCAACGCCGTCGCCATCAATCTCACCCGCCAATGGCAGAACGAGCTGTTCGCCATCATCGACGACGGCACGATTTACGGCCGCGAAATCGCCGAGACGCTTCGGGCGGCAGCCGAGCAGGCGGCGCTGAAACCGGTGTTCGTCGACACATTCAGGCCGCAGCTCGACAACCAGATCGGGCTGATCGGGCGGCTGAGGAAGGCCGGCGCAACGCATGTCTTCGCCGGCGGCGACGGCGAAGACATCGCCATCATGGGCCGCGACGCCGGCCAACTCGATGCCGGCATTATTTTTGCCGGCGGCGAAGCGCTGCGCACAGCGCCCGGCGACGTGCCTTATGCCACGGGCACGCTGATGTTTGCGCCGCCCGAATGGGCCGATGTCGCCGACTCCAGGGTGCTCGAAAGCTTTGCCGCACAAACGATCGTGCCGGAGGGCTACACGCTGCCGGCCTATGCAGCGGTCGAGATCGCCAAGGCGGCGACAGCCCTGGCGGACCCCCCCGGCAAGCCATTGGCCGATGCGCTCGCCGCGCATGACTTCAGCACCGCGATCGGACCGATCCGCTTTGACGGCAAGGGCGACTTGACCGAAAACCTTTATCGGGTCTTCCGTTTCAACGGCGCAAATTTCGTGCCGGCGGAGGCCAAATGATGTTTCGCACCGGGCCGCGCAATCTCATCACCGATGTCGCCGGCCTGCGTGTCGGCAACGCTTCCGATGTGAGGCTGAAGTCCGGGGTGACCACCATCGTCTGCGACGAGCCGGCAGTGGCCGGTGTGCAGATCCTGGGCGGCGCGCCGGGCACCCGCGAGACCGACCTGCTCGAGCCGCACAATTCGATCGAGGCGATCCATGCCGTGGTGCTTTCGGGCGGCTCGGCGTTCGGTCTCGATGCCGCCTCCGGCGTGCAGGCGGCACTACGCGAAAACGGCATCGGCGTGGAGGTCGGCGGCTTTCGCGTGCCGATCGTGCCGGCGGCGATCCTGTTCGACCTGCGCAACGGCGGCGACAAGGACTGGGGCCGCTATCCGCCCTACCGCGATCTCGGCTATGAGGCGGCACAGGCAGTCGGCATCGATTTTCCGCTCGGCACGGTCGGCGCGGGCACCGGTGCCCTGAGTTCCGGCCTCAAGGGCGGCCTCGGATCGGCCTCGACGGTGCTCGACAGCGGGGTCACCATCGGCGCACTCGCCGCCGTCAATCCGACCGGCTCGGTGACGATCGCCCGAAGCAGGCACTTCTGGGCAGCGCCCTTCGAGATCGGCGACGAGTTCGGCGGGCTTGGTTATCCCGCGCCGATGCCGGCGAACGCGAAAAGGATCCTGCTGAAATTTCGCGACAAGCACGTCGGAGGCAACACGACCATCGCCGTCATCGCCACGGACGCCCTTCTCACCAAGGCCGCCGCAAAACGCCTGGCGATATCAGCGCATGACGGCTTCGTGCGCGCCATTTGGCCGACACATACGCCGGCCGACGGCGATCTGGTTTTCGCGCTGGCGACCGGCAAGAGCGGCATCGAGCTCGCGCCCAACGACGCCATCGAGCTTTATGCTGCGGCCGGCGCCACCATGGCGCGCGCCATCAGCCGCGGCGTCTTTGCCGCAACGCCCGCCGATGGCGACCTGTTTCCGGTCTGGTCGTCGCGCTGAATGCGGGCTGCCATGGCCCGTCATCAGGTGGGGTCGGATTTTTCCTCCTCGAACGTGACCGCGACATCCGAATTTGCCGACAGCCGGACTTTCTGGCCCTCGACTTCGGCTACGAGGCTGAGCGGAATGAAGTGGTGATGCCCCCTGTGGGCGCCCTCGCCGCTGTCGCGCTTGGTCAGCTTGATTCGGTGTCCCTCAACCTTGTCGACTGTGCCGACATGAACGCCGTCGGCGCCGATCACTTCCATATGTTCGCGAATGCTGGCTGCATCGGTCATTGTGGGTTCTCCATTTCAAGCTGCCAACATAAACAAATGACGGCACGATTGGATGCATCGGGTTTGCGTCTCAGAGGGCACGACGTTTTGAGGATGTCGTGATAGTGATCGAAACAACGCTGGCTGCTCAAACGGAAATCCGATGCGAATTCTCGTCCTGTTTGCTGTGTCCCTCCTCGCCCAGTTTGCAACCTCGCTCGCCGCGCATGCCGGCGATGTTGCCGAGCTTGAAATCCTCGGCTTCACCGGGGATGGCGGCGCCTTCGCCTTCGAGGAGTACGGCGTCCAGGACGGGTCGGGGTTTCCCTATGCCAATCGCTATTACATCAACACCGCCGACGACAGTTTTCTCAAGGGCACACCGATCAGGGTGCGGCTTGACGACGAGAACGCAACGCTCGACGCGGCGCGTCTTGCAGCCCGGCAGAAAGGCGAAGCTATCATCAAACAGGCGGAATTGACGGCGAATCGCGGCATCACCGCCGGCTCCAACCCGGTGACCGAGCTTTCGGCCGATCCGTTCCGCATGGTGGTCAACCCGCGGCCGATCTTTTCGCCGGTCGATGATCCGCTCGAGTTCCGACTCGACGAGATCGGCATGAACGATACCGAAACCTGCCAAAACCTTGGCGAGATCAACGGCTTTCGCCTGTTGCGCATCGAGGCGAAAGGCGGCGGCAAGACTGAACTCCTGCACGAAGACAAGTCGATCCCCAAAAGCAGAGGCTGCCCGAACGGCTATCGAATCGGCGCGGTGCAGACATTTTCCATGCAGGGCCTCAGCGCCTATGCCGTGCTGATCGCGGTGCGCCAGTACGGCTTCGAAGGGCCTGACTATCGCTGGATCGCGGTGACCGGCCGGCTGTGACGTCGCTCCCCGCCATACGCAACGGCGTCCTGGATCGCATCCGCAAGGCCTTGCCGTCGCCGTCCGCCGCAGTTTGCGGCGCGCTGCTGTGGGCCGCAGCCATGGGCGCCAGCGCACTTGTCAATCTGCTGCTGGACGACTGGGTGACCCCGGCAAATATCCGCTTCGTCTCGTTGCTCTATGCGGCGGGCGGTGCGCTGGCCTTTCCGGTTGGCCTGTTCCTGGCGCGGCTCGTCTCGCTCGGGCGGCATTGGCAAGTAGCCTTGGCGGCCGCGTTTGTCTGCCTTCTTGCCACCACGATCGGCTTGACCGGTGGGCTCTTTGCGCTGCAATACCGTTCCTACTATGCCCAGTGGCATGAACCTGCACTGACCATTGGCTGGTCCATCCAGTTCGTGCACACCATGGCAACGGCGTTCTATCAATTCATCGTGCTGGGCATCCGGCTTTATTTTCCGCTCGGTTTCATCGCGCTTGCTCTCACCTGCATCTGGTTTGCACGGCAGCAGCGTTGAGCATTTTGTCTGCCTCTGTTACGACGCGGGCGAACGCCCTCGCAAGTCAGGACTGACCGATGATCCCTCGCTACTCCCGGCCGGAAATGGTGGCCATCTGGTCGCCCGAAAACCGGTTCCGCATCTGGTTCGAGATCGAGGCCTACGCTTGCGACGCGCTGGCCGAGCTCGGCGTGATCCCGAAGGAGGCCGCCAAAACCATCTGGGAAAAAGGCGGGGCCGCCAAGTTCGACGTCGATGCGATCGACGAGATCGAGCGCGTCACCAAGCACGACGTCATCGCCTTCCTCACCCACCTCGGCGAATTCGTCGGGCCGGACGCCCGCTTCATTCATCAGGGCATGACCTCCTCGGACGTTCTCGACACCTGCTTTGCCGTGCAGCTCACCCGCGCCAGCGACATCCTTCTGGCCGACATCGACGGCCTGCTTGCGGCGCTCAAGCGCCGCGCCTTCGAACACAAGGACACCGTCACCATCGGTCGCAGCCACGGCATCCATGCCGAGCCGACCACCTTCGGCGTCAAGCTGGCGCAGGCCTATGCCGAATTCTCGCGCTGCCGCGAGCGGCTGGTGCACGCCCGCGAGGATATTGCGACATGCGCCATATCAGGTGCAGTCGGCACCTTCGCCAATATCGATCCCTATGTCGAAGAGCATGTGGCGAAGCAACTCGGATTGAAGCCGGAGCCGGTGTCGACGCAGGTGATCCCGCGCGACCGCCATGCGATGTTCTTTGCGACGCTCGCTGTCATCGCCTCGTCGATCGAACGGCTGGCGACAGAAATCCGCCATTTGCAGCGCACCGAGGTGCTGGAGGCCGAAGAGTATTTTTCGCCCGGGCAAAAGGGCTCGTCAGCGATGCCGCACAAGCGTAACCCGGTGCTGACCGAAAACCTCACCGGGCTTGCCCGCATGGTGCGTTCGTTCGCGCTGCCGGCGATGGAGAACGTGGCGCTCTGGCACGAGCGCGACATTTCGCATTCGTCGGTCGAGCGCATGATTGGCCCGGATGCGACTGTGACGCTCGATTTCGCGCTATCGCGGCTGACCAGTGTCATCGACAGATTGCTCGTCTATCCCGACAACATGCTGAAGAACATGAACAAGTTCCGCGGCCTCGTGCATTCGCAGCGTGTGCTGCTGGCGCTGACCCAGGCCGGCGTCAGCCGTGAGGACGCCTACCGGCTGGTGCAGCGAAACGCCATGAAAGTATGGGAGCAAGGCGCTGATTTCCTTGAGGAACTTTTGGCTGACAAGGAGGTCACCGCAGCCTTGCCCGAGGCCGAGATTCGTGAAAAATTCGACCTTGGCTATCATACCAAGCATGTCGACACGATCTTCAAGCGCGTGTTCGGAGAAGCGTGAGGCCACGCGGATTTGACCGGTCCCAGCCGGCGGTTCCAAGCTGGAGCACCCCTCATCCGACCGCGGAGCCTGTCCTCGGGCTTGCCGGAGGCAAGACCCGTGGGCGGCCACCTTCTCCCACAAACAAGGGGAGAAGGTAAGACGGCATCGACCTCGCCGCACCGTCAGGTTCGAATAATCAAGCCTTGCCGGGAACGGTCCTGATCACCGTTCCCCACGGGTCCTCGCGCGTCGCTGCATCAGTCACATTGTCGGACCGCATTTCGACCCAGGCGAGGCCGGACCGGGAAGGATCGCGACGGCCGGCGCCGGCGCTCTGCCACGAATTGGCGCCGATGTGGTGATGGTAGCCGCCTGATGACAGGAACACCGCCGCGCCACCATATTTCGCCATGGTATCGAAGCCGAATTCCTGGTGCCACCAGGCCTCGGCGTCTTCCGGCCGTCCGACGCGCAGATGGACATGGCCGATGATGCTGTTGTCCGGCATGCCCTGCCAGGCGGCATCGCCGGCCGGCACGTCGGCGACGACCGACGAAATGTTGAGCCGTTCGGTCGCCATCGCTATCTTGTCACCATTCCACTTCCAGCCCTCATGGCGGCGGTCGGAATAGATCTCTATGCCGTTGCCTTCGGGATCGGTCAGGTAGAGCGCCTCGCTGACCAGATGGTCGGAAGCGCCGTCGATGCCGATGTTGTTGGCGATGGCGTGGTTGATCCAGCGCCCGAGGTCGGCCCGGCTGGGCAGCAGGAAGGCAGTGTGAAACAGGCCGGCGCTGCGCGGATCGTCGGGCTTCGCCGCTGCATCCGCCTCGATGTCGAGCAAGGGACGATTGGCGGCGCCCAGCGTGATCGTGCCCCCGGCGCGGCTCAGTTCCCGCAGACCGACGACGTTGCGATAATAGGCAGCGAGATTTTCGGCATCGCGCGCGCGCAACCCGACGCGGGCAACACTGACCGGGGTCGTGGCGGCAAAGGGCAGTTCGCTCATGAAAGTCTCCGTTTGGGCGGCCTTCGACGAAATCTCCAAAGCCAGGAGCCCGGCGCTACCTACCATTGTTCGTCGTGTCAGTTCCAAATCCTGGGTCTCATGTACACGGCAGTTTCCTTTCCCGATGACAGATCGTCGATCGCGATCGTTCACACAAGACGGCAAGAAGCGAACATGGTGTTCACTATTTGTGAGTATTGCACGGGTCAGACCCAGTTTTGCGCATGATCTTGTCCAAAAACCGCTTCACACTTTTTGGGATCATACGCGGTTGCACGAAACCGTGTCCCTCGCTACATGCGCGCCATGAAAGTCAGGGATGCAGACATTCTCATCGTGCCGGGCTACACCAATTCCGGTCCCGACCATTGGCAGAGCCGCTGGCAATCGAAATTGTCGACGGCGCGGCGCGTCGAGCAGGCGGAATGGTCGAAGCCAGTGCGCGAAGACTGGACGGCGAGCGTGGCGAAGGCGGTCAACGAGGCCGAGCGACCGGTCGTCATCGTCGCGCACTCACTCGGCGTCGCTGCCGTGATCCAGGCAATGCCGCAGTTCCAGCGTCCGGTCGCCGGAGCCTTCTTCGTGGCGCCGCCCGACGTCGCCAACCCAGAGATAAAACCCAGGCACCTGATGACCTTCGGCCCTTATCCGCGCGAGCCGCTGGCATTTCCCTCGGTCGTGATCGCCAGCCGCAACGACCCGTTCTGCACCTTCGAGGTGGCCGAGGACATTGCCGGCGCCTGGGGCTCGCTGTTCATCGACGCCGGCGAGGCCGGACATCTCAACGCCGATGCCGGCTTCGGCCCGTGGCCGGAAGGCTCGATGACTTTTGCGAAATTCCTGACGGACCTTTAGGGGCCTATCGAGTCCCTCACGCTCTTCAGCAGGGTTTTTGCGCCCAGCCCGATCAACGCGTGCTCGGAGCCCATCGCCAGCAGCCGATAGCCCATCGACACCACACGGCCGGCGATGGCCGGCTCGATGACGTAGATCGCGGCATGCTTGCCGGCCTTGCGCGTCCGCTCGGCGATCGAGGCGACTGTTTCCATCATGCTTTCGAGCGTCGAGTTGACGGCGGCGCCGTTCGACCAGGCAATCGAAAAATCCGATGGCCCGAGGAAGATGCCGTCGATACCCGGCGTGTCGAGGATGCCGTCGAGTGCATCGAGCGCGGCGCGCGTTTCGACCATGGCGAAGGCCATGGTGCGCGCGTTGCTGTCGCGCAGCCAGTCGGCATAGTCGCCCTTGCCATGACGCGGAAAGGCATAAGTCGGGCCCCAGGAGCGCTCGCCGAGCGGCGGATACTTCATGGCGGCAGCGAACAGCCTGGCGTCCGCCACCGAATTCACCATCGGCGCAATCACCGCCTCGGCGCCGAAATCGAGCGCGCGGCTGGCCATGTCGAAGCGG
The DNA here is from genome assembly GCF_055811335.1 of Mesorhizobium sp. WSM4847. Taxonomy (NCBI): domain Bacteria; kingdom Pseudomonadati; phylum Pseudomonadota; class Alphaproteobacteria; order Hyphomicrobiales; family Phyllobacteriaceae; genus Mesorhizobium; species Mesorhizobium sp. WSM4847. Next base: position 42,764 of record NZ_JBVVPY010000028.1, on the reverse strand, counting down.
CCGACCGGAATGCGCACCAGCGCCGGTTTGTTGGCGGCCAGCACCGGCCCAAGGCCGCGCAGCACGCTGTCCTCATGATGTCCGCCATGCTGCATGTCGAGGGTGACGGCATCGAAACCCTGTCTGGCAAGAATCTCGACCGTCAGGGCATCAGGCACGCCGGACCATGCGGTGCACAAGGTTTCATCGGCCACAAGGCGTGACTTGAGGGACATGGGCGCCTTCCTTATTCGACCTCGCATCGGCCCAAAATCGCCGACAAAGTCGGCCCGACGCGAGGAGTCAAAGTTTTAGAGCGTACTTTCCGAATGGATGCACGTCACTCTAATGCAATTCAGCCGGAAACAGCTGCAAAGGCAAAGAAAAACCGCCCGGAGGGGCGAGGCGGTCGATTGGTCCAGCGTGTCGATTGGCTCAGAGCAAAGGGTCAGGTGTTCTTGATCTGCTCGATTGCCTGCGCCATCAGATCGTCCATGGTGCGGCGAATCTGGTGGTCCGACTGGACGACCCCGGCTTCGTCGAAATCCTTGCGGATCTTGCGGAAAACGTCGTGGTCGCCGGCTTCCTCGATATCGGCGAGGACGACCTGGCTGGCATAGGCTTCGGCGTCGGCCCCGGCCTTGCCGAGCTTTTCGGCGGCCCACAGACCGAGCGCCTTGTTGCGGCGCGCCGCAGCCTTGAACCGGAGTTCCTCGTCGATTACGAACTTGCGCTCGAAGCCCTCCTCGCGATCTTTCATGCTGCTCATGGCATCCCTCCGGTCAAATCCGATTTGGTTGGCAGTCGAAATATGTGTCTTGCCCAGCACAAACCAAAAGGCCGCGGGCCGGTCAATATGCTACATCACTTGCTGCGCTGCGGCATTTCATTCTGGAAAGCGGTGATTGAAAGGATTTGCCGATTGAGCAAACACTGCGATTGGGATAGACACCGGCATTGAACCCCTACCGTTGCCGCACTAATTTAGGCGTACGGACAGGAACTGGTCGCTTGCCGCCTGCCCGGAAATCCAGAGAAAAGATCAGATGAAAAATCGCCGCCGCATTTATGAAGGCAAGGCCAAGATCCTCTATGAGGGCCCTGAGCCGGGAACACTGATCCAATTCTTCAAGGACGACGCGACCGCTTTCAACAAGAAGAAGCACGAAATCGTCGATGGCAAGGGCGTGCTCAACAACCGCATTTCCGAGCACATCTTCAACCATCTCAACCGGATGGGCATTCCGACCCATTTCATCCGCCGGCTCAACATGCGCGAGCAGCTGATCAAGGAAGTCGAGATCATCCCGCTCGAGGTGGTCGTGCGCAATGTCGCCGCCGGCTCGCTGGCCAAGCGTCTCGGCATCGAGGAAGGCACCGTGCTGCCGCGCTCGATCATCGAATTCTATTACAAGGCCGATGCGCTCGACGACCCAATGGTGTCTGAAGAGCACATCACGGCTTTCGGCTGGGCAAGCCCGCAGGAGATCGACGACGTCATGGCGCTGGCCATCCGCGTCAACGACTTCCTCTCCGGCTTGTTCATGGGCGTCGGCATCCAGCTTGTCGACTTCAAGATCGAATGTGGCCGGCTGTTCGAAGGCGACATGATGCGCATCGTCGTTGCCGACGAGATCTCGCCGGACTCGTGCCGTCTGTGGGACGTGGCGACCCAGGACAAGCTCGACAAGGATCGATTCCGCCGCGACATGGGCGGTCTGGTCGAAGCCTATCAGGAAGTCGCCCGCCGCCTCGGCATCATGAACGAGAACGAGCCGCCGCGTCCCGCCGGACCAGTGCTCGTCGCCTCGACCGATGGCCTCAAAGGCAAGCCGCACTGAGATTTCTTGCCGCTCAACACGTCGAACAGGAGCATGTCCAGCGTGATCAAGGCCCGCATTACCGTCACTCTCAAGAACGGCGTGCTCGACCCGCAAGGCAAGGCGATCGAACACGCATTGTCCGGGATGGGCTTTGACGGCGTCGGCCAGGTTCGGCAGGGCAAGGTTTTCGACGTCGAGCTTGCTGAGAGCGACAAGGCCAAGGCCGAAGCCGATCTCAAAGCCATGTGCGACAAGCTTCTGGCGAATACGGTGATTGAGAACTATAGTGTGGCCATTACCTGAGGTTGTGCCGGAGGGCAGATGGCCGAGATTGATGGAAGCTTGATATTTGAAGTCCTCAAGTCCATTCAGTCGCGTCTGGACAGGATGGATTTGACGCTCGGGGAGGTAAAGTCCGAGCTTGGCTCTATCCGCGGCCATCTCATCGCCACCGAGGGCGACGTGAAGAACATTTATGGCGTGCTGGCTCGCCAGGACGAGCGCCTGGAACATATTGAACGCCGCTTAGACCTGCGCGAGCTTGCCGAAGCCCAGAGGCCTTACGAACCGAAATGAAATCAGCCGTCGTCCTCCTGCCAGGCCTCAACCGTGACCGCGACATGATCGCGGCGCTGACCAAGATTTCGGGAACGCCGCCGGTCACCGTCTGGCAGACCGACACCGAAATTCCCGACGTCGACCTGATCGCCATTCCTGGCGGCTTCTCCTTCGGCGACTATCTGCGCTGCGGCGCCATTGCCGCGCGCATGCCGGTGATGCGGGCGGTCGCCGAAAAGGCGGCCATGGGCGTCATGGTCATCGGCGTCTGCAACGGCTTCCAGATTCTGGTCGAGGCCGGCCTTTTGCCGGGCGCCTTGATGCGCAACAAGTCGCTGAAATTCGTCTGCCGGCAGGTCAAGCTGCAGATCGCCAACGCCAACACGATGTTCACCCGCCGCTATCAGCCGGGCCAGATCATCCGCTCGCCGGTGGCGCATCATGACGGCAATTATTTTGCCGACGCCGAGACGCTGCGCAGGCTCGAAGGCGAAGGCCAGGTCGTGTTCCGCTATGCCGAAGGCACCAATCCCAACGGCTCGATCAACGACATTGCCGGCATCATCAACGGCCAGGGCAATGTGCTCGGCCTGATGCCGCATCCCGAGAACCTGATCGAAACAGCGCATGGCGGCAGCGACGGCCGGGCACTGTTCGAAAGCGCGCTTGGCATCGCCGCTTGATTCTTCAGCGTTCATCCTCTTCTCGAATTCTACATAGGCGCCGCATGAGCCCGAGACAGACGATCGCCCGCCTCGCTCTCGTCGCCGCCGTCGGCCTTGTGCTCGCCTCCTGCCAGTCGAAGCCGAAGAGCGCACCGGCGCCTTCTGGCAAGAGCGCGGCGCTGCTTGCCATGGAACAGGTGGCGATCGCCGCCCACAAATGCTGGATCGCCAGCAAGGATCCCGCCTTCAAGCCCTATCAGATGGCCAACGAGCTGAATTCGTTCACCGGCACGCCGCGCTTCCTGCTGGTCCCGGTCAAGCATTATGGCGGAAAGCCGTTGCTGGTCGTGCAGGCGCAGGGCAATTCACGCCGGGTTGACGTGTACGGTCCGCTGATGGCCGAACCGCTCGGCGCACGCATCGGCTCGGACATTGCCCGCTGGCAGGCTGGCAATCAGGCCTGCGGTGCGGCTGCATAGGGCTGTGCGCCGCTTCGCGCAGGTCGCCGGTCTGGGCATCGGCCTGGCCGCCCTTGTCCTGCAAATCTGCATCACCGTTCAGGCGTCGATGGCAGCCGGCCGCAGTTTTGTCGGCTCGCTGGTCTTCTATTTCAGCGCGTATTCTCAGTCCCAGAACGGCCTCAGACCCTCACGATGGGCGTCGGCACGCGAGATGCCGATATCCCTAAGCTGATCGTCGGTCATCTCCAGCAAGACCAGCCGGCTGCGCCGGCGATCCAGCAAGTTGCCGATCCGGTTTGCGAGTGAGTTGACCATTCGCACCAGGCGACGGACATAGGTTTGCCGGCCTGACGGGCGGGCTCCGGGCAATCCAGCTCTCATGTAACGGATTGTATCGATTGCAGCCATTTTCTTGCTACCAAAATTCGAGATTGTATCTATTTGTTGCGCGGTCACATATGTATTGACTCTCAAAACGGTGCAATATAGAAAATTGTCACTATGACAAATTGGCTTCCCGACCTTTCCGCCGGCTCCGGGCCGCTCTATCAGCGGCTTGCAGATTCCATCGAAACGGACATCGACCGTGGCTTGATCGCCGCCGGGGCAAAATTGCCGCCGCAGCGCGATCTGGCATACGACATCGGCACGACCGTCGGCACGGTCGGCAGGGCCTACCAATTGTTGCGCGAGCGGGGCCTGGTGAGCGGCGAAGTCGGACGCGGAACCTATGTGCTTGGCCGGCATGACACCAAGACCGATCTGCTGGCGCCCGACCCGCAGGTGGAAGGCACGCGCTATATCGATGCGCCTCGCGGCAAACTGCGCTTCGACAGCACAGCTGCGCCTGATACCGGCCAGGGCGCCATTGTCGCCGATGTGCTTTCGCGCACGGCGCAGGAGCATCCGTACGAGATTTCAAGCTATACGCGGGATTTTCCCAACCGCTGGGTCGAGGCCGGCTGCAGCTGGCTGTCGCGAAATTCGTTTCGCCCAAGCCCCGATGGCATCGTTCCGACGCTCGGCACCCATGCCGCGGTTATGGCGGCGATTGCCGCGCTGACCACGCCCGGCGACTATATCGTCTTCGAGCACCTCACCTATTCGCAGATTTCTCGCAGCGCCGGCCTGATCGGCCGCCGCACCGCGCTGGTGACGTCGGACGCGGAAGGGCTCGATCCGGAGGATTTCGAGCGCGTCTGCGCGCAAAAACACCCGAAAATGATGTTCTTGATGCCGACGGCCAAGAACCCTACATTGGTGACGCTGTCGGCAACGCGCCGTGAGGCCATCGCCCGCATCGCGCGCGAATACAATGTCATCCTGATCGAGGACGATCTCTATGGCGATCTGACCGACGACCCGACGCCGCTCCTGGCCGAATATGCCCCCGAACGGACCATCGTCGCCGGCGGCCTGTCGAAATCGGTTGCGGCCGGCGTTCGCGGCGGCTGGCTCGCCTGTCCGCCGGCCTATCGTCACCGCATCCGGGTCGCTCACAAGATGCTGACGGGCGGCCTCCCCTTCCTGCTGGCGGAACTGTGTAGCAGACTGGTTCTGTCCGGCCAGGCCAGCGAGATGCGCAAGCGCAGCATCGTCGAGATCAACGCGCGCGTGGCGATCGTGCGCGAGACACTAGCCGGGTTCGACTTCAACGCACTAGACAATGTGCCCTTCATCTGGCTCACCCTGCCCGATCCATGGCTTTCCGGCACCTTCAAGAACGCCTGTCTCGAACATGGCGTGCTCATCGACGATGAGGACGAGTTCAAGGCCGGCCGTTCCGAGCAGGTTTTTCACGGCGTGCGGTTTGGGGTTTCACAGCCGGAGCGACGCGAGGACATCGCGGGCGGTGTCGGCGTGATCCGGCGGCTGCTGGACGAGGGCCGAGCCGGCTACGACAGTTTCTCCTGAACCGGCTTGAAACCGGCGGGCCGAGTGGCGATCTTTCGCTACTGCATCGTTTTTGTCGCTTGATGGGTGTATCGGCTGCAAAGCTTGCGATAAGACGGGACTCGATCCCAAGGACATAAATTGCCGCCCATGACCATTTCCAATTCCGTGCCGATCACTCCGGAACTCGTTGCCGCGCACGGGCTGAAGCCCGACGAATATCAGCGCATCCTCGATCTGGTCGGGCGCGAGCCGAGCTTTACCGAGCTCGGCATCTTTTCGGCGATGTGGAACGAGCACTGCTCGTATAAATCCTCGAAAAAGTGGCTGCGCACGCTGCCCACCACCGGGCCGCAGGTCATCCAGGGTCCGGGCGAGAATGCCGGCGTGGTCGATATCGGCGACGGCGACTGCGTCGTCTTCAAGATGGAGAGCCACAACCACCCCTCCTTCATCGAGCCCTATCAGGGTGCGGCGACCGGCGTCGGCGGCATCCTGCGCGATGTCTTCACCATGGGCGCGCGGCCGATCGCGGCAATGAACGCGCTGCGCTTCGGCGCGCCGAACCATCCCAAGACCAGGCACCTGGTTGCCGGCGTCGTTGCCGGCGTCGGCGGCTACGGCAATTCCTTCGGCGTGCCGACGGTCGGCGGCGAAGTCAATTTCGACGCGCGCTACAATGGCAACATCCTGGTCAACGCCTTTGCGGCGGGGCTGGCCACGACCGATGCGATCTTCCTGTCGGAAGCCAAGGGCGTCGGTCTGCCGGTCGTCTATCTCGGCGCCAAGACCGGCCGCGACGGTGTCGGCGGCGCCACCATGGCCTCGGCCGAATTCGACGACAGGATCGACGAGAAGCGGCCCACCGTTCAGGTCGGCGACCCGTTCACCGAAAAATGCCTGCTCGAAGCCTGCCTCGAACTGATGGCGTCCGGTGCCGTCATCGCCATCCAGGACATGGGTGCTGCCGGCCTCACCTGCTCGGCGGTCGAGATGGGCGCCAAGGGCGACCTCGGCATCGAGCTCGACCTCGACAAGGTGCCGGTGCGCGAGGAGCGCATGAGCGCCTATGAGATGATGCTGTCGGAGAGCCAGGAGCGCATGCTGATGGTGCTGCGCCCCGAAAAGGAAAAGCAAGCCGAGGCGATCTTCCACAAATGGGGCCTCGACTTCGCCATCGTCGGCAAGACAACCGACGATCTGCGCTTTCGCGTGCTGCACCAGGGCGACGAAGTCGCCAATCTGCCGATCAAGGACCTTGGCGACCAGGCGCCGGAATATGACCGTCCCTGGACCGAGCCGAAGAAGCCGGCGCCGCTGGCGGCCGGCGATGCACCGCAAGCGGATGTCGCCGAGGCGCTGCTGAAACTGCTTGGCGGGCCCGACCTGTCCTCGCGCCGCTGGGTATGGGAACAATACGACACGCTGATCCAGGGCAATTCGCTGCAGCTTCCGGGTGGCGATGCCGGCGTGGTGCGCGTCGAGGGCCATCCGACCAAGGCGCTCGCCTTCTCCTCCGACGTGACGCCGCGCTATTGCGAGGCCGACCCTTACGAGGGCGGCAAGCAGGCGGTGGCCGAATGCTGGCGCAATCTTACCGCCACCGGCGCCCTGCCGCTCGCGGCCACCGACAACCTCAATTTCGGTAATCCGGAACGACCCGAGATCATGGGCCAGTTGGTCGGCGCCGTGAAAGGCATCGGCGACGCCTGTCGCGCGCTCGGCTTTCCGATCGTCTCCGGCAATGTCTCGCTCTACAACGAAACCAACGGGCAAGGCATCTTGCCGACGCCGACCATCGGCGGCGTCGGACTGATCGCCGACTGGTCCCAGATGGCGCGGATCGGCTTTGCCGCCGAGGGCCAGATGATCCTGCTGGTCGGCGCGCCATCGATGTGGGGAACGCATCTCGCCCAGTCGGCCTATATGCGCGACATTCATGGCCGCACCGACGGCCCGCCGCCGCCGGTCGACCTCGACCATGAAAAGCGCGTCGGCGACCATGTACGCACTCTGATCGCCTCCGGCGTCGTCACATCGGCGCATGACGTTTCCGATGGCGGCATTGCCGTTGCGCTGGCCGAGATGGCGATGGCCTCCGGCATCGGCGCGACCGTCCCCGGCCTGGTCGGGACCGACCCGATCCCGGTCTGGTTCGGCGAGGATCAGGGCCGCTACCTCTTGACGCTGTCGATCGATCCGCAAAGCGAGGAATGGGACGCCATTCGCGAACAGCAGAGCAAGCTCGGCATCTTCGCGCCGTGGATCGGCTCGACCGGCGGCAGCGACCTGAAACTCGGCGAGGCGCGGGCGATCCCTGTCGGCGAATTGACCGCCGCCCACGAATCCTGGTTTCCTCGCTTTATGGCAAATGAGGTCGTGGACCCCTGATTTGATCGAACGGGGTCGTTGCGGTGTGGTTCATCCGCCGTTTCGATCATATCTATGAGATCTGAACAAGGAATCCTCGCATGGCAATGGACGCGCACGACATCGAACGGTTGATCAAGGAAGGCATTCCGGACGCCAAGGTGACGATTCGCGACCTGGCCGGCGACGGCGACCATTATGCGGCCGAAGTGGTGGCCGAAAGCTTTCGCGGCAAAAGCCGCGTCCAGCAGCACCAGATGGTTTACGACGCGCTGAAGGGCAATATGGGCGGCGTGCTGCACGCGCTCGCACTGCAGACCAGCGTGCCGGAATAAGCTTTTTTAGGGCTTTGCTGGCTTGGGAAGATAGCCGTCCGATGCTCTTGGCCCAGGCCATCCTTTGCGCCATTTGCGTGACGAGGGCGGCAAACGTCTTGTTTCAGGCAACCTATGGGTTTATTTGAAAGGGAATGTTTCGAGCCCGACTCCCGCGGGCATGAAAGGATTTTCTATGAGCGGTATCAACGACTACATCGACAGCGAAGTGAAGGCCAACGACGTCGTTCTCTTCATGAAGGGCACGCCCGGTTTCCCGCAATGCGGATTTTCCGGTCAGGTCGTGCAGATCCTCGACTATATCGGGGCCGACTACAAGGGCGTCGACGTGCTGACCTCGGCCGAGCTGCGGCAAGGTATCAAGGAATACTCCAACTGGCCGACGATCCCTCAGCTCTACGTCAAGGGTGAGTTCGTCGGCGGTTGCGACATCGTCCGCGAGATGTTCCAGGCAGGCGAACTGCAGACGTTCCTCGTCGAAAAGGGCGTCAGCGTCAAAGGCGCCGCCTGACGGACATTTAGGGCACTTCGCCAAGCTGATTATCTCCCCGGTATCGGGGCACAAGACGAATGAATGCGCCGGTGCGCCGGCGCTTTTTCGTTTGAAGATCGGACTTTGCCGTGGATCAGCATGCAGAAGCGCAGCAACAGGCGGAAACCTTGCCTATTCCGCGCTGGGAATTCATCGCGCTGTGCGCGGCGTTGATGGCGCTCAACTCGCTGGCCATCGACATCATGCTGCCGGCGCTGCAGCAGATCGGCGCCTCGCTGCGCGTGGAAAATGAAAACCACCGCCAATATGTGATTGCCGCGTACATTCTCGGCTTTGGCGGCGGACAGCTCTTCTTCGGGCCGATCTCGGACCGCTTCGGACGCCGCGCTCCGCTCGTCGTCGGACTGGTCATCTATGTCGCCGCGGCGATTGCGGCGGCGATCGCCCCGACATTCGCTACGCTTATCCTGTGCCGGGTGGTGCAAGGCATCGGCGCCGCGGCCACACGCGTCATCGCCGTCTCGATCGTGCGCGACACGTTCGATGGCCGGCGCATGGCTGAGGTGATGTCGCTGATCTTCATGGTGTTCATGGCCATTCCGGTGGTGGCGCCAGGCATCGGCCAGTTCATCATGCTGTTTGCCTCCTGGCACTGGATCTTCATCACCATGGCGGCCGGGGCGCTGATCGTGTCGGCGTGGGCGCTGCTGCGGCTGCCGGAAACGCTGCATCCCGAATATCGCCGGCCGCTTACGGCATCATCCGTCCTTGGCGGTTTCCGCATCGTGCTGACCAATCGCATCGCGCTATGCTATGCCTTCGCCAGCACTTTTGCCTTCGGTGCGATGTTCGGCTTCATCAACTCGGCGCAGCAGATCTATGTCGACGTCTTCGGCGTCGGCGAGATGTTCCCGCTGATTTTCGCAGGGATCGCCGGCGTGCTCTCCTTTTCGAGCTATCTGAATTCGCGCCTTGTCGGCCGCATCGGCATGCGCCGCCTGTCGCAAAGCGCGCTGCTCTTGTTTCTGGCCATCAGCCTCGCCTGGCTGGTCGTTTCCATCCAGATGAAGATGCCGCTCTGGCTTTTCATCACCTTCTTTGCCTGCACGATGGTCCCGTTCGGCGCACTCGGCGCGAATTTCAACGCGCTCGCCATGGAGCCGCTCGGCCAGTTGGCCGGGACAGCGTCGTCCATTCTGGGCTTCATGCAGACCTTCCTCGGCGGCGTGCTCGGCACGCTGATCGGCCAAGCCTTCAACGGCACGGTGACGCCCTTGGCCGCCGGATTCTGCAGCGTTTCGCTTGGCGCATTGGTGATGGTGCTGATCGCCGAGCGCGGCAAATTCTTCCAGCCGCAGAACCCGCCGGTTTAAGGCCGAACGCTTTTCAGGATTCATCCCCGCTCGCTGCGGTGAAGCGAGGGAACAGCAAACGCCCTGCGATCGCCCCACCCATCCTGTCCGAAACCGGCAGTGGCAGAGCCTTGTCGAGGGCCTCGAGGACGGAAGCGACGAAAGCCCGGTTGAGGCTGCCATCATCCCCCAGACGGGAGTAGGTGGCGCGAGGCTTGCCGATAAGTGTGCCGTTTCGGCGAATTGAGAACTGCAGCGTCAGGGTCATGCCCGCGGTTCCGGGCGGCGGCTCCCAACAGGCGACGATCGCGGAGAACATCTCGTTTATGGTGTCGACGGGTTCGGGACTGCGACAGCCGCGCTCCCGCGATGTTGCCGCGTTAGGCCCGGCAACCAGGGCAAGGGTAAGGGCGACAATTGCGGACCGAGGTTTCATCTCGGGTCTCCGGTTTCGCGCGGATAAATGTAATCGAAATTTTCGACTAAAGCTTCCATCGAGTATCAGCGCTGCGGATGGATCCTTTCAGACGTCGGCGCTTTAGTGACGCACCATGCCGGCGTCGACATTCAGCGTCTGGCCGGTGATCCAGCGTGCGTCATCCGAGGCCAGGAACGACACCACATCGGCGATATGTTCCGGCTGCCCTTTGCCTTTCATAGCCTGCAGCATCTCGACGAAGCCGAACGCCTCGTTGTGCGGGCTCGCCTTGACCCCATCGCTCTCGATCAGGCCCGGCGTCACCGCGTTGGCGGTGATGTTGTATTTGCCGAGTTCTGTGGCGAGCGCCCTGGTGAAGCCGACGACGCCGCCCTTGGCCGCGACATAGGCCGCCATGTTCGGCGTGCCGGCAAAGAAGCTGTTGGAGGCGATGCTGATCACCCGGCCGGCCTTGCCGGCGGCACGCATCTGGTCCGTTGCCGCGCGGCTGACGATGAAGGTTCCGGTCAGATTGACGTCGATGATCTTGCGCCAATGGTCGAGGTCGACATCGTCCCAGGCGACGAAGGGCACGATGCTGGCGTTGTTGACCAGGATATCGATGCCACCGGTCAGTGCCTGGATCTCGGCGAACAGCGCCTTGACGGATGCCGGATCGGAAATGTCGGCGGCGATCGCCTTCGCTTTTGCGCCGATCGCCGCCACCGCCGCTTCGGCGCCTTCCGCATTGATGTCGCTGACGATGACGGTCGCGCCATCGGCGGCCAAGCGCGCGGCGATCGCCTTGCCGATGCCTTGTGCGGCCCCGGTAACCAGGGCGGTCTTTCCCGCAAGCCGTTCAGTCATTTCCGTGCTCCATGTGATCTGTGACTTCATCTCAGGCGTCGGCGTCGATAACGGCGAGCGCCGCGTCGATGCCTTTGCCGACCGCGAGCTTTTCGCCCAAAGCACTCATCGCGCCGCCAAGTGCCGTCAGCGCCGCGATCGCATAGATCGGCTGGGCGGTCGGGCCCATATGGCCGATGCGCGTCAACTTGCCCAATGTCTCGCCCCGGCCCGACGAGAACACCACGCCGTAACGGGCGCGCGCAGCCTGGCGAAGCGCCTCCTCGTCGATGCCTTCGGGCGTCCGGACGGCAGTCGTGGTCGGCGATGCGATGATGTCGCTGGCCGCCCAGATCGACAGACCCAGCGCGGCGACGCCGGCGCGCATGGCCTTGGCGGTGAGCGCGTGGCGCGCCCACACCGCCGCCGGTCCCTCATTGAGGTAGAGGTCGAGCGCGACGTCGAGCCCGTTCATCTCCGCGACGGACGGCGTGAACGGAAACGGCTTGTCCTTCGACCACGCATGCTCCCAATCGACGATGCTGAGCATCGACGCGCGCGGCGCCAGTGGATTGGCCTTCATTTTCGCCCAGGCCCGCTCGCTGACGCCCATCATCGTCAGCCCGGGAGGCGCGCCGAGGCATTTGTTCGGGCCGGTGACATAAATGTCGGCCTTGCAGTCCTCCGGATGCGTTTTCATGCCGCCGAAGGACGAAACGGCGTCGATGATCAGATAGGCGCCATGCGCCGAAACCAGCGCGCCGATGGCATCGATCGGGTTGATGGTGCCCGACGGCGTGTCGTGATGGCAGACGGAAACGATGCTGATTTCCGGATGCGCTTCCAGCATTGCCGCAACCGCCTGCGGGTCGATCGCCTCGTTATAGGGCACCTCGATTTCGAGCAGATGCGGCGAATAGCGCTTTGCCCAATAGCCAAAACCCTTGCCGTAGACTCCCGAGGCAAGGTTGAGCACGACGTCGTCTGGCGTGATCAGGGAGGCTGCCGCGGCCTCCAGGCCAAGGACCGGCTCGCCATGCAGAATGACCGGCTTGTTGGACAGCCGCATCGCCTTCTGCGCCTTGTCGACCACAGCCTCGTAAAAGAGCTGGAACGCCGGGTCGTAATCGTAGAGCACGGTGCGGCCGAGGCCGCGCAGCACATCGGGATAGGCGTTCACCGGCCCGGCGGTGAGCGTGATGACCGGTTCGGCGTGTTCGAGATAGCGCATGGTCTTTGTCTCTTCGTTGGCGGCGGTCAGCCGTAGAATTGCGTGCCGGTCCGATAGGTCTTGAAGTTTTCCATGTCGTGCGAATACATCAGCTCGGCCCCATAATCCTCGGCGAGCTTCTTCACCTTGCGCATCGAGTTGACACCCGCCACCGGGTCGATGTGGAAGGCCGCCTGGCACAGCGTTTCAAGGCTCTTCTGCGTGTAGGCCGCATCGATGGTGAACATGATCGGCTTGCGCTTGGGAAATTCGACCAGCAAGCTGTAATGGCCGATAGAATGGCCGGGCGTCGAGATCAATTTGACCCCCCTGGCAAGCTCGACATCGCCGTCGATGCCCTCGAAGGTCGAGTTGGCCCGCGTCGTGCCCTCCAGCAATTGCGCGGTCGCGCCACGCGCTTCGGCAGCCTCCGCCGAAAAGCTCAGATCCGAATAGCCAAGGTGCTCGAAAGGCTGAGGATTGCAGGCCTGCGGCACCTCGGTGCGATGACAGATCTTGTTGGCATGCGGAAAATACTTGTTGCCGCCGCAATGGTCGAAGTGGAAATGCGAGTTGACGACGACGTCGATATCCTTCGGCTCGAGGCCGAGCAGCGCCAGGGCGCCGGGAATGGTCTGGTGCTTTTCCTGGATCGGCTTTTCGAAAGGCAGCACCTTCATGACGTGGTCGTAGTCGTAGCCGGTGTCGATGAGAAACCGGCCCTCGGCATGCTCGATCAGGATCGAATAGACGGGAAAGCGCACTTCGCCGCCGGGGCCGCGATTCCAGAACACGTGATAGCCGTCGAGAACGAGCGAGCCACCATCGAGCAGGTAGACCTTGGTATCCGACATTTTGTTCTCTCCTCTGTTGGCGCGGGTCCCGTCCGCGCCTGAACCGGATCAGCGCACGCCGCGCTCGTATGGAATGCCGAGCGCTGCCGGCAGGCTGGCCCGCCGGCCGAACAGAACCAGCATGATCATCACCGCCAGGAACGGCAGCATCTGGATGACGTCGGTTGGTATGTTGATGCCGGCCACCTGCATGGCTGTCGTCAGCGACAGGCACACGCCGAACAACAAGGCACCGAACAGCACCCAGACCGGGCGACCACGCGCCAGCATGGCCAGCACGATTCCGAGAAAGCCCGCGCCATTGGTGATGAAGGGAATGAACAGGCCGGCGCCGACATTGGCGAGAAAGGCGCCGCCAAGCCCTGCCAGCGCTCCAGTCGTCAGCACGGCGATGGTGCGGGTTCGTGCGACGTCGATGCCGGCGACGTCAAGCGCGGCCGGCTTGTCGCCCGCCGCCTGCAGGTTCAGGCCGAGCTGCGTGCGCCGATAGATGTAGCCCATGGCGAAAACCAGTGCTACCGCCAGGTAGACGATCAGATGCTGCCTGAACAACGCCGGCCCGATCACCGGAATGCCCGACAGCAACGGAATGACGGTCACATCCACCGCTGGCAGGCGGGGATAGCTGCGCGAAAACTGGAAATGGTGGAGCAGCGCCGTCAGGCCTTCAAGTCCCAATGTCAGCGCTATGCCGATGACGATCTGGTTCAAGCCGATGCGCACGCAAAGCAGCGCCATGACCAGCGCCACGGCGATACCGCCGCCGGCGCCGGTGAGAAAGCCCAGCCACAGCGATCCGGAATAGAAGGCGCCGACGAAGCCGAGATAGGCGCCGGCCAGCATCATGCCTTCGATGCCGATGTTGAGCACGCCGGCCCTTTCGGACATCTGTTCGCCGAGGCCAGCCAGCAGCAGCGGGATCGCCGCGGTGACGGCGCCAAACAAAAGCGCGCTGAGAAAGACTTCGCTGAACAGCCCGGTCATAACTTCAGGCCCTCCGCGACTGATTGTAGCGGTGATCGATGTATTCGGCGAGCGCGAGCACGATCAGCACGATGGAGACCAGCACCAGCGTGAAATGATTGGGCACGCCGAGGCGGCGGGCCGCGCTCTCGCCGCCAATCGACAGCACCGAAAGCAGGAACACGAAACCGATGGCGGCAAAACCGTTCATGCGGGCGAGGAACACGACGGGAATGACCGCCAGCCCATAAGCGGGGTTCCAGTCGGCGCGGACGTTACCCTGGACGCCGAGGATATCGACAGCGCCGGCAAGTCCGGCCAGCCCGGCCGAAATGGCGAAGACGGCAATGGTGAGCTTCGGCACGCCGAGCCCCGCATGGATGGCCGCGCGTGGGTTGGCCCCGACGATCCTCAGCTTAAGGCCGAAGGCCGTGCGCGTCATCACCAGATGTACGGTGATGATCGCCGCCAGTCCCAGAAGCAGGCCGCTGGTGATGGTCGTGTCGAGCAGACGCGGCAGCCGGTCCTCGACCGGCAAGGTGCGGGTCTGCGGCACGGTCGTGCCCGGATCGCGAAACACCAGCTTGACCAGCACATTGGCAAGCGAGGTGCCCAGGAACGTCATCATCAGCGTGGTGATGATCTCGTTGACGCCCTGATAGGCCCGCAAAAGGGCCGGCACCAGCGACCAGAGCATCGCAACCGCCATGGCGATGACAAACGAGCAAATCAGCGCCAGCCAGGCAGGCATGACTTCCACGAAGAGCGGCGCGCTGGCGGCGGCCGTTACCGCGCCGAGCAGGAACTGGCCATCGCCGCCGAGATTCCACATGCCGGCGCGAAAGGCCACGATCAGGCCAGCGGCAAGAAACAGCAGCGGCGCCATGCGCGTCAGCGTCTGCTGGATGCCGAGCGGCGACAAAAGCCCTCTCTCGAGCACAAAGCCATAATAGGCAAGCGGGTCGACGCCGACGGCAAGCAGGATGCAGCCGGCGATGATAAGCGCGGCCAGTATAGGGCCGATGGTCATCAGCAGCCGATGCTGGATATCGCGGCGCGTGACCACAGCAGCCGTGGCATCGAGTGCGGTTGCGCCGGCGGCTGGGACGGTGTCGATGCTCATGCGGCAAGTCCGATCATCAAGCGACCGATCTTGGAGCGGGCATCGCCGACATTCTCGACCGTGCCGACCAGCGAGCCGTTCGAGATGACGGCGATGCGGTCGCACATGCTGAGCAACTCCTCCAGGTCGGTGGAGATGAGCAGCACGGCAAGGCCGCGTGCCGCCGTATCGCGGATTCGCTGGCGCGAAGCCAATGTGTTGGCGAGATCGAGCCCATAGGTCGGCTTGTTGAAGATCACCACTTTTGCGCCTTCGGCGAGTTCGCGCGCCAGCAGCACCTTCTGGATATTGCCGCCGGAGAGCCGGGCGACCGGCGTTTTCAGGCTGGGCGTGCGCACGTCGTATTCGCGGACGAGCTGAGCGGCGCGCTTGTCGATTTCAGCGCGCTGCTCGACGCCGTTGCGCCAGAAGGGAGCGGCGCCCACCTGCTTGAGGAAGAAGTTGATCGAGACCGGAAAAGTCCCGACCGTGCCCTCGCCGAGCCGGTCGTCGGTCAGGTAGCGAAGGCCTCGCTCACGGCGTTCTCCGACGCTCAGCGCCTCGATGGGCGCGCCCTGCAGCCGCACCGAACCGCTCACCGTCGCCCGCTGGCCAGCCAGCGCTTCCGCCAGTTGCTTCTGGCCATTGCCGTCGATACCAGCGATGCCCAGCAGCTCGCCTGGACGGATGTCGAACGAAATCGATAACAGGCCCGGCGCGTCGTCTGTCGATGCGACCGCGAGTTCATGGACCTGAAGCAGCGGAGCCGCTCCGGCGTGAATGGTGCGAACCGGACGCTCGGACGCTTCCGGGTCGTCTTTCTGCTTGCCGAACATCAATTCGACGATCTCCGAAACGATCGCCTGCTCGCCTAGCGCGCGAAACCGCTCGGGAGGAATTTCGCCGACCTTGCGGCCGAGTTTCAGCACCGAGATTCGATCGCCGAAAGCCGCCGCCTCCTTGAGCTTATGGGTGATGAAGACGATCGCCAGCCCCTGCTCGACAAGGCGGCGCATCAGCGCGCCCAGTTCATCGATGCCCTTCGGCGTCAGCATCGAGGTCGACTCGTCGAGGATCAGAAGCCGGCTGTTGCGCACCATCGCGCGCAGGATCTCGACCTGCTGCTGTTCGCCGAGCGAGAGTTCCGAAACCTTGGCATGCAGCTTGACCGTGATACCGAGCGCCCTGGTGATTTCGGCGACGCGCACTTCCAGCTCCTCGGTCTTGGGCCGCTGCCACCACGGGCCGCCGAGCAACAGGTTTTGCGCGACCGTCAGCGTCGGCACCAGCATCACGTGCTGGAATACGGTTCCGATGCCGAGCGCCAGCGCATGGCGCGGCGAGGTGATCGCGATAGGCTCGCCGTCGACCAGTATGCGGCCCTCGTCCGGCTGCTGCAGGCCGGACAGCATGCCGATCAAGGTGGATTTTCCGGCGCCGTTTTCACCGAGCAGCACATGCACTTCACCCGGACGGATCGCCAGATCGACGCTGTCGTTGGCGACGACGCCGGGAAACCGCTTGGTCACGCCTTCAAGCGCGACGATGTCGCGCTTGTCGACCGACAATGAGGTCGCACTACTCATGAAGCCAAGGCCTTGAAAACATGAAATCGGTCCGGCGGGGTGAATTGTCACCCCTCCGGAAGTCTGCATTGAAGCGCCTTACTGGGCGACGCTGGTCATCAGCGCCCTGACTGCTGCTGCATCATAGACCGGATCGACCTTGGTCTTGCCGGAAATGATGTCCTCGCGCAGCGTCTGGATCTCCGCCCATACATTGTCCG
This sequence comes from Mesorhizobium sp. WSM4847, assembly GCF_055811335.1. Taxonomy (NCBI): domain Bacteria; kingdom Pseudomonadati; phylum Pseudomonadota; class Alphaproteobacteria; order Hyphomicrobiales; family Phyllobacteriaceae; genus Mesorhizobium; species Mesorhizobium sp. WSM4847. The sequence goes on along the minus strand of NZ_JBVVPY010000028.1, from coordinate 25,656 downwards.
GGATCGCAGCGGTTTTCAGAAGCTTGACCGAATCGTCCTTGAGGCCGATCGAGTAGCTCTTGGTGCCGAACGTGTCGGCCTTGAGGTCGGCGATCATCGCCGCATAGACCGGCTCGATGTTCCAAACCACCGACGACAGCAGGAAGCCTTTGTCGATCGGCGTCTTGTCGCCGATGACGTCGATGAAATAGACCTTGCCGCCATCGCCGGCCTTGGTCGTCTCGACCGCCTGCAGCATGCCGAAGCTCGAGCCGTTGCCCTGGCCGAAGATGATGTCGGCGCCCGATGCGATCACGCTTTCGGTAACGCGCTTGCCGCCGGCCGCATCGCTGTAGGCGGCGGGTCCGATCACCGCATAGGTGACCTTGACGTCCGGGTTCTCGGCCTTCACACCTTGCGCGAACGCCGCCGACTGCGAGTTCCACGACGGAGGCTCGCCGGACACGACGATGCCGACCGACTTGGAACGCGACATCTTGGCGGCGAGACGGCCGGCAAGGTACGCGCCTTCGTGACCGCTCAGCGTGTAGTCTGCGACGAGCCCAGCCTCCAGGCCGGTCGGCGTGTCGACGATCGCCACTGGCACCTTGGTTTCCTTGGCGATTTCGGGAGCCGCGGTGTTGTACCCGCTGGCATGGGCAATCAACAGGCTGGCGCCGTCGGCCGCCAGTTCGCGCAATGTCGGGCGCACGTCGCCATAGCCGAGCCCCTGCGCCGTCACTATCTCGACACCGGCAGCTTTGGCCGCTGCCTTGGCAGCGTCGATGCCTTGCTGGTTCCAGCCATAATCGGTGCCTTCTTCCGGCGTCAGGATGGCAATGGACTTGACTTCGGCGGCAAGTGCATTACCCAGCAAGAGGCCGCTTAATATAACAGCGCTTACGCTACCCTTCAGGAACTTAGACATGTTACCCTCTCTGTTCGGTTGACCCAAGATATTCTTATTGTTATTGCGCAAAAGCGAGGTAGACTGCCTGAACAATTCCACACGGAGTTCAGGCAAGGTGGTTGTGCGATACATTCTTCCGATAATTCTGGCGTTCACATCGTTCGCCAACGCGGTTGAATTGCGGCACATCACTGTGCGAACCGGCACCGAAGGGCTCGATCCGGTGCCGCTGACGATCTCGAATGCGGGGCGTGAGGCGCTTTCCTGCAATGCAGACTTCGCCCACTGGTATTCGGCCACGATCGCCACCGCGGCGCCTGGCAAGAGCGCCCGTGTCGAGCTGTGGTTCGATCCAGAAACCGGGACATTTGCGATCCTCAACGACAAGCGCGAAAACCTGCCCGTCGAGCGGCTGTGGTGCGGCCTCGCCAGACAGGCATACGCCACGCGCGTGCAAATCGTGCTCGACCGGACCAGTGGAAGAAAGGGGCAAATGGCCGTGACCTGCAGCAGAGCGGACGACAGGCTGGTCTGCCGGTAGACGCTCGCTTTTTGCCAGGTCAGACACCGCCCCCGACCTTCACTCTGCCGCCAGGAATTTGTCGGTGAAGACGTCGTCGGCCGACAGGGCCGTTTTGAGCACGCCCTGATCCGTCAGCGTCTTCAAGGTCTCTTCCCATTGGGTCTTCGTCATCCAGCCGAGGCCGTGTTCCTTCGTCGCCGGGCTGTTGAACGTCGAAGCTATGTCGGCCTTGAGCTGGGCCAGCAGCACATCCTTCTTCTCCGCATAGCCAGGAACGGCCTTGGCAGTGATTTCGGCAGCTTCTTCCGGATGGGCCGCGACATAGTCGAAAGCCTCCCTGTAGGCCTTCACGAAGCGGCGCACGACATCGGCATTGTCCTTGATCATCGCTTCCGAGGTGAACAGTCCCGAGCCATAGGCCTTCCAGCCGTGATCCGCGCCGAGCATGATGCTCAGCGACCCTGGGCCGCCAGCCTTGGCTTCAAGTTCTGGCACTTCGGCGTCGAGATAACCGACGACCGTCTGGACCCGTCCGAGCAGCAGGTAGCTTTCGTACGGCGGCGAGACGCTGTTGAGCGTCATGTCCTTCTCGCTCATGCCGTTGGCAGCCAGGAAGCCCCTGAAGAAAATGTAGGTGGAGCCCGCCGGGTGGATGCCGATGGTCAGGCCTTTGAGGTCTGAAGGCTTGGTCAGCTTGAGCGTCTTGGCGAGCGAAATAATGCCCAGCGGCGACTGCTGGTTGACCGCCGCGAGCGCCACGACGGGAACATTCTGCGACCTTGCCACGGCAAGCGTGGGAAGATCGCCGAAGCCGAATTCAGCGTTGCCGTTACCCACCAGCCGCATGGCGTCAGGCGAGCCGGACCCTTTGCGGACCTCGCTCACATCGATGTCGTTCTTGGCGAAGAAGCCTTTTTCCATGCCGACAAAGAACATGGCGTGATTGCCGCGCACCACCCAGTCGAGCTGGACGTTGACCGTGTCCGCCGCCAGCGCCGCGTTCGAGAAGCCAAGCGCGCCGACAAACGCCGCAAAGGTGGCTGCCTTGATAAGAGAGCGTCTCAGCATTGTCTGTTCCCTTTTTTGGTTGTTCGAAAGATCCTAGGCCTGGCTGAATTTCGGCGCCCACGGCACCACGACACGTTCAAGAATTTCGGCTGCGTAGTAGAAGGCGATGCCGAGCACTGAAACCAGCAGCAGCGCCGCGAAAACAAGGGCCGTGTCGAGTTGGGTCGACGCGAATTGGATGACGTAGCCGAGCCCGTCCGAGGCTCCGGCAAATTCGCCGACGATGGCGCCGATCACGCTCAGGGTCGCGGCTATCTTGGTCCCGGCCATCAGGCTTGGAAGCGAGTGGGGGACACGGATCCTGAACAGGATCTGGGTCGGGCTGGCGCCGACCGAATTCATCAGCGACAGAAGCGAACGGTCGACCGATTGCATGCCGGCCAGCATCGACAGCGTCACCGGGAAGAAGGCGATGACCAGAATCAGACCGATTTTGGGAGCGAGCCCATAACCGAACCAGAGGATGAAGATCGGCGCCAGCGCGACCTTCGGCACATTCTGGAACAGCACGACGAGCGGGTAGAGCGCGCGGCCCAGCCAATCGAAGCGCACGATGACGAGAGCAAGCGCAATGCCGACTATGACCGAGACAAGAAAGCCAAACAGGATTTCGCCTGCCGTGACCACCGTCGCCTGCATGAGAGTGCCCCACTGCGCGACCAGCGATTTCGCAATCTCGGATGGGGCAGGAACGATAAAGGAAGATATCGAGAATATCCGCACCGCGGCTTCCCACACCACGATCGTCACCAGCAGAAGGATAGCCGCCGGAAGCCAGCTGCTCGTTGCCGCGTCCCAGCCGGAAACCGGTTGCGGCGATGAGAGATTCATGAGGGGTTGCCTGCTCACGTCGCGCCTCCCGGCTGGTGACTGGAGCGCAGCATCGTTCGAAGCTGAAGCACCAGCCTGACGAATTCGGGGACTTCGGTCACGGAAGCGTCGCGCGGATAAGGCAGCGGAATGTCCAGGCTCTGGGTAATGCGTCCCGGTTTGATTCCCAGAACATGGACCTGGCGCGACAACTGAATGGCTTCGTCGATCGAATGCGTCACGAAGACGATCGTCTTGCCGGTCCGCTGCCAGATCTCCAGCAGCGACTGGCCCATCGAGTCGCGGGTGATCGCGTCAAGGGCGCCAAACGGCTCGTCCATCAGCAAGACCGCCGGATCGAGCGCCAAAGCCCGGGCGATGGCAACCCGCTGCCGCATGCCGCCAGACAGTTCGTTTGGGCGCTTGTGGGCGGCATCGCCAAGTCCCACCAGATCCAGCATTTCCTGTCCACGTGCCCGCAGCGCCGAGCGCGACATCGATTTGTCGGCGATGCCGAGCAGCATCGAGGCATTGTCGACGGCGTTTTTCCACGGCAGCAGATTGGCATCCTGAAATACCAGACCGATCATCCGCTTGCGCGCCGCTTCGCCTGGCGAAACGCCGGCAACCGAGACACTGCCGCTGCTCGGATTTACCAACCCAGCCAGCACTTTGAGCAGCGTACTCTTGCCGCAACCCGAAGGGCCGATCAGGGAAACGAACGAGCCTTGCGGAACTGCAAGGTCTATATCCCTGAGGATCAGCTGCCGGTTGCGATCCGTGCCCATGACCACCGAAACGCCTTTGGCGGAAATGAGGTCGTCGTGGCGGATGTGGGTCGGTCGGCCGCCGGCGGGTCGAATGGTTTCAACCTGCATGGTCGATCACCCCATGCATTGTGATTGGCCGCAGCAGCGCTGTCTTGATGGCACAGTCCGCATGAACGGCCAACCGGGTGAAGTCCCCGGCATAGCCAGCCTCATGCCTAACTCGTGCCATCGGCTACTCCCGGCCCTCGAGGATGCGGCGCACCGCCACCAGCTTGCGCGCCCGTTCGCCTTGCAGCGCCCTTATCTGCTCGGGCGTATAGGAGAACATGCCTTCGCCCGACTTGATGCCGAACTTCGATGCACCGGTCTTCTCCAGCACCATCGGCGCCACATCATCCCGATTGGAGAGATCGGCGTTCAGGAACGAAGAGACGGATTTGTAGATATCGAGGCCGGCCATATCGAGCAGTGCCATTGGCCCGATGACGGCGATCTTGTAGCCGATGCCCCAGGATACGCAGGTGTCGAGATCCTCCGGTTCGATGACGCCGCGCTCGACCAGATCCACCGCTTCACGCAGCAGTGCGTAAAGCACGCGATTTTCGACGAAGCCGGGAACGTCTTTCTTCACGACCACCGGCAACAGCCCGACCGAGCGGATCAGGTCGCGTATCGTCGCCACCGTTTCCGGCGCGGTCTTCTCGTCGCCGATCACCTCGATCATTGGGATGATGTGCGGCGGGTTCGACCAGTGCATGCCGACCATCCTGTCGGGGTGCGAGATATGGGCCTGCAGCTTGGTGATCGGAATACCCGACGTGTCCGAGGCGACGATCACCGAAGAGCCGATCAGCGGGTCGATGGCGCGATAGGTTTCGGCCTTGGTGTCGATATTCTCAGGCACATTCTCGATGACCAGTTCCGCCCCATCGACGGCCTCGGCGATGGTGCGGACGAAGCGCACCGTGCCGGCGCCCGTTGCCGGCACGTTGATGTCGAGACGGTCCAGAACCCCGCCGGCGATGTCGAGCGTGCCGCGGGCGCGTTCGACCGCGACATCGGAAACATCGTACGCCGCCACGGCGAGCCCGCCGCGCGAAAGCCGCGCGGCGATGCCCGGACCCATCGTTCCCAGTCCGATGAGAGCGGCGCGCTTGATCATCATGCGGCCTTTGCGGGAGCCGCAGCGGTTGCCGCCTTGAAGGCTGGACGAGCGGCGATTGCGGCGACCCAGCGCTCGAGATTGGGCAGCGACGGCCGGTCGATCTTGAAGTCGATGCAACGTTTCAGGATCGGTGCGCAGGCGATGTCGGCAATGGTCAGCTTTCCCAGCGCCAGGAATTCCTTGCCGGCCAGATGCCCGTCGATGATCTTGAGCTGCGCCACCAGGTCCTTGACCTGTTCCTTGTATTCGGCGGTCTGTTCCTCTGGCGTCAGCTTGGCGCCCTTGAAGGCAGCCATATAGCCGGGATTGACCGCCGCCAGCAGAAAATCCATCCAGCGCTCGACCTCGGTCTTTTCCGCAGGGGTGGCGCCATTCAGCCGCTCACCGCCGGATGTCGCGAGATAGCGCAGGATGGTGTTGGACTCCCAGATCACGGTGTCGCCGTCGACCAGCGTCGGGACTTTCGACGTCGGATTAAGCGCCTTGTATTCGGCCGTCTGGGTGTTTTCGAACTGGCGGCCGTAATCTTCGCGCTTGTATGGCGCGCCAAGCTCTTCGAGCATGAAGAGCACCTTTTGAACGTTGCCCGATGTCTGGCGGCCTAAGAGCTTGTACATATCATCTCCTCGATTGTGTCGTGGCCTACTTGCCGGCCGGCAGCGGCTTGTAGACGATAGCGTCCATTTCGATCTTGGTGTTGATGACGGCCTTTGCCTCCACCGTCGTGCGCGCCAGCACCGCGTCGCCGATCCCTTCGAGAAACGCCTTGTTATAGCGGCCGAAGTCGCGCGTATCCTCGAGATAGGTGGTGATCCGCACGACATCGGAGAGCGTTGCGCCCTCATCGGCAATGACGCGCGCGATGGTCCTCAGCGTCGCCAGCGTCTCTTCCTCGATTGTGCCGCTGATCATGTTGTTGTTCTCGTCCTTCGGAACCTGACCGGAGACGAAAATGAAATCGCCGGCACGCACCGCCGGATGAAACGGCAGGTTCGGATTCTTCTTGCCGATGGCGTAGTGGCTGGCGGATTTTCGCGTGCTGTCGCTCAACCTATCCCCCTAGAGAACGCTGGTATCGATGATATCGACGCCACGGACGCGGTCGATAAGGTAGACGATGCCGCGATCGTCGACGGTGACGTCGTTGGAAGACGATCGCTCGGCGCCGTCAGGCGCATCGGGGACGAAGTGGCCGACCTCCTTGGGTACGAACGGGTCGGCGATGTCGACCAGCCGCAGCCCCTGCGCGAACCATGCAAACGGAATGATGGTGCCCTTGAACCGCTCGGAAGGCTGATGGCAGCCGGTCATTGGCGGTTGTGGTTCGCCATCCGGGTCGAGGCCAGGCACCTGGAAGGTCGAGATCGGCAACGGGTTCGTTTCGTCGGTGATGTCGTAGATCCAGGTGAAGGCCGGCGGCGAAGGTCGGAGCTTGGCGACATCCTCGTCCGCCACCACCATGATGTTGCGGCCCTTGAGCGGCTGCGGGATCGGCAGGCATGTGTGCGTGGGATGCGGGAAGCTCGGGCTCGAATTGACATGCGAGACAAGCTTCGGCTTTGAAATGTCGGAAATGTCGAGGATGAACAGGCCGTGATGCCAGTAGCTGACATAGAGCCGGTCGCCCATGCGTAACGGATGGTGGCAGCGCGGCGTGACGTAATCATGCCACGGGTACTCTTCACCGCCGCCGGTCCATTGCCCCGGTATCCACCAGCGGCCGATTTCGACCGGATTTACCGGATCGATCAGGTCGAGGATCATCACGATGTTGCCGACATAGCCGTCGGCAGTCGGCGAGATATAGGCATAGCGGCCGTCATAGTCGTAGCGATGCACGCCATGGCCGCCGGTTATCCACTTCGAGATCAGCCTCGGCTCCGCCGGTCGGGTCGTATCGTAGAGCGCCAGGCCACCGCCGAAATCGGCCGGGCCCGCATTGCCGAAGCGCTCGTGGTTGATGATCATCAGACCGTCCTGGGCGCGCACCTTGTGCGAGTGCCAGCCGGGCGGAACGTCGATCGTCGCGACCTTCTTGGGATTGCGCGGATCGGAAATGTCGACAAGTGTCGTGCCGCTCGGCGGACGCATGTGGCCGATATAGAGAATGTTGCCGTCGACCCAGACCTGACCACCGCCCGGACAGTCGACATGGCCGATCTGCTTTGTGTTGAACGCCGAAACCAAATGCATCCGCCCTTGCTGCTGAACCGTCTCTTTCGATGTCCGCGCCATTATGGCGGCGCGGACGGTTTCCGCTGCAAACTAGACGATGCGGAGCAGATCGCCGGCCTGGTTGCGGCCCCAGCGCTTGTAGAGCAGCAGCGCCTTCTGTGTCGGCGCATCGGTCGCGCCGAAGAAGATGACCGGCTCGGTCGAGGAGCCATTGATATGCTCGACCCAGCAACCGCCCGGTATGGCGATCGTGTCGAACTGGTTCCAGTCGTAGCGCTTGCCGTCGATCATCGAATGGCCATTGCCGCGGAACGGCGCCAACAGCAGGCTGGCGGTCTCGCGCTGCGGCAGCGTCTTTTCGCCCGGCCGCAACATCTGCACGTAGAAGTTGATCGTGCGGAAGACCGGGCCGCCGGTGGTGGGGTCGACATAGTCGATGACGATGCCTTCATGCGGATCGCCGTCCCAATCCTTGTGCGCGTCGAGGATCGATTCCATCTTTTCCCAGCGATAGACATACATCGGCGACGACAGGCCGCCGCCGCGCTTGTGGTCGACGAAGCGCGGCATCAGGCCGCCCTCGCCATAGATTCGCTGCGAATAATCGCTCGGAAAACGCGCGGTCTGCACCTTCTTCTCGACTTCCTTGCCGTCGACCATCTCGGTGTATTTGTGATCGAAATGCACGGCGTGCAGCGTCTCGACCAGCGGCAGGTCGAGGACCGAAAGGTTGACCGCCTGTTCGCCGCCGACCGTGCCGTGATTGTGCCAGGCGTCGTTCGGCGTCAGCACCATGTCGCCGGGGCCGAAAACCACGTCCTCGCCCTCGACGCCGGTAAAATTGCCCTTGCCGGTCAGGCCAAAACGTATGGCGCTCGGCGAATGCTTGTGCGGCGGCATGATCTCGTCCGGATCATTCAGGCGGTAGGCGGTGTACATGGTGCTGACCGAGGCGCGCTTGGGCGCGAGCCCCGGATTGACCAAGATCAGCGACCGGCGCTCGCTGTCGTCCATGGTCACCAGTTCGGCGGCGCGCTGCAGCAGCGGCTCGATATCGGCATAGGACCAGACGAAGGGGATCGCCTTCGAGGTCGCCATGAGCTGCTTGATCTCGTCGTGATCGACGCCTTCCGACGTCGCCCAGAACGGGAACATATTCTTTTCGTAGAGGGCGTCATAAAGGCCCTTCAGCGCTGCCTTCTTGTTGGTGACGGTAAGGTCTGCCGGTTGCGCCAAGGACATCTCTGACACCTCTCTTCACGAAGAAAATGCGTTTAACCAACTCAACCGTATTCGGATTGGTTTTTCTGGACAATCCCAAAACTGAGAATTTTAAAAATTTTTGGTTGAGTGCTTCTATGGAGGCCGAATGGCCCCAAAAGGGGCAAAAAAGTCGAAAAGATGCGAGAAAATGGCCGGCGGATCGTATCATTGCGGCCGTGGCAATCGCTCGGCAGCCCAACCAACTCGAATTTTGTTTTCAACCAAAGGAACTTGGTTGAACCCGGGCGACAGCAATCAGGCGGCCATGCTTTGTTCAGCACGGCCGCGGATCAGGTCCGAGGCCTTTTCGGCGATCATGATGACCGCCGCATTGATGTTGCCGCAAACGAGATCCGGCATCACAGAAGCATCCACCGCGCGAAGGCCGGCAACGCCGCGCACCCGTAGTTGCGGGTCGACCACCGACTCCGCGTCGACACCCATGCGGCAGGTGCCGGCCGGATGATGCACAGTGATCGAGGTGTTGCGAATATGCTCATCGATCTCATCGTCGCTCTGGCATTGTGAGCCCGGAAAGAACTCCGAGGCGATGAACGGCGTCATCGACGGTTGTGCAGCGAGGTTGCGCGCGACGCGGAATCCGGCGCGAAGCGACTGCCAGTCGCGCGGCGAAGACAGGAAATTCTGGTGGATCAGCGGCGCGGCCAACGGGTCGTTCGACGCCAGTTCCACACTCCCCCTGCTCTCCGGCTGGACGGCGACGATGCGGGTCGCAAAGCCATCGGCGAAGGGCGCCTTGAATGGCGGCATGTAAGGCCATGCGGCAAGCGGCGCAGCCGTGAAAAGCAGCTGAACATCCGGCAACGGCCGGCTTGCATCGCTTTTCAGAAACGCCACGACCCCGCCGGGCACATCTCCCGAAAAGCCCTTTCCGGTAAAATAGGTCTTGACGAAATCCAGCCCGATACGATCGGCCCGCATCATCTTGAGGAATGGCCCCGGCTGCTTGCGCCGATACATCAGAATGACCGAGACATGGTCCTGCAGGTTCTTGCCGACCTGCGGACGGTCTACTTTCGTCTCGATACCATGCGCGGCGAGCTCGCCGCTATCGCCGATCCCCGACAGCATCAGCAACTGCGGCGTGTTGATGACGCCGCCGGCAAGCACGACCTCATGCCGCGCCAGCACCTGGTGGGTCGCGCCGCCCCTGGTGTAGGCGATGCCGATCGCTCGCCCGTCCTTCAGCATTATCCGCGTCGCCATCGCGCCGGTCAGCACCTTGACATTGCTGCGGCGCATGGCAGGACGCAGATAGGCCGACGCGGTCGAGCAGCGGCGACCGTTTGCGATCGTCATCTGCAGGCGGCCAAAGCCTTCCTGCACCGGGCCATTGTAATCGTCGGTCTGGGGATATCCGGCATCCCGGCTCGCCGTAGCGAAGGCATCGATCAGTTCGTCCTTGTAGCGGCAGAACTGCGTGTTCAGCGGCCCGCTGCCGCCGCGATAGTCGCTCTCGCCCTTTTCCCAGCGCTCCTGCTTCTTGAAATAGGGCAGCACCTTGTCGAATGACCAATCGGTGAGACCGCTGGCCGCCCAGCGATCGTAATCGCCGCGATTGCCGCGCACATAGGCCATGGCGTTGGTGGAGGAGGAGCCGCCGATGACCTTGCCGCGCGCACATTCGACCTTGCGTCCGCCGACATTGGCCTCGGGCTCGCAGAAATACATCCAGTCGTGACGGCGTTCGGTCAGGATCTTACCCCAGCCGAGCGGGATGTGGATCATCGGATCGCGATCCCAGTCGCCGGCTTCCAGGAGCAGCACGGAAACATCAGGATCTTCGCTCAGGCGGTTTGCAAGCACGCAGCCGGCCGACCCGGCGCCGACAATGACATAGTCGAATGTTTCCCCAAACGGCATGCACTGTCCTCGGGAGAAAACGGCCCCGCCGAGATGTGAGCCGTCAAAGAAACAACTGCGGCACTCAACCATCGCGCAACTGGTGTTGTCAACCATCGGACGCAGATGTAGATTGGTTGAGTTGGTTGAGTGCCGTGCTCATCGATTCCGTGTCACAACTGATATCGGGACATCGAGTCGACCGCTGCCGATCAGACAGGAGATTTGGTTTTGAGCGCATTCGAGCCGCAGATCGTATCATCGGATCTCGACGACATCATCGCAGCGGTCCGCCGCTTGCAGCAGGGCGGCGGCAAGCTTCCTTCCGAGCGTGACCTTGCCGAACATCTCAACGTGAAACGCCATCAGCTTCGCAAGGCGCTCGAGATGCTGCGCCAATCAGGTGATTTGAAACCGGCGCGCGCCAGGCGTGCGCCGACTGCCCTGCCCCGATATGGCGAAGAACTTGTCAGGGTAACCAACCCCATCGAGGTTCTGGAGTTGCGCCTGCTCATGGAACCGGGCCTCGCCCGGCTGGCATCGCTGCGCGCCTCCTCGTTCGAGACGGCCCGGATCATCGATGCGGCAACCACGCCGGAGAATGCCTCGTCGGGCGCGGTCGATTTCGCTTTTCATTCCGCCATCGTCGCTGCCGCCCGCAACCATCTTGCCGCCGAATTCTACAAGATGCTGCGCCAGGTTGGGGTCGATGCGCGGGTCAAGGTCGCACGGACCGCAGCACCCACCTGCCCTAAGCGGATCGCCGAGCGCGACGGCGAACATCGTCTGATCGCCGAAGCGATCTCGAAACGCGACCCCGAAGCAGCCGAAGCGGCCATGCGCGCGCATTTGCTATCCGTGCAAAGACGAATCACGGAGCGGTCGAATGCCGGCGCTTTTGCGGCATGAGCGTCTCGTATTCTAGCCAGACAGCCTGCTCGCGGGAACTTTCAAATTGATGCGTCATTTCGACGTGCTGGTCGTCGGCGCCGGATCTGCCGGCTCGGTGGTGGCTAGCCGGTTAAGCGAGGACAGCGCGTGCCAGGTCGGCCTGATCGAAGCCGGGGTCATGCCGTCCGATCCCGATATCGCCGACCCGTTGAAATGGACGATGCTGCAGGGCCGCGCCTATGACTGGGCTTATCGGACGGTGCCGCAACCCCTTACCGCAAACCGCGTCCACGAATGGCCGCGCGGGAAGATCGTCGGCGGTTCTAGCTGCCTGCATGCCATGGCCTATGTGCGTGGCCATCCCGATGATTTCCGGCCCTGGGCAGTAGCAGGCGGCCAGCGCTGGTCCTTTTCGGGCTTGTTGCCGGGCTTCGTCCGCAGCGAAGCTTTCACCGCCTTCGACGCGCCGTCGCGCGGCCGCAGCGGACCGTTGGACGTCTATCTGCCGGATGCGGAGGTCAGCCCCGTCGTCCGCGCCTATCTAGCCGCTGGACAGGCCATGGGGATCCCCGTCCTGACCGACCACAACAGCGGCGAACTCGCTGGCACGAGCCCTAATTCGCTGAACATCCGCGCCGGCAAGCGCCTGAGCGTCGCCGATGCCTATCTGCCGCCGGAGGTCATGGTGCGACCGAACCTCGCTCTGCTCACCGCTCACGAAGTCGAGCACCTCGTGCTGGAAGGCCAGCGGGCCACGGGTGTGGCTGTCGTGTGCGATGGGGAGAGCATGACGATCTCCGCCGACAGGATCATTCTTTGTGCCGGCGCGGTGTCGTCGCCGCTCATCCTCATGCGATCGGGCATCGGCGATCCGGATACGCTGAAGCGGGCGGGGATTCGCTGTCGTGCCGACCGGCGCGATGTCGGCCGCAATCTGCAGGACCATCTGCTGGCCCTTGGGAACGTCTACAGCACGAAAAAGCCGCTGCCCCCGTCGCGCCTGCAGCACTCGGAATCGCTGATGTATCTGCACGGCAGCGACCCGACCCGTTCGACGGGAAGCCCCGATATCGTACTCGCCTGCGTCGTTGCTCCATCGGCCGCAGTGGGCTTGAATGCGCCGCCCTACGGCTCGGCTTTCACGATACTCTGCGGCGTCACCCAGCCGACCAGTCGTGGGTGCATCGCACCGAGCGGGCCGGGCCGGAACGATGCACCGATCATCGATCCGCATTATCTCGAAACCGAACATGACCGGGCCGTTTTCCGGATAGCGCTGAAGACGGCGCGCGCGATTGGCCATCATCGAGCGCTCGACGAGTGGCGCGATGTGGAAATTCTGCCGGGATCACAGGTGCAGTCGGACGACGAGCTTGACGCTTTCATCGCCAGCGCTGCCTCCACACATCATCATCCTGCCGGCACGTGCAGGATGGGCGGGGATGCCGACGCAGTCGTCGACCCGGATTTGCGGCTGAACGGCTTCGACAACGCCTTCATCGTCGACGCGTCGGTGATGCCGATGATCCCGAGCGGACCCATCAATGCCGCGGTAGTCGCCATAGCGGAAACTTGGGCGTCAGTTCCGCCTAAAGCGCGTCGCGTTTGACCGCCGCATTAGCGCATGATCCCAAAAATCGGATCGGCCGGGCATGGCCCGAATCGGATCGATGCCAAACGGCCTATTCCGCCCAGAGTTCCCGGCGCAGTTCGCGCCAGCTTGCTTCGTCCGGTGCGACAAGAAGGCCACCGCCGACATGCGAAGGCCGATAGGTGCTGCCGTCGAAACGCGCGGCGTAACCACCGGCCTCGGCGTGGATCAGCACACCGGCCAGATGATCCCACGGCATCAGCTTGTTGTAGACGACGAAGTGGGCGTGGCCGCTCGCCAGCAGGCGGTATTCGTGAGCCGCGCAGCGATAGCCGAATTGCGACAAGGATTTCGTCTGGTTGCGCGCCAGCCGTGACCGTTCCGGCTCGGGCATATACTGCCAGGAAACCGCGCCGGTCATTTGTGAGAGCGGCGCAGGCTCGGCGACATGCACCTTCTCCAAAGTGCCATGCGCATGCCGTATGTGGCTGCCAGCACCGCTGGCGCCGATCAGCCAGTCCTTGCCGATGGGATCGTGAATGATGCCGGCGACGGTCTCGCCCTTCACCACGACGCCCAGCATGACGCCGAACAGCGGCACGCCGGAGGCGAAATTGAAAGTGCCGTCAACCGGATCGATGACGAAGGCGAGATCGGCTTCGCCGAGGCCCTGGAGCAGCGCCGGGTCGTCGGAGCAGGCTTCCTCGCCGACGATCATCGCCTGCGGGTAGCGCTCACGCAGCCTGACGGTGATGAGCCGCTCGGCACTCACATCGGCCTCCGTCACCAGATCGGCTGCCGAGGTCTTCTGGCGGACGTCGCCCTCATCCAGCCGGCGAAAGCGCGGCATGATCTCGGCAATGGCAGCGTCGGACAGAAGCTTGGCGAGCCAGTCGATTGCGGTATCGTCAAATGTCATCGGGAAGGTCTTGCCTTGCGGTCAGGGTCTCGTTGAGGGCGGCGAAATCGAACAGCTTTCTGTCGAGCAGATGCGAGGGCCGCACATTGGTCATGGCGTGGATCATCGTGTCCTTGCGGCCGGGCATGCGCTTTTCCAGGTCGTCGAGCATCGCCTTCATCGCATTGCGCTGCAAGCCGTCCTGGCTGCCGCACAGATCGCACGGGATGATCGGGAACTTCATGGCGCCGGCGAATTTTTCGAGATCGGCCTCGGCGCAATAGGCGAGCGGCCGCAGCACCATGACGTCGCCGTCGTCGTTGAGCAGTTTTGGCGGCATGGCGGCGAGGCGCCCGCCATGCAACAGGTTCATGAAAAAGGTTTCGAGAATGTCTTCGCGGTGGTGGCCGAGCACCAAAGCCGAGCAGCCCTCCTCGCGCGCGATGCGGTAGAGATGGCCGCGCCTGAGCCGTGAGCACAGCGAACAATAGGTGCTGCCCTGGGGAAGCTTGTCGGTCACCACCGAATAGGTGTCCTGATATTCGATGCGGTGCGCAATGGCGTATGTGTTGAGATAATCGGGCAGAATGTGTTTCGGAAAGTTCGGCTGGCCCTGGTCGAGATTGCAGGCCAGCAGGTCGACCGGCAGCAGCCCGCGCCATTTGAGATCGAGCAGCAACGCAAGCAGGCCGTAGGAATCCTTGCCGCCAGACAAGGCGACCAGCCAGCGATCGCCGGGCTTGACCATCGAAAAATCGTCGATCGCCTGACGGGCGAGACGCAGCAGCCGCTTGCGCAGCTTGTTGAATTCGACGGAGGACGGCACATCGGCAAACAGCGGATGAAAGCCGCCTGCGGCATCGGCGATCGGTTCGATTGTTTCTGGCAGCATGTTCATCGCGCGGCGGCCCCAAAAATCCTTGTTGCTGCCCGGAGTAGCGCATCGGCCCGAAAATCGAAATCGATTTTCGGAATCCTAAAGAAAAGGCCGCCTCGAGGGCGGCCTTCGATGATGTCGCAGATGAAAAAAATCGATCAGCGCGAATAGAATTCGACGACCAGGTTCGGTTCCATCTGCACGGCGAAGGGAACATCCGACAGCCCGGGGATGCGCCCGAAGGACGCCGTCATCTTGTTATGATCGACCTCAATGTAATCAGGCACGTCGCGCTCAGCCAGGCCTACCGATTCCAGGACGATCACCAGCTGCTTCGACTTCTCGCGCACTTCGATGACATCGCCCGGCTTGCAGCGGTATGAGCCGATGTTGACGCGCTTGCCGTTGACATTGATGTGGCCGTGATTGACGAACTGGCGAGCGGCAAAAATGGTCGGCACGAACTTGGCGCGGTAGACGACCGCGTCGAGACGCGACTCGAGCAGGCCGATCAGGTTCTCCGAGGTGTCGCCCTTGCGGCGGTTCGCCTCTTCATAGACCTTGCGGAACTGCTTTTCCGACACGTCGCCGTAGTGACCCTTCAGCTTCTGCTTGGCACGCAGCTGCAGGCCGAAATCGGAAAGCTTGCCCTTGCGGCGCTGGCCGTGCTGGCCGGGACCGTATTCGCGCTTGTTGACCGGGGACTTCGGGCGACCCCAGATGTTTTCGCCGAGACGGCGGTCGATCTTGTATTTCGCGGATTCGCGCTTGCTCATCGCATTCCCTTTCAAAAAGACACACCCGGCACCTCATGGTCCGGGTGAAGGAAACGCGCCCTCCTCTGGCCCCCGTTTTCGAGACCTGACAGGGTTCTCCCACGCAACGCGGCGGAAAACCCACGGGACACGTCATTGCACATAAAGAAACCACCGGACGTTGCGGCCCGGCGTTGGGGGCTGATTAGACGGAGATTTGACTGGTGTCAAGGTCGCGGTAGGCGTCGATGATGGCAGCCGATACGCCGCGGTATCCCCGCGCGCTGTGTGCGGGACCGCGGCTATCCAATCATGGGACCTGTCCTGCAGGTGGGACAAGCGGCTAGTGTTTCGATTTCTTCTCCGGCAGGCCCTTGCGCTTGGTCTCGGCGAACTCCTCGAGCTGCTTTTCGCTCATCGATTTGTACATTCCCTTCGAAGCGCCCTTGAGCTCGCTCTTCTTGGTCTCGCCACGCTTGGCGGACAAAGCCGCGCCGGCGGCTTTCTGCTGGGCTTTTGAAGTGGCTGGCATGATCGTTTCTCCCGTCTTGCGATGCGGGAAAAACGCACCGGTCGTGGTGATGTTCCCAGATATCAGGAAATCGCCAGCCCAAACCCCTGCATCAGGCGGCGAGTCGGGAAATCGACCCGCTTCGAGGTGAAGACAGCAAGGTCGGCGCCTTCCGGCAACGCCTCGCCGCGGTGGCTGGCCTCGGCATGCGCGAGCAGCGAGAGCGCCCGCCGCGCGATCGCCTCGGCGGGATCGAGCCAATCGACCGGCCAGGGTGCCGTCTTGCGCATGCGATTGGCCAGAAAGGGATAGTGGGTGCAGGCAAGCACGACGATGTCGGTCCGCAATTCGTCATGTTCGACGAAGCACGGCGCGATCTCGGCACGCACCGCCTCTTCATCGACAAAGCCATCGCGCATATAGACTTCGGCCAGTCCCGCCAGACGGTCGCTGCCAACCAGGCGGACATGGCATTTCTGCGCCCATTTGCCGATCAGGTCGCGGGTATACTGGCGCTTGACGGTGCCGGGCGTCGCCAGCACCGAAACCAACCCGGAGCGCGTGCGTTCCGCTGCCGGCTTGATCGCCGGCACCGTGCCGACGAAAGGATGAGCGGGAAATCTTTCGCGCAACGCATCGATGACCAGAGTCGAGGCGGTGTTGCAGGCGATGACCGAAATGGCCGGCGAAAAACGATCAAGCAGCTTGCCGAACAGCTCCAGCACATGTGCCCTCAGTGCCGCTTCCTCCCAAGCCCCGTAAGGGAAAGCCGCGTCGTCGGCGACATAGACGAAGCGGCGGTCGGGCATCAGCACCCGCGCTTCGCGCAGCACCGTCAGGCCGCCGATGCCGGAATCGAACATCAGGATCGGGCGGGCGCTTGAAGGATCGGTCATTGTCATCGTCTACAGGAGAAGGCGGAGAAGGCTGCGGGCCCGCGGCGGGAAGATGGTCACAAATCCCTATTCATCATTTTAGGCCTGATCCATCATTTTTGGGATGATGGACCACAGCAAATAACATTCGGTTACGGCTAGAGCCTGTCTCTCAGGCCTGGTCCTTGTCTGTCGCCTTGGCGGCGCGGGCCGCTGCCGGAAGCCGCCTGGGATCATCGCCCGGCGATCCGTCGCCGCGCGGCATGGCCGGCGAAAACCTGTCCAGCGATGATATTATGCCGCGCAGCACCTTGAGCTCCGGCTCGGCGAAGCCGGCGCGCGTCAGCACCGCGCGCAGGTTGTCGACCATTTTCGGCTTCTTCGCCGCCGGGCGGAAATAGCCGCGCGCTTCGAGCGCGCCTTCCAGATAGGCGAACAGGCCGTGCAACTGTTCCTTGGTCGCCGGCATCATGTCGGGACTGGAAAAGTTGGTTTTGGTCTCGTCTTCCAGGCCCGACTTCATCCACTCATAGGACATCAGCAAGGCGGCCTGGGCGATGTTGAGCGAGGAGAAGGCGGGATCGACCGGGAAGGTGGCGATCTCGTCGGCGAGGCCGACCTCGTCATTGTAGAGCCCGAACCGCTCGCGGCCGAACAGAATGCCGGTGCGCTGTCCGGATCGCTGCCGCGCTCTCAGCGCCCTGCCCGCCTCGACCGGTCCGCGCACCGGTTTGAAATTATCGCGCGCGCGCGCCGTGGTGGCGAAGACGAAATTCAGGTCGGCGACCGCCGAGGCCAGATCGTCATATACTCCAGCGGCATCGATGACGTGGTCGGCGCGGCTCGCGGCAGCGCGCGCCTTTTCGCTCGGCCAGCCGTCGCGCGGATTAACGAGGCGCAGTTCGGACAGACCGAAATTCGCCATGGCGCGCGCGACCATGCCGATATTCTCGCCGAGCTGCGGCTCGACCAGGATGATCGCCGGGCCGGTGGCAGGAAGGATGTCGTTGCTGGCTTGCATTGTCTCAATGAACTGCTGTTTGCGGCATTTCAGCGTCCCCTGCCATATCCGGCCGCGAAAATGAAGCTTTGGCAGGCAACGCCCGATGCCAGGGGCGAGCCCGCTGGGGCGGATCGCCGTTTGCGCGGCCAAAAATGCTTTGATATACGGGCCGCATCCCCGGCCAAAGCCATGCGGGCAAGGCCGTTCCGATCCCCAACAATGAGGCATTCTTTCCATGGCGAAGATCAAGGTGGCGAACCCGGTCGTCGAACTCGACGGCGACGAGATGACCCGCATCATCTGGCAGTTCATCAAGGACAAGCTGATCCACCCCTATCTCGACCTCAAGCTTGAATATTACGACCTCAGCGTTGAGCACCGCGACGCCACCAACGACCAGGTGACCATCGATTCGGCCAATGCCATCAAGAAGCACGGCGTCGGCGTGAAATGCGCGACGATCACCCCCGACGAGCAGCGTGTCGAGGAATTCGGGCTGAAGAAGATGTGGAAGTCGCCGAACGGCACCATCCGCAACATCCTCGGCGGCACCATCTTTCGCGAGCCGATCATCATGAAGAACGTGCCGCGGCTGGTGCCCGGCTGGACCAAACCGATCATCGTCGGCCGTCATGCCTTCGGCGACCAGTACCGCGCCACCGACTTCCGCTTCCCCGGCAAGGGCAAGCTGACGATCAAGTTCGTCGGCGAAGACGGCCAGGTGATCGAGCATGACGTGTTCGAGGCGCCGGCCGCCGGCGTCGCCATGGCCATGTACAATCTCGACGACTCGATCCGCGAATTCGCCCGCGCCTCGCTCAATTACGGCCTGCTGCGCAACTACCCGGTCTACCTCTCGACCAAGAACACCATCCTCAAGGCCTATGACGGCCGCTTCAAGGACATTTTCCAGGAAGTCTACGAGGCAGAGTTCGAAGCCGAGTTCAAAGCCAAGAAGCTGTGGTACGAGCACCGGCTGATCGATGACATGGTTGCCTCCAGCCTGAAATGGTCGGGCGGCTATATCTGGGCCTGCAAGAACTATGATGGCGACGTTCAGTCGGACACCGTGGCGCAAGGTTTTGGGTCGCTCGGCCTGATGACCTCGGTGCTGATGACGCCGGACGGCAAGACGGTGGAGGCGGAGGCGGCGCACGGCACCGTCACCCGTCATTATCGGCAGCACCAGAAGGGCGAGGAAACCTCGACCAATTCGATCGCCTCGATCTTCGCCTGGACACGCGGCCTGGCGCACCGCGCCAAACTCGACGACAATGCCGAGCTGATGCGTTTTGCCGAGACGCTGGAAAAAGTCTGCATCCAGACCGTCGAAGCCGGCTTCATGACCAAGGATCTGTCGCTGCTGATCGGTCCCGACCAGCCATGGCTTTCGACCACCGGCTTCCTCGACAAGATCGACGAGAATCTGCAGAAGGCGATGGCCTGACCAGCGTTGTGAGCAGGCCCGTCGTCTACGGGGCGGACTACAGCGTCTATGTACGCATCGTCCGCCTCGCACTCGAGGAAAAAGGCATCGGCTACGAACTTGTGCCGGTCGACATCTTCGCGGCGGACGGCATTCCGGGCTGGTATTTCGACCATCAGCCGTTCGGCCGCATCCCGGCCTTCGAGCATGACGGGTTCCGCCTCCACGAGACCGGCGCGATCGCCCGCCATGTCGACGAAGCGTTCGACGGCCCGGCGTTGCAACCGATCGAAGCCCGGCCTCGCGCACGTATGAACCAGATCATCGGCATGCTCGACGCCTATGCCTATCGAGCCATGGTCTGGGATGTCGCCGTCGAGCGGCTGGAGAAAACGGCGCCTGACGAGGCTTTGATCGCCAATGGGCTTCTGCAGGCGAGAACGACACTTAAGGCGCTCTCATCGCTGAAAGCCGAGGGGCCATGGCTGCTGGGCGAGCAACTGACGCTGGCCGACCTCCATGCAGCACCCATCATCGGCTATTTCGCCAAGGTCACTGAGGGACGGAAACTGCTGGCCGAGTTTCCAGATCTTCGGGACTGGTTCGCGCGCATCGCCCTACGGGAGAGTTTTGCCCGTACTGAAAAGGCTGGGTGACAAAGTCCGAAAGGCCGAGGGACAGCACCCCCCTCTGTCCTGCCGGACATCTCCCCCTCAAGGGGGGAGATCGGATGTCACGATTGTTTTCGCCAATTTTCGACGTTTGAGAAAAAGGCAGGGCAATGAAGCTGCCAATCTCCCCCCTTGAGGGGGAGATGTCCGGCAGGACAGAGGGGGGTGCCTCCCAGACCCCCAGCAACCGATCAGGCCGCCTCCAGAGCCGCCTTCACCGCAGCGATCGCGTCTTCGGCCCTTGAGGCGTCCGGGCCGCCGGCCTGGGCCATGTCAGGCCGACCGCCGCCGCCCTGCCCGCCCAAGGCCGCGGACGCCACACGCACCAGATCGACAGCGCTGAAGCGGCCGGTCAGGTCGTCGGTGACGCCGACCACGACGCTGGCCTTGTTGTCCTCGCCGGCGCCGACGAAGACGACGACGCCGGAGCCGAGCGACTTCTTGCCGGCATCGGCCAACGGCTTCAAATCCTTCGGCGCGACACCCGATACCGCCTTGCCGAGGAAGCCGACACCGGCAATGGTCTCGTTCTCGGCAGGCACGCCGGCTGGCGAGCGGTCGCCCAGCGCCAGTTTCTTGCGCGCTTCGGTCAGTTCTTTCTCGAGCTTCTTGCGCTCGTCCAACAGCGCTTCGACGCGCGCCGGCACGTCGGCCGGCGAGATCTTCAACGCCGCCGCAGTGGCCTTCAGCCGTTTGTCCTGCTCGTCGAGATGCTTTCTGGCCGCCTCTCCGGTCAGCGCCTCGATGCGGCGCACGCCGGCGGCGACGGCGCTGTCCGACACGATGCGCACCAGACCGATATCGCCGGTCGCCCTGACATGGGTGCCGCCGCATAGCTCGACCGAATAGGGCCGGTTGGCCTTGGCGCCATGCAAGCCCGTGCCCATCGAAACGACGCGCACCTCATCGCCATACTTTTCGCCGAACAGCGCCATGGCGCCTTCGGCAATGGCATCGTCGACCGACATCAGCCGCGTGGTGACCGGGCTGTTCTGGACGACGATCTCGTTCGCCATCCGCTCGACCACTTCGATCTCGTCAGGCGAGATCGGCTTGTTGTGCGAAATGTCGAAGCGCAGACGCTCGGGCGCGACCAGTGAGCCCTTCTGCGCGACATGGGTGCCTAGCACCTCGCGCAGCGCTTCGTGGATCAGATGCGTCGCGGAATGGTTCGCGCGCAGCCTGGAGCGGCGCGCATGGTCGACCTTCAGCTCGACGGTCGCGCCCGTGTCGACCGTGCCGTCGGCCACCTTGCCGAGATGCACGAAAAGCCCGTCGGCCTTCTTCTGCGTATCGGAGATCTCGATTGAGAACCCTTCGCCTGAAATGACGCCGGTATCACCCACCTGGCCGCCGGATTCGCCATAGAACGGCGTCTGGTTGACGACTACGGCAACCGCCTCGCCGTTGGCGGCGCTGTCGACGATCTTGCCGTCCCTGACCAGCGCCTGGATGAGGCCTTCCGCCTGCTCGGTCTCGTAGCCGAGGAACTCGGTGGCGCCATGCTTCTCGCGCACCGGGAACCACACTGTTTCGGTCGCCGCCTCGCCGGAACCAGCCCAGCTCTTGCGCGCCTCGGCCTTCTGCTGCTCCATCGCATTGGTGAAGCCGGCAAGATCGACCGAGATGTTGCGCTGACGGAGCGCGTCCTGCGTCAGATCGAGCGGAAAGCCATAGGTGTCGTAGAGCTTGAAGGCGGTCTCGCCATCCAGCATGTCGCCGGCACCCAGCTTTTCCGTCGCTTCCGAAAGCAGGCCCAAGCCGCGCACCAGCGTCTTGCGGAAACGGGTTTCTTCAAGCTTCAGCGTCTCGGTGATCATCTGTTCGCCGCGCACCAGTTCCGGATAGGCCTGGCCCATCTCGCGCACCAGCGCCGGCACCAGCCGCCACATCAGCGGATCACCGGCGCCCAAAAGCTGCCCATGGCGCATGGCGCGGCGCATGATGCGACGCAGCACGTAGCCGCGGCCCTCATTGGACGGCAGCACGCCGTCGGCCACCAGAAAGCAGGACGAACGCAAATGGTCGGCGATGACGCGGAACGATCCGACGGTGTCGGCATCCGGACCGCGGCCGAGCGCGGATGACGCGGCCTCGATCAGGTGACGGAACAGGTCGGTCTCGAAGACGCTCTCGACCCCTTGCAGAATGGAGGCCATGCGCTCCAGGCCCATGCCGGTGTCGATCGACGGGCGCGGCAGGTCGATGCGCTCATCCTTCGTCACCTGTTCATACTGCATGAACACCAGGTTCCAGAATTCGAGGAAACGGTCGCCATCCTCCTCGGGGCTGCCGGGAGGGCCGCCCCAGATGTGCTCGCCACGGTCGATGAAGATCTCCGAGCACGGACCGCAAGGTCCGGTGTCGCCCATCGCCCAGAAATTGTCCGAGGTCGGAATGCGGATGATACGATCGTCGGAAAAGCCGGCGATCTTCTTCCAGTAGCCGGCAGCCTCGTCGTCGGTGTGATAGACCGTGACCAGCAGCTTGTCCTTCTTCAGCCCGAACTCCCTGGTGATCAGGTCCCAGGCAAGCTCGATGGCGCGCTCCTTGAAATAGTCGCCGAACGAGAAATTACCGAGCATCTCGAAGAAGGTCAGGTGGCGCGCGGTGTAGCCGACATTGTCGAGGTCGTTGTGCTTGCCGCCGGCGCGAACACTCTTCTGAGCCGTCGTGGCACGCGAGTAGGGTCGCTTTTCCAGGCCGGTGAAAACGTTCTTGAACTGCACCATGCCGGCATTGGTGAACATCAGTGTCGGGTCGTTGCGCGGCACCAGCGGGCTCGACGCGACGACCTCGTGACCCTCCTTGCGGAAATAGTCGAGGAATGTCGACCGGATCTCGTTCACGCCACTCATGAATACTGCCTTTTAGCTTTTAGAGAGAGCCGCCGGCGCGGCCGACGGCAAATGGACATGGCCTTTTAGCCGCCGCGTTGCACCCTGTCCAGAAACACGGAATTGGGCCAATTTGCGGGGCTTGCCGGTCATCTCGTTGCCGGCCTGCCGGTCATCTCGGCGCCACCGCTGAAACGCAAACCGCCGGCGCTATGCCGGCGGTTCGAACGCAACAATACAGGACTCGATTACACAGGCTGGAGCTGATGCGCGGGAATCATGGCCAAACTCCGGCCACTGCCGAAGCCTACATGGCGCCGGCTTCGTCCTCGAAACCATCGTCTCCGCCTTCGGAACCACCATTCTC
Source organism: Mesorhizobium sp. WSM4847 (assembly GCF_055811335.1). NCBI lineage: Bacteria > Pseudomonadati > Pseudomonadota > Alphaproteobacteria > Hyphomicrobiales > Phyllobacteriaceae > Mesorhizobium > Mesorhizobium sp. WSM4847. The sequence goes on along the minus strand of NZ_JBVVPY010000028.1, from coordinate 2,428 downwards.
GAGGAACTTTTCCGCAATCAGCCCGGCATTCTGCCGTAGTGCCAATTCGATTTCGCGCGCCGTATCGGGATTGTCGCGCAGGAACAGTTTTGCATTCTCGCGGCCCTGGCCGAGACGCTGCGAATTGTAGGAGAACCAGGCGCCCGACTTTTCGACCACGCCGGCCTTGACGCCGAGGTCAACCAGCTCGCCGGTCTTGGACACGCCCTCGCCATACATGATATCGAACTCGACCACCTTGAAGGGCGGCGCCAGCTTGTTCTTGACCACTTTGACGCGGGTCTGGTTGCCGACGACCTCGTCGCGGTCCTTGACCGAGCCGATGCGGCGAATGTCGAGGCGCACCGAAGCGTAGAATTTCAGCGCGTTGCCGCCGGTCGTGGTCTCGGGCGAACCGAACATGACGCCGATCTTCATGCGGATCTGGTTGATGAAGATGACCATGGTGTTGGAGCGCGAGATCGAGGCGGTCAGCTTGCGCAGCGCCTGGCTCATCAGGCGGGCCTGCAGGCCGGGCAGCGAATCGCCCATCTCGCCTTCGATTTCGGCGCGCGGCGTCAGCGCCGCGACCGAATCGACCACCAGCACGTCGATGGCGCCGGAACGCACCAGCGTGTCGCAGATCTCCAGCGCCTGCTCGCCGGTATCGGGCTGCGAGATCAAGAGGTTTTCGAGGTCGACGCCGAGCTTACGGGCATAGACCGGGTCGAGCGCGTGCTCGGCATCGACGAAGGCGCAGATGCCGCCCTTCTTCTGGGCCTCCGCCACAGTGTGCAGCGCCAGCGTCGTCTTGCCCGAGCTTTCCGGCCCGTAGATCTCGATGATGCGGCCGCGCGGCAGGCCGCCGACGCCGAGCGCGATGTCGAGGCCAAGCGAACCGGTCGGCACCGTTTCGATCTCGACGACCTGCTCGTTTGCGCCGAGCCGCATGATCGAGCCCTTGCCGAAGGCACGCTCGATTTGCGACAGCGCCGCATCCAGAGCCTTTGATTTGTCCACCGTTTTGTCCTCTACAAGCCGCAAAGAATTCTGAGCCATGATACATCACCCCTTGGTCGTCAATGAAGGCCGGACAATCCGTAATCCCTATCAATTTGTACCTTTTTTGTTCTCGATTGGCAAGGGGATACAACCGATTGAAAAACCAACAATATCCGGATTTGTTCTTTTTTTGTTTCGTATTTTCACCCGGGATGCATCCCGGCTTCACCCGCAGGATTCTGCTAGGCATCTTCCGAATCGCGCCTCCGGTTGCCGGGTTCCGCCGGACAACCTAGTCTCCACCCGGCAGCAGCAAAGGTCATCTCACTGGGCATGATGAAGTCGCCGACGATCCTGGCAGTAGGCGGCGCCTATATCGAGCGGCGCGGCCAGGTTTCGGGCGCCTTCGTGCCGGCGGCGTCGAACCCCGGCACGATGCGCGAGGAAGTCGGCGGCGCCGTCTTCAATGCGCTGCGCTGCGCCGTGCGCCGCGGCGTCTCCGGGTCGCTGCTTTCGGTACGGGGCGGCGATGTTCTGGCCGATACGCTTTCACGCGCCATTGCTGCAGCCGGCATTGCCGATCTGTCCGTGGTGTTCCTCGATCGCACGACACCGAGCAACACAGTGCTGATCGACGGCGACGGCGCGCTGATCGCCGGCCTCGCCGACATGGCGCTCTACGACCTGGCACTTGCCAAGCAGATCCGCCGTGCCAAGGTGCGCGAGGCAATCAGCACCGCTGATGCAGTCCTTTGCGACGCAAACCTGCCGTCGGCGGCGCTCGAGCGGCTGGTAGCGCTTGCAGCCGACAAGCCCGTGTTTGCACTTGCCGTTTCGCCCAGCAAGGCGGCGCGGCTGACGCTGGTGCTTGAGTTTCTGGCGATGGCCTTCATGAACCGGCACGAGGCCGGCGCGCTTACCGGCGCCGACGTCGATGCCGACGAGCGTGGCATTGTCGACGGCCTAAGACGCGCCGGCCTGAAAAGCGGCGTGGTCACCGCTGGTGACGGTCCGGTGCTGGGTTTCGACGCGGCCGGCGCCTTCTCGATCCTGGCACCGAAAAAAGTCACGGTCGGCGCCGCCGATGCGCTGGCGGGCGCGACGATGGCCGCCCTGCTGCGCGGCCTGACGCTGGGCGCAGCGCTGCGCGAAGGCGTTGCCGCAGCAATGCTCGCCGTCGAGAGCGCCACCTTCACGAGCGCTATCTTTGCCGAGGCGCTGGCATTCGTGCCCGAGGCGCGCGACCTGGCATGAAATCCTGGATGTTGGCGCCGCCCCTCAACCCCCTGCCGGGACCTTCTCCCCGTGAAGGACGGGGAGAAGGGGCTTGGCCGCGACGCCGGCGCCCCCCCCCCCCCGCGGGGAGGGGGGGGGGGGGGGGGGCGCCCCGGGGGGGTGTGGGTTTGTGTGTGGGGGGGGGGGCGCCCCCATTTAAGGGCGCCCCCCC
>NZ_JBVVPY010000027.1:0-90126 GCF_055811335.1 Mesorhizobium sp. WSM4847 | reverse complement strand
CCGGGCGCGGTGCCGGTCACCTCGGCCCAGGCGTTGAACAACGCGACGCTGCATTACGGCCTGCAGCTCGCCGACAAGGGCCTGAAGGCGCTGGTCGACGATCATCATCTGCGCAATGGCCTCAACGTCCACAAGGGCAAGATCACCAACCGCGCCGTCGCCGAAGCGCTCGGCTACGAAGTGGCGGAGCCCAAAACGGCCTTAGCCGCCTGATATTCCAGGCCCGAAAAGTGTCCTCCTGCCTCGCCCGCTGGTTCCCTGCCGGCGGGTTTTTTCTTTGGTGACGATTGGCAAGAGGCGTCTTCCCCCTCCCCTTTGCGTCAATCTTGCGGTGCAGCCCGTCGGGGCGAAACGCTGGTCGATCCCCCGGCTTTTCTGATGCGACGATCACCCGGGCCCCTCGCCGCGCGTTCGACAGCGTAATGTGGAGAAACCATCCTGACCGCCATTGTTGGGCTAAATCCAAATCGCCCACCTTCGTTGCAAAACTACCCTGGCAAGGGCTTTGAGGGAGTTTCGAAATTGGATTGTCTCCAGAGGATAGAGACGTTGATCGATGAGGCCAGCGTGGATGCGATCGATAAGGCGCGCGTTTTGCTGGATCAGTTCAAAGGTAGGTCAGAAACACTCGCCCAAGCTATCGATGACTTCCTGCTTGATCTGATGACCCTGGTGTTCGTCGTAGAAACCACCCGCGAGAGGTTCCACAATCCGGCGCGGCGATTGGCGCGTGTGAGATTGACCAGGATCAGCCTGTTGTTGGCGTCGTAGTCTGAAACTTAGGGGTCCGTCCCGGTCAGAGAGAGGTCGCACCAGGAAGAAGGCGCCGACTGATTGTCGGCAGATCCGAGCGCACCAAACAGCTACGTTCTCTTGCGGCCGCTGGCCCTGGTGGCGAAAAGACGTGCGCCGAGGAACGCTACGGGACTGGCCAGCGCGATTTTTGAGCCAGCACCGCGTCCGCGAGCCAGGGCCCAAGACTATGTTCGGCCTCCGGCAAGAGCCCGGCGTCGAGCATCTTCGCATGCCCCGCGTCGATCTTACTTCGGAAGTATTCCCCATGCCGAGCTATTAAGATCGGCGGCGCGCCGGATCGTTGATCGGCGCGTGCTGCATCTGCTCAAGATGTGGCGGGAATGCCCGGTCGAAGAAACCGATGATCGAGGCCGGAAGACACGCACGGCCAAGGTGCGGGATCCGTCTCGGCCGTATTCAACAGCACGACCTTGTAGCCCTCCAATGTACGGGTAATAGGCGCTGGCGAACACGACGTCGTGACCCCCGGAAGGAGAAGAACGACGATCTTGCGCAAACCCTCAAAAGCGCCGCGCACCAGCGCCATTTCGGCGGCCATGGCATCATCGGCCGTGGTAAGAATTGCGGGCTTACTCATCGCGAACCGATCTCTAGTCAAACAGGGTTCGCCCGTGGATTGGATGCGCCTGTCGGCAAAAAGTTCCCGAACCTGCGATGTTAGGTTGGCCGCTATGCCACTGCTTGGAGCGGCGACTTGTCTGACACCTGCACGCGCGCCGCCGCCGCCAGCAGGTCAGTCTGGGTGATCAGGCCGAGGATGCGCCGCTCGGCATCGACGATGACGACGGCGTGGCTGCGGCCGTCTGTGAGCACGGGAAGCAGGCTCATCGCCGGCGTCTCGGGCGAGGCGGTGCCTGCCTTCGAGATCACGCCCTTCACCGTTTCGGTCGTCTGCGTCAGCTCGCGCAACCCCACGGCGCCGGCCAGCCGGCCGTCCGCATCGACCACCGGCAAGGCGCGGATGTTGTGGTCGAGAAGCTGCTTTCGCGCCACGGCGGCGGTGGCAGTTTCCGGCACCGAGATCACGGCGCAGGACATGATGTCCCGGCAAAGCAGCGTTCGGTGCGAGCGCGCCATCGCCTGCAACTCGACCTGGTGCAGCAGCCTTTCGAGGTCGTCGCGGCCAATGTCGAAGGTTTCGTCCAAAGCGGCGAGCGCCGCATCGACGTCCTCGGGCCGAAAGCCGACACGCTCTATCGGCGGGGTGTCCGCGCTGCCGTGATTGTTTGCGGCGGCCACGTGGACATGCGGATAGTTGCGCCGTGACAGAAGGTGGAAAATAAAGCCTAGCGCCACCAGTACGGCGGAGTTCAGCGCCACCGGCACCAACGGGAACAGGAAGCCGAAGCTGAGCACGGCCGGTCCGCCAAGCACGGCCGTCAGCGCCGCGGCACCGCCTGGCGGATGCAAGCAGCGAGTGAACGACATCGTGGCGATCGCCAGCGCCACAGCGAGGCCCGACGCGATCACCGGATCGTGCACGAAATGCGCCACTGTCACGCCGACCAGTGCAGAGATCGAATTGCCGCCGATAATCGACCAGGGTTGCGCAAGCGGGCTCGACGACACGGCAAAGAGCAGCACGGCGGAGGCGCCCATAGGGGCCACCAGCAGCGCCACATGCTGGCCGCCGCCCATCGCGAGCCCGCTGATCACGCCGGTCAGCGCGATGCCAATCGTGGCGCCAATGCAGGCGAGCAGCCGCTCGCGTAACGTCGCACCGGCAAGGATCGGAACAAAGAGGCGAAAGGCCATTGTAAGCCCTGGGGCGAGGTGGAATTCTGCGCTGTTCGAAATGCCGCCGAAGCCATGGATTTGAAAGTCAAACCAATCCGAATATTCGCGGCCAGTGGGAATATTATTGCGCGCACCGATTTGTGCGGTCGCCGCCAACGGCTGGTGCTTTTCAAATCGCGTCAGAGCCTGCGCGCGGAGATCTTCTACTGGAATGGATAGTATCGACTTCTCGATCTTCCGGAGGACGAGCGACTGGCAGCTCGTCGTCAACAAGCTGCGCGGCGGCCTCAAGATCGCCGCCGTCAAGGCGCCGGGCTTCGGTGATCGCCGCAAGGCCATGCTGGAAGACATCGCTATCCTCACCGGTGGCCAGGTCATTTCCGAAGACCTCGGCATCAAGCTCGAGAATGTCGGCCTCAACATGCTCGGCCGCGCCAAGAAGGTGTCGATCTCCAAGGAGAACACCACCATCGTCGACGGCGCCGGCAAGAAGGCCGAGATCCAGGGCCGCGTCGCCCAGATCAAGCAGCAGATCGAGGAGACCACCTCGGACTACGACAAGGAGAAGCTGCAGGAACGTCTCGCCAAGCTGGCGGGCGGCGTTGCCGTCATCCGCGTCGGCTGTGCGACCGAGATCGAAGTCAAGGAAAAGAAGGACCGCGTCGATGACGCCCTCAACGCGACCCGCGCGGCCGTCGAAGAAGGCATCGTACCCGGCGGCGGCGTCGCACTTCTGCGCGCTTCGCTGAGCATCAAGGCTGTCGGCGCCAACTCCGACCAGACCGCGGGCATCAGCATCGTGCGTCGCGCGCTGCAGGCTCCGGCCCGCCAGATCGCGGCCAACGCCGGTGCGGAAGCATCGATCGTTGCCGGCAAGATCCTCGAGAACACGGGCCCGACCTTCGGCTTCAATGCCCAGACCGGCGAATATGGCGACATGATCGCCATGGGTATCGTCGATCCGGTCAAGGTCGTGCGCACAGCTCTCCAGGACGCGGCCTCGGTCGCCGGCCTGCTGGTCACCACCGAAGCCATGATCGCGGAGGCTCCGAAGAAGGAGTCGGCTGGCGGCGGCATGCCTGGCGGCATGGGCGGCGGCATGGGCGGCATGGATTTCTAAGGTCCACGCATTTCGACAATTTGGAAAGGGCGGCAAGCAATGCCGCCCCTTCTTCGTGCCCATTCCGCCAGTTGTCAGTGACTCGCAAGCCGGGTATATGCCCGCCAAGGTTGGTGCTTATGCTTGAACGGATTCTGCCTTTTTTCGTGGGGCTGGCTTTACTGTTGGGTAGCGGCTGCGCGCGCAGCGATGATGGTACGCTGATTATTCCGAGACCGCTTGATGCCAGGCGATTCTTTGACAAAGAGCCGCCCCACCTGCAGCAGCCACACATCGAAACCAGCGAGTTTCCGGTTGCGCCACAGGAGCCGGAAAGGCTCGAACCGCGCCGTACGGCAAGTCACAAGACATCAAACAGACGCGCATCGCGGATCGCAAGTCCTCCGCTTTCCGCTTATGAGCCGCACAAGCCGCTTGTCTGCAAGAACGTCAGCAAGCCTGGCAAGCGATACCGTGTGGTTTGCGAATAGGGCACTTGGTTTGGCCAACGGACTACCCCTCAGGAGCCTCGCGGCGCCTTTCCGGATCAGGTTGTGCCCGGCCCGCTCGCGGTCGTCCATCAGGGCGATGTTGTGGATCGTGCGAAACAGCATCAGCCGTACAAAGCGCAGAACCACCAGTGGACCGTCTGCCACGCGGCATCAAATTGCCCCCGGTGAATGAGGACGCAGACACGTCACGGACTATTGAGAAATCGGTCCATGATCTCGCCGAAAGCTGCCGCCGCCGCGGGTCTCCCGGCTGCATCCTCGGGTGATGCTCAAGTGAGGCCCGGCAACATGAGGACGATCGCTCATTCGGTTCGGCGTTTCGTGCCCATCCACCTTCTCCCACAGGGGAGGCTGGGATGCAGCGCCTTCAAAGTGAGGAACAAATCACCTTCGCCGCGAACCTTTCACATTGTCTCGCCACCACCACCGTCGATCAAGCTTCGGACTCGCGCGGGCCGAATCGGGGATCGGCATCGCAGACCATGCGATCGATCTCGTCCCGACGGTTGCCAAAGTTGATAACGAGGCATATTGCCCAGACATCCAGCTGCTTCGGAGGCTTGCTATGACTTTTGCTCAATCGGTCGGTGCGTTCTTTCGTCGGCTGAAGCCATTCATCCTGCTTTTCCTGTTGACTCAGTTCCTGGTCAGGCTGGCGCTGTCGCTGGTTTCGGCCAAAGACCTGTCTTTCCATCCGGCCGACTGGCTGGTTCCTTTCTTCACTGGCTTCTGGTTCGATATCGTCACGCTGCTTCCAATCCTCGCGGTCCTTCTCCTCTTCCCGCTGCTCCTGCCAGTTTCGTGGGCCGGAAAGCGGTTTGACTGCGCAGTTGGGCTCTCGGTCTTCGCAATCTTCCTGTTTCTGATGGTCGTGCAGGGGGTCAGCGAGTATTTCTTCTGGGACGAATTCACGACGCGCTTCAATTTCATCGCGGTCGACTACCTCGTGTACACGCAGGAAGTAATCCAGAACATTATGGAGAGCTATCCGGTCGTGCCGCTGCTTGCCGGCATCGGCCTGTTGGCGGTCGGCGGGGCCTATCTGCTCCGCCGCCAGGTGAAGGCAGGCTTCGCGCCGCATCCGCCATTCATGAAGCGGCTGGCGGTCTTTGCGACGATAACGGGAATGGCCGCCGCCGGCGTGTTGGTGACGCCCGATTCGATCACACGGCCGATGCCGAGCGCGATCGCCCGCGAACTCGGGGGCAACGGACTCTATGGTTTGATTAGCGCCTTCTTCTCGAATGAGATCGATTTCGCGAATTTCTATCGGACCATACCCGAGAAACAGGCGGCCGAACGGACACGCGACCTTTTAGCGGAAGATCACGAGCCGTTCGAAAGCACCGATTTAAACGACATCACGCGTGACATTCGAGCGGAGGGGCCGATGCTGCGCAAGAACGTCATCCTGGTCGGCATGGAAAGCATGAGTGCGGAGTTCATGGGCACATTCGGCAATCCGAAAAGACTGACACCGAACCTTGACCGGCTGGCATCTGAAGGCCTGCTTTTCACGGAAATGCGGGCGACCGGCACGCGCACCGTGCGCGGGCTTGAAGCGATCGCGCTTTCAGTCCCGCCGACCCCGGGGCAATCGATCCTGCGTCGCCCCGGCAACGACAATCTCTTCACCATTGGCTCGGTGTTCCAGGATTCGGGCTACGATACGCGCTTCCTCTATGGCGGCTACGGCTATTTCGACAACATGAACGCGTTCTTTTCCGGTAACGGCTTCGGTATCGTCGACCGCGCTACGATGGCGGCAGGCGATGTGCATTTCGCCAATGCGTGGGGCGTTAGCGATGAGGATCTCTATGACGAGGTGATCCGCCAAGCCGACGCCTCGGCGAAAGCCGGCAAGAACTTCTTCAGCTTCGTCATGAACACGTCAAACCACCGGCCCTTTACCTATCCAGCTGGCGCCATAGACATCCCATCGCCGGGCGGGCGCGACGGGGCGGTCAAATATTCCGACTACGCGATCGGGGAACTGGTCAAGAAGGCCTCGGCGAAACCGTGGTTCAGGGATACCGTTTTTGTCTTTGTCGCCGATCATACGGCGAGCGTCGCAGGCAAGGTCGAGCTCGACATGAACAAATACCACATACCGTGCATCATCTGGTCGCAGGACTTTGTCGAGCCCCGCCGGATCAACCGGCTGGCGAGCCAGGTGGATATTGCGCCGTCGCTGCTTGCCCTGCTGCAGGCTAGCTATCGCAGCCGCTTTTTCGGCGACGACCTGATCGAAGCGGACGAACCGGAGCGGCCGGTCTACATCTCCAACTACCAGAAGGTGGCCATGATCCTTCATGGCCGCACGACGATCCTTGAGCCCAAAAAGCAAATCGTCCAGATGAAGGGTGAGGAGGTGCAACCTGAAAGCGCCGTCGACCACAACGCGGTCGAAGATACCATAGCCGTCTATCAATATGCCTCGCACTGGCGCGATATTTCACGCCGCATTCCAAGTGTTCTTGACAACGGCACGCTCGGCCGGTTCGGTGTGCATCGCCTGCCAAACTCGAAGCGACGCGCGCCTCCGTCCAGAACCACACCCACCATACCGATGCGCTAACAAAGCCACCGTGCCACAACGTCTTAGGAAGCCAGGTCTGCTCCGGTGATCGCCAAGAGGTGTGAGGACCTTAACAATCCCTTGCAAGACCCTTCGTGGCTCGCAACGGCAATGGCCGGAACGGGTCCAGCCTGTCATGGAAACGGTTGATTTGGTAAGATGATTCCTGATCAGCGAGGTAAGTCGGGCTGAAGCGGTTTGTCGAGGGCGAGGATCGCCGGCAAGCGGCACTGCTTCCCGAGTGCCTGGACGATTACGTGACGCAGGACAATCCGGGGTGGCGACGGGTGCATCGTGGATCTGCTACTTTCGCGCGCTCCAGTTTGGGAACGCAGCGCGCGTTGCCCCTGTTGACAAACTGAGTCTCGTGCTGGTGGCGGTGTTTGGAGTGACATTCCTCAAGAAACACTTGTCGTTGTCGAACTGGGCAGGGGTTGCCTTGATCGCAACAGGCGCGGTTCTGGTACGCTACAAAGGCTAACAGGAGGGCTATTCGCGGCGGCTTATTGCTCTGTCTTTAGGATCAGAACAGCCAAAAAAAGGTGGGCAGGTAGCCAGCTACCTGGAGGTATTCGATGCCTTCGATGGCTGGAAAGATCGCCAGAAAATAGAGGGCATCGAAGAATGTGCTTCTTAATGCGTTCGTGGAGAACGTGTGCTGATGCTTGTCCTGATGCAGCCACGGCTTGGGCCAGAACCGCGGCGTTCTTGCCACATATGCTTCGAACTCCGAACCAAATTTGTCACGAAGAAACGTCTCTTCCTTTCGGGCAGTCATCCCGAAAACCGCATAGGTGCACACCCCCAGAGCGGATGCAACGATGAGCGATCCGAACATGAGGCCGATGCCGAATGCTCCGATCGTCGAAAACAGATATAGGGGATTGCGTGTGATCGAGTACGGCCCGCTAACTGCCAATTCGCTGTTCTTCCGCCCCCCGACATAGAGGATGCTCCACAACCTCCCGAGTATGCAGACGAGGATCAGAACAAAACCGATCATCTCGATGACCTCGTGAAGGCTAGATGCTTCATCCCAACCGGGGCGAGAGAATAGCAGCGAGCCAATCGCCGCTATGCTCAAGGCCTGGACGACCAAAAGTCTCTTCCGCTGATTAAATGGTTGCGGGGCAATGGAAGCGGACATCATGGTTCCTTCGACAAAGGCTTTTTCGGGGGCTCGCGCCAAGCAGTGCATCCAATGTCGACCGATCTGTCAGAAATGTGACGCGCTGTCCCTTTTCCTGGCGGCGACTGCTCGGTTTCAATGGCAAGCTCGATAGCCGATTGCGGTAGGCCTGACCCTTGGCAGATCCCTATGTCGGCAACCCTTTGGAATTTGCCGGAAATTAAGGTCTCGGTGGATAAACCCGCATGGCTTTTGCTGGCAGGAAGACCGGTGCGCGGGCGTGGATGGATCAAGGCGTTGCGTCAGGACGAGGCTCGGCAGGTGCGTGCACGCATTACGGAACTGGAGCCCGATCTCATAGCTGCCACACCTCAAGGACGCCATCGACGTTTCGAAGCCGGACATGAACTTCGCAATGCGAAGTTCCGCCTGGCGCGTCTCGAGGAATGCATCTCCGGAAATACCGGAGAAACATCGGCGTTAGCGGGAAGCTTCGCCGCTCTCAATGCTTGTCGCCGAACATCATCTGCTGCGGTCAAAATCGATCCTCAGAAATGCGGAAGGGAAGGCGGTCCAGCCAGGGCGCGAATGGCTGGCCACAGCAACTAGTTCAGTCGGCTTTGCAGTCCTGTACAAGGATTGCGAAAGCCACCTGTTGCTCGCGTCCCTGTGGTCACACTGCTCGTCGATAGGTCCAGAGTTGTGCGGGGGGAACATTGCGAACGACGAAATCATAGTGAGAAACGATGTAACGGTCGGGCATTTTGAGCACCGGTGACAGAAGACCGTAGGTGATTTGGATCACAGGTCGCCCGGCCGGGATTCGTGCAAGCAAATCCTCGAGCAGTGTGAGGCGCTGTTGCATCGGAAAGCTCAACATCGGCACTGCGCTTATGACACAATCGAACTTTTCCCGGCGCTCCCCCAGAATTTCTTCCAGGGCAAACGCATTGCCCAAGCGGAAATCCACTCCCGGAAAGCGTCGCACCAGGCCATCATAAAAATCCTTGGAATATTCGACCGAAGTCAACCGATGCGGTTGGATGCCTCTTTCCAGGATGGCCCTGGTGATGACACCAGTCCCGGCACCAAGCTCCAAAACCGGCAATCCAGAATGCGTGTTGACCACACTAGCCATGCGGCGCGCCGCATGGATCGACGTGGGCATGAGTGCGCCCACACCTTTCTTATCCTTCTGCCAACATTTGAAGAATCGCACTTCTTCCTCAAGTTTCTTGCCAAGTCGCTCTTTCAATCGAAAGACCATATCCGCTCCCTTCTCCCGATCCGCGTCGGAGCGACTTTTTGTCGAAGTTTCGCCATATAAACAAGCCTGATTCACAGGGATGAATGCCGCGCTGGAGGCGCGAAACGCCCGCGCCGGCTAACACGCGCGTGTCCGCCATGATGACGTTTAATCGCTCAGATGCGCGCCAGTTCTTCCTGTATGGAAATCTGGCTCATGGCCTCGAGAGCCCCTCGCGACTCGTCGAGCCGTATCTCCGGCTGCACCATCAGCGCCAGCGCGACGCGCGCAGGTGCCTCATCTGCTGCGGGCTTCGTCAGGCGCACAGCAGACAGCGAGGCCGCTACGGCCGCAAAAAACCCGCGACGGCGGCTCGATTCCGGGACCGGTCCGCCATTTTTGGCAGGTGATCCGTGCAAGTGCGTGGCGTGGATCACCCCAGCTATCTCGTGGCTGCCTCATTGCCATTGTCCTCTTTTCAGCCGGCCGAGCCTCCCAATCGCCGGACCAATGATGAGGATCCCCTCGGAATAGTTTTTTGAGAGCCTGACGGTCTGCCCCGTATTACCGTTGTTCCGGCTTTGCCATAGCCTTCTCTGCCGCGCAGGCGGCAAAGTGCTATGACCTCTACCGTGTAAGGGCCTTGGAAAATACGACGGCTGGACCACAATAATGAGGTTTAGGCTGAAGACTTTTCAGGGAAAGCCTCAAAAAGGAAACAGCAGCTCTTCCGATCCTTACGAGCCCGGCCGTTCCTATCGGCCGGTAATCATCGCAGGCCATAGGTGCCTTTCCTTCCAGGACCGGAGCCGAAACCACTTTTCTGCTAGGCAGCTTCACGCTGGGGGCCTGTTCCAAGCCAAAGCTCGCTGCAAAGGCGCATAGGGGTATCTGGAGCCGCTTTTGGCGACGACGCGAGTTGGCATCTTTAGAAACGCGACCTGCTCTGCGGCGCCCCAACCCGCCTCTTGTTCAGCGGCGCGTGCTCCGAATGAGCATTCGAGGCGAACAGCGTTTCCCTTGAGTGGCAAAGAACAGCACCTGATACTTTTATAGTCTACCAAATCACTCGACATACTAGCAGCGAGATTCGGAGCCTTCCCAAAACTGGAGCAAGACGATGGTGTTAGCTGTGGAGAGATTTTCAAGAAGGAGGTTTGGTGGGTTCGTGACCGCGTTCGCGGTAGGCTTGGTCGCTTCTTTCTCCCCTCTCATTGCCCAGGCAGGTAGTCCGGACGCTGGCAAACTGCCGACCAAAATCCCGGCGGGCACTGTGCTTCGTATCGGCGATCCCGAGACGCAAAGGGCGCTGGAATTATCGGGGCTGATCGATCAACTGCCGTTCGAGGTCGAATGGGCCAATATCAGCGGCGGTCCACAGACCATCGAAGCCTTTCGCGCCAACGCATTGGACGTCGGATCCGTTGCCGACATTCCGCCCATCCACGCGACCTGGACGGGGCTCAAGGTCAAGATCATTGCCGCGAAATTCCGCAAGGAACCAGTTGCGCACCCGATCTATCAACTCGGCATTGCACCGGGAGTCGAGGTCAAGACGCTCGCGGATTTGCGCGGCAAACGGATTGCTTTCAGCCCCGGTCAGGCGCAAGGCGCGCTGGTGTTGAGGGTCCTGCAGGCCGCCAGCCTGGAAAAGGAGGATGTCAATCTCATCGAACTGCCCAGCAAAGGCGATGCCTATCCGGTGGCACTTGCCGGCAAGCAAGTCGACGTCGCGCCGATCTCGGGCGTCCTCATCAAGCGCTACCTGCGCCAGTATGGCGCCGACGGAGCTGCCACCATCCCGCACGGCTTGCGCGATGATCCAGCCCATCTCTATGCCCCACAAGCCGTGCTTGCCGACCCGGCCAAAGCAGCCGCTCTCGGCGAATATGTGCGCTACTGGGCGCTAGCCGCCCGTTGGGTGGAAGAGCATCCCAAGGAGTGGATCGAGGGATACTACGTCGCCACCCAGGGCCTCAACACAGAAGATGGCCAGTATCTGGTCGACGCTGATGGTCGGTTCGACATCCCCTCCGACTGGAACGACGTCATCGTGCGCCAGCAGGCGACGATCGATCTCCTGGCCAAGGAGTTGAACAAGCCCGCGATCAAGGCCGAGGACCTGTTCGACAGGCGCTTCGAGGCGATCGCCACAAACGCGCTGAACGCCTCCTGACGCCTGCTTCCCGAGACCGGAGACGACACTGATGAACGCATTCTCCAACACCGCCGCAGTTGCCCCCGCCTTTCCTGTCGCATCGGATGAAAGGTTGTTGATCCCGCCCGCCGTGGAGCCCCGCAGGACCGGGACGAGGCGACTCGCACTTGGGCGAACGATCCCGTTTGGCGCGCTGATCGGGCCTGCACTTCTTCTTGTGATCTGGTCCATCGGCAGTATCGCCGGTCTGATCGATCCTAGAACGCTGCCGGCGCCTTGGTCGGTTGTCGGCACCGCCATCGATCTCATCGCAGAAGGGAAGCTTCAGCATCATTTGATGACGTCTGCCTGGCGGGCAGCACAGGGGCTGGTGTTCGGTGTCCTGATCGGGACCATCCTTGCTCTCATTTCAGGTTTGTCGCGGCTTGGTGAGGCCATCATCGACGGCCCTGTTCAGATCAAGCGGGCGATACCGACGCTCGCTCTGATTCCGCTGCTGATGCTGTGGTTCGGCATCGGCGAGGGCATGAAAGTAACGACCATCGCGCTGGCTGTCCTGATCCCGATCTATATCCAGACCCACAGCAGCTTGCGCAGCATAGACAGCCGTTATGTCGAACTGGCCCAGACCTTGCGAATGGGCTACGGCGAATTCATCCGCCAGGTCATCCTGCCCGGCGCCCTTCCAGGGTTCTTCCTTGGCCTGCGTTTTGCGGTGACCTATGCCTGGCTGTCTCTGGTGGTGGTGGAACAGGTCAATGCCACCAGCGGCATCGGCTACATGATCGATCTCGCACGCAACTACGGCCAGACCGACATCATCATCGTCGGCCTTGTCGTCTACGCATTGCTCGGTCTAGCCTCCGACGGCATCGTCCGCTTCTTCCAGGAAAGGTCCCTGTCATGGCGTCGCACCTTGGCGGATTGAGCGGCGCGCCGGTGGTGCGGGTCGAGAGCCTTGTGAGACGTTTCGGCCCGCGAACCATCCTCGACGGCCTCAGCCTCGACATCGAGAGGGGGGAGTTCGTCGCCCTTCTCGGCCGTAGCGGGTCGGGCAAGAGTACATTGTTGCGCGCGCTCGCCGATCTCGACGACAAAGTCTCCGGCTCCGGCCGACTCGAAACACCCGACAAGAAATCGGTGGTGTTCCAGGATGCCCGGCTGTTGCCATGGAAACGAGTGCTGGAGAATGTGGTTCTTGGCCTCGACCTGCCGGAAGCCGCCGAACGCGGACGGGTAGCTCTCGAAGAGGTTGGCCTGAGCGGCCGCGAGAACGCGTGGCCGGTCGAACTCTCTGGTGGCGAGCAGCAGCGGGTGGCATTGGCGCGCTCGCTGGTTCGTGATCCTGAGCTGCTGCTAGCGGACGAGCCGTTCGGCGCGCTCGACGCGCTGACCCGCCTGCGCATGCACGATCTGCTGCGCCAGCTCTGCGCCCGTCACCAGCCGGCCGTGCTGCTGGTTACCCATGATGTGGACGAAGCCGTAACGCTGGCGGACCGGGTTTTGGTGCTCGACAATGGCGGGATCGCCGCCGACATCGCGATCGATATCCCCACGCCACGCGATCACGGCGATCGCCGGTTCGGCGAGATCCGCTCCCAACTTCTGCGTCATCTCGGCGTCGAGACAAAGCCTGTGTTGCCCGTCTGAACGGCCCCCCAAGACCTGTCGCTCAGCATCACCACCCAGGAGGACGAACTATGCCCGCCGAAAAACGACAGTTGAACCTCAACCTTTTCATCTATCCTGGCGGCCATCATGAAGCCGGCTGGCGCTACAAGGATTCCGCCCCTGAGAGAGTGCTGGATATCGCCTATTATCAGGAACTGGCGAAAAAGGCCGAGGCGAGCAAATTCGACGCGCTGTTCTTTGCCGATGGGCCCGCGCTTGCCGACAACATTCGCTACGCAAGCCGCTTCAGACTGGAGCCGCTGACATGGATTTCGGCTCTCGCTGCTGTGACGGAACGCATCGGCTTCATCGCCACCGCCTCGACCACCTACAACGAACCCTACAACCTGGCCCGGCTGTTTGCTTCTGTTGATCATCTAAGCGGCGGGCGTGCCGGTTGGAATATTGTCACGACGGGCGATGCGTCCGCAGCGTTGAATTTCGGCTTTGACCGACATCCAACCCACGCCGACCGTTACGAGCGCGCAAGCGAATTTGTTGATGTGGTGACTAAGCTCTGGGACAGCTGGGAGGACGCCGCGCTAATCGCGGACCGGCAGTCCGGTATATTTGCCGACACCGACAAGATCCATCCAATCAACCACATCGGAAAATATCATCGTGTGAAGGGACCGCTCACGCTTCCGCGTTCTCCGCAGGGCCGTCCGGTCTACGTCCAGGCAGGTTCGTCGCAAGACGGACGGTCATTCGCAAGCCGCTATGCCGAGGCGATATTTACAGCACATCAGACACTCGGCAACGCGCAGGAATTTTATGCCGACATCAAAGCGCGCGTGAAGTCGGTTGGCCGCAACCCTGACCACGTCAAGGTCTTGCCCGGCATCAGCCCCTTCATCGGTTCCACCGAGGCGGAAGCCCGCGCGCTGCATGACGAGTTCAACGAGCTGACGCAGCCGGAATATTCTCTTCACCAGCTACGCCGCATCGTAGACGCCGACCTTTCCAGCTACGATCTGGACGGGCCATTTCCGCGCGAGCTTATCCGCATCGAGGGCGAGCGTGGTGCGAGCAGCCGCTTCCACGTCGTACTCGACATCATCGAGCGCGAGAATCCAACCATCCGCCAGTTGCTCCACCGCCTCGCCGGGGCGCGCGGCCATTGGGTCCAGGCCGGGACGCCCGAACAGATCACCGACAAGATCCAGGAATGGTTCGACAATGGCGCCGCGGACGGCTTCAATATCATGCCGCCGTATCTGCAGGGCGGGTTCGACATATTCGCCGAGGAAGTGGTGCCGCTCTTGCGCAAGCGCGGACTTTTCCGGCACGACTATGACGGGGCTACGCTGAGGGACCATTTCGGTTTGCCGCGCCCGGAAAATACGTTCAGCCGGCCGCACCGCCTGAGCCACCTTCGCATCGGGCATTCAACCTCAAAGCGTTACGCCAACACATAATAGTTTGTGGGACCGCCAGGGAGACCCGCGCGATCATGACAGCCGCCATTTCCGCGTATCGCGACCCGACTGCCGGCACGGCTCCGATCAGGTCCCTTGCGAATTATCGGCGGCGGTGCCAGCTGCGTCCTGATGGCCGCGCTTGAGGAGATTCGGGCCGGACGGGTCTACGACTGCCGGCCTGATCGCGGATCCGGGCAAGAGCACCCAACCCCCCTGATCCGGTCCCTGCTCGCCACAGGTCTGGCGCGGACGGATAGGCTTCACCTCGACATCGCCACCGATGGCGCACTGATCAACCGGGATGGAAGGCACAGCGACTTGTTGTACGTGTTGGCCCCTTATACGATGAGCGCATCTATCCGCTGATGCGCATCTGGTTCTTCGAGCGCGAGCGTTTCGATGAGGAATATTCCCGTCTGCGGGCCGGGTGGGTACGTGACAAACCCGATGAATGCCAACCTGATTTGTTTGCTGGTTGATGTAACCTTGACCTCTTGCGAATAAGCTTTGACCGGACTGGCAAATGATGCCCATTGGATTTTATCGGGCATGTATTGTGCGCTGGCTTGTCAATTGAACAAGGAACGGCGAACCTTGCTTCGCCGTTTCGAACCTAGAGCGATATCTTGCGCCCAAACTACGCCGTCCAGCTCACCGCATTGCCCGACGAACGTCTCGAAGCCTTTGTCAACGACTGGCTTGCGAACCGTACGAAGGACTACAACTCACACGAGCGTTGGTCCGGCACCGGCGATATGGGACGCGATGTCGTGGCTTACGTCACAGATCAGCGGCATGAAGGCCCTTGGGACAACTTCCAGTGCAAGCAACTCGGTGCCCGTCTATCGGAAAAGGCGGCGTTTGTTGAGCTGGGCAAAATCTTCATGCACGCAGCGAAGGGTGAGTACACGCTGCCGCGCTCCTATACGTTCGTCGCCCCTCGAGGGGTTGTGCGCAACGTTCAGGCCTTCATTGCACATCCGGAACGCTTCAGGCAGGCCTTCCTCGATCGGTGGGCCACCGGCATAGCCGGGGAGTTGGTCGAGAATGCAAGCGTCCCTTTGAGCGAGGAGATCCGCTCGGCAATAAATGCTTTCGACTTTACCCAAGTGTATTCTCTGGACGCCGTCCGTCTCGTCGATGACAGCCACGCGAAGACTGTGCTCGTGAAATGGTTCAACGATGATCCGGGACCTTCGCCGCTTGGCGTGGCACCTGACCAGTTGCAAGATCACGAATCTGCTTACATCAGTCAGCTGGTCGATATTTATGGCGAGTGCGCCGGATCAAAGTTCGAGAACCCGGCTGCGGTTCTACAGGACGCTCGGTGGGGCACCCATTTGCGTGATCAGCGAACTCGGTACTTCGACGCGGCCGAGTTCGATCGTTATTATCGTGACTCGACCCCTCCGGACTATCTTTCGACGTTCAAGGATGAGGTTTATCACGGGGTTTCGGATGTCTACACGGAGTCCAACGGTGGCGGCCTGGAACGTGTGACAAGGGTGCTGTCGCAGGCGGCTACCATCCAAGCTTCCGGGGTGTTAGGACGCCACGCGCGGGTGCAGGTCAAACAAGGTACCTGTCATCATTTCGCGAATGAGGGGCGGCTTCCGTGGAAGTGATCAGCGAGGGACGGCAACCTAGTCATCCTTTCAACAGCACCCTCGAGACCGGCATCCGAGCGGTGATGCTGTTGGAAGCATTTTATCCGCGTCAGTGTGATCTGATCGAAATGACTTGGCTGGACCACTTGGTCGTTCATACGGCTGACCTCGATGGAGAGGACGTGCCCCCCAGTCTCCATCCGGACTTGCCGAATCGCACCGGTGAACTCTTCGTTCGTCGTCAGCTGGTGGAGAAGAGCTTGCGCATCATGCAGCAGGTGCATCTCGTTGACGTCGTGGAAACAGACCTTGGCGTCACGTTTGTCGCCAGCGAGGATGCGCCAACCTACCTAGACCTGCTTCAGTCCGACTATTCGATGGCACTCAAAGAGCGTGCCCGCTGGATTGCCCAGCGCTTTGCTGGAATGGCGACGGTCGAAATCAAAGCTGTGATTGAGGCCAAGATCGGCCGCTGGACCGCCGAATTCCGCGCAGATCACGCCCCCACCGGCAGTAGCGCATAATGGCGAGCGGCATCACGATTCGTCACCTGGTTTTCACAGGACCATCAGTCGCGCCGGCTGAACTGTCGTTCAACGATGGCCTCAACATAGTTTACGGAGCCTCCAACACCGGCAAGTCGTTTACGACCAAGGCGCTAAACTTCATGCTGGCAGCGACCAAGGAATTGCCCAAAACTGAGGAAATCACGCACTACGATGCTGTTTGGCTAGGACTGACGCTCTCTAGCGCCCGAGACGTCACACTTTATCGGGCTACAAAGGGCGGCGCGTTCCGTGTGCACGATGGGTTGATCAAGAATACACCCTCTGCGGCGGGGGCCATCCTTCAAGGTAAATTCGACGCCAAGCGAAGCGACAACGTTTCATATTTCCTCCTGGAGACGCTTGGCCTTGCGAACAAGGTAATCGTCAAAAGCGCGAACGCGGAAAAAGATACTCTCTCGATCCGCTTGCTATCTCCGTACGTCGTTGTGTCGGAGGAAGACATCATTTCCGAGAGAAGTCCCGTCCTCTATTCTGGAATTCCCAGTCAGCGGACGTTTGAACGGAACTTGTTCCGCCTGCTTCTAACCGGCAACGACGATGGCGCGGCTGTTACCGTTGCAGGTAAAAAGGAGAAAAGTGTCGCCCGAACTGCAAAGGTTGAGTTGGTCGATGAGATGATCGCTCAACTTGATGAGGAGATTGGCGAGGGTGGGCCGACGCGTGAGGAGCTCACCGAACAGCTCAGAAAGATCGAAGGATCCCTAGGCTCCCTGCATGACAACTTGCGTCAGGCTCAAAACAATCTTGACAGCCTTGTGACCGAGCGTCGGCAGCTTGTGGAAACCCAACGCGACCTGGTTTCTCGATTTACGGAACTCGAAGTGACGCTGCAGCGCTTCGGCCGTCTTAGTGAGGTCTACAAGTCCGACATTGCCCGGCTACAGGCTTTGGAGGAGGGCGGATTCATACTGGTCACTATGGCGGAACGCGATTGTCCGGTCTGCGGGGCGCCGCCTGGTGTCCAGCGGCGCAATCATGCCGCAGATGAGATCGCCCTTGCTCACAGGGCTGCTGCCGCCGAGGTGAGGAAGATTCAGATTGAGCAGCGTGAACTAGGTCAGACGATAACATCGCTTGAGGCCGAGGCAACGGGCTTGCGAAGCAGGTCTGCAAAGTTGTCGGACGAGATTGATCGTGCTGGGAAAAGAATAGAGGACGCTCGGCCCAAAGAAATCGCTGCACGTCACCTCTACGAAGAACTCTCTGCCACCAAGGCACGGATTGATCGAGCGGAAGACCTTTACGAGAGAAGGGACCGTCTCGTAGTTCGTCGATCCCAGATCGAAGAGAAGGCTTCTGAGGGCAAGGCAGACAAACTCGACGTGGGTGTGGATAGCACAATTGCCTACACATTCGGAGAGGTCGTGCGAGAAGTATTGACGGCTTGGAAATTTCCGCAAGCCGACCGCGCGCAGTTCGATATTGAAACGAACGATGTTACCATCGGAGGTAAGCCCAGGTCGGCGAACGGAAAAGGCGTCCGGGCCATCTTGCATGCCGCATTCAATGTTGCGGTGCTTCTCTTCTGCCGGCGCCGAGATTTGCCACATCCCGGCTTTTTGGTTCTAGACACACCGCTTCTCACATATCGCGAGCCGATGAAGAGCAAGCACGGCGAGCTTTCAGCCGACGAGGAAGAACTTAAGAAAACAAGCCTTGCGACGCACTTCTATGAACATCTCGCTGGCCTGAAAAACCTGGCGCAGATCATCATAATTGAGAATTCCGACCCCCCGAACGGAATTCGGCCTCTAGCCAAAATTGAGACCTTTACCGGCGTGGACGGTGAAGGCAGATACGGTCTTTTCCCTAAGCTGGGTTAGCCCCAAACTCAAACCCGTGCACGTACAGTTGACCCACGAGGATACCTCGCGGCGGCACCGGGCATTGCGAACAAAACAAGAATCTGGGATCGTCCAAAGTGATAGCTTGGGATGATTCGAACTGTGACTGCCACCGCTACATGCAACGCTTTCAACTCGCCTCTGCTCAGTCTAACGTCTCGCTTGGTCATGGCACTTGCCCTTCCACGGGAATCGGTGATCGCAACGTCACCAGCGTGCCATGGCCGCCCCTCGCCTCAGAGTAAGGGCCTTTCTCTCTCCAGAGCTTTTTGCAGAACCTTCAGGATACTATCTAAGCAAGCTGCCCCAACAGTTTTTAGTAAACACTTCAGTGTTGTTTGACGACAATGCCGGCGAGAGAGACGCAATGCATGTTGGCGCATTTTATGAATTTTTTGCGGGGCGGGATGGCGCGGGCCGGATTGGGTGTGGTCTTGCCTATTCGCCTTGATCCGAGAAAAGCGGCGGGCTACGCCGCTAACTTGGGCGGCGAGATTGACGATCGGCGACGTCGCTAAGGTCGGTGTCGCCCAATTCCCCTGACGCAGATAGACCCGACGCCGACGGTGACCAAGGGCATCGCGCATAATTGTTGTTTAACCTACTTTCGACGCGATGCACTCAGTTCGTCAGTGTGGAATCGCAGTTCCGTCCCCGTCCAAGTCTCCCTTTGTGTCCTCTTCGTCCTCGGCTCCTTCCTCTACTAGGCTCTCGCCGCCGAGTTTCTCGAAGCGTCTTTCCGCCAGCCAGTTCATGCGCCTAGTCTGGGTCACGAGCACACGTCGAAGGCCCATCTTCACCTCGCGTTCGGAGATGACCTGCGACAGCTTGGACACGATGAGCGCCCGACGTGCCAAACGGGTGTCCGGATGGCCGCGCAACTCCTGGATCCGGTCGGAGACAATCGAACCACGCATGGAAGGCGGCTCGGTGATTTCTACAGTCGGCGCCGGCGGGTCCTTCTCATTCAGGATCGCCTTGAACTTGCTCTCGTTGCGTAGCCGAGTGAAGACAAGGTGCTCGAGCGCGTTTAGGTGCGCATTCGCCGTTTTAAAGTCAGAGTGCTTCGACCCCACGGCCTCGAACTGCGGCAGTGGCCAGACCTGTATCTCCGCCACCTCAAAAGGGTCCAACACCGACATCGCCACAGCGTCGGTGCGCTGGTTCGTGAGGTGGCGCCCGACGCGGCCGGAAACCTTCTCCTTGGTCTGGCCGACGTAGATCGGCTCCCCGTCGTAGTCGTAGAACGCGTATACTCCCCAGCGATAGCTGCCGACGGGACGCTTCTCACCCGAGGGGTCGTCGTAGAGAGTTTCGCGGAAGAACTTCCGAATGGCCTTACGCAGCTCGTCCGTTTCGAGCGGCGGTGTTTTCGTGCTGTCTGTTGTGCTGTTCGGGAGTTTCGCCATGTTGTCCCTCGGTCGCTCGGAGGACCGGCTCGAACAGGTGCTGCGCCAGAAAGCGAACGACCGGAACTGCCACCCCGTCCCCTGTAAGGTGGTAGCCTTCATTGTATGCGCGAGGCAACTTGTAGCCGTCCGGAAGTCCCATGAGCCGTGCGGTCTCCCTCGCGCTGATCAAGCGCGACCGGACACGGGCGCCGTCCACGACCATGATCGTCTGCCGGGACGACCCTCCCGTCGGTGTGCGCAGGCAACCCGCGATCTCGTCGAAGCGCACTTCCGCTCTTACAGCTTTCCCGTTAGGATTCTGCGGTCTCGTCCGCTTGTAGACGGTCCCCACCATGCGGCGCCTGGCCCGCTTCGCGGCCTCAAGCTTCGCGATATTCACCGGAGACATCTGGGCGATCAGCCGCGCGGTCTGTTCCGTGGTGTGCCATTCGACGCTCGAGGGATTTTCTTCGACGAGGTCGGCGAAGCATGTGTTGCGGACAGGCGGAGAAGGAAGATTCCACCACAGCCACCGCTTCCGCGCCTTTGCAGGAATCCTTGCGACCGCGTTTTGAAGGCCGCGGGAATGGAAGGGCGCCACCGGCTCCGGCGATAGCATGGCCTCGTGGACCTCGAAATCCCCCCGGACGCCGATGACGAAGAGCCTTGGGCGACTCTGCGGGACAAAAAGTTTTGCGTCGATGACCATAGCGCCATAGCGGTAGCCCGCTTTCGCGAAAGTCTCGGCGATCGCCACGAAGTCAGCGCCTCCGTGGCTGGTCAGAGTCCCGTTAACGTTTTCCAGCGCGATGATCTTCGGACCGCGGCCCTCTGCGATCAGGCCGTTCATAATCGTCCAGAACGGATAGAAGGTTCCCGAACGCTCGCCTTTCAATCCAGCGCCGCCTCCGGCAAGCGACAGATCCTGACAGGGGAATGACCCCCAAGCTAAGTCGGCAGTGCCGGGGAGCTTGTCGATCTTGACTTGCCGAATATCACCGATAGTCAGCTCGCCGCCGGTCCCCCAGTTGACCTGATACGTCAGGCCTTTTTTTACATCGAAATCGTTAGCGAAGGCACACTGCCACTCTGGACCAAGTCCGGCACGCGCCATCCCTCCGCCGGCGAAAAACTCATAAAATGTCCGCATGATCTCCCCGTGATTCGCGCGTAATGCTAGCATACCCCACGCCGAAAATGGTTTACGGTTTGTTCTCATCCGTAACATGCTCACCATGAATTTTCCATGACTGCGAACGTTGATCCTGCCAGAAGCCGACAAATGTCCTTGGTCCGGTCAACCGGCACAAAACCGGAGATGGCCGTCCGCCGCCTCGCGCACGCACTCGGCTATCGCTTCAGGCTGCACCGCAAGGACTTGCCCGGGAAGCCCGACTTGGTGTTCTCCCGGCGACAGGCCGTCATCTTCGTACACGGGTGCTTCTGGCACGGACATGGGTGCAAGCGCGGCGCGCGTATGCCGAAAAAAAACCGGGAATACTGGTCGGCGAAGATCGCGAGGAACGTCGAGCGCGATGCCGAGAGCGTCGCAGCGATCGAGGCCGACGGATGGCGGGTCCTAGTGATCTGGGAATGCGAGATGAAAGACGCGGACCGCCTTGCTCGCCGACTCGCCGACTTCCTGGGCAAGCATGCTTCTTAAAAATCCCGGAGTGGCTGACTCCCTTTCTTTACCTCGGTTTCAAGATCTAACATGTTCGTCAATAATCTTACTGCGTCATAAATACCGTTCAATTGATGAAAGGCTGCATTTTCTATTGTGGCGTTTTTCGCACAAACAATTCGACGCAAATCGGGCATGGTGGCCCTTACTTTCCGCAGCGATCACAGCGCGGAATCAGATAATGCATCCGAAAGTTGGCGTAGAGCTCACGGTGACGGATGCCGAAAACTGCCTCATGGCGATATGAATGCGACAGATGCCCTTTCCTGACAGCCTTCGGCAAACCTTGGCCCAAAGCGAAAAAAGGTCTTCATTCATCTGAGACGGTCTGATCACGGCCCATGCCGTGCCGCCGGCAAGGCAAAGCAAGGATTACTACGTTGCCACGTGACACTCGATCTTTCGCCCACGGAGACCAATGAAATCCGACCTGAATAGCCAAACGACCCCTACGCCCGATATCGCGCCCTCCCGTGATTTCGCGCAGATTGACAGGGTGAACTCGGCAACGAAATTGGCACCCTGTCGCGTCACCTTGAGCTCCTTCTGGATCATGGTGGTGGAGACCAGCGGCCGCGACAACAGCAACTCGATCAGCCGCGGCAGTTTGAGCTCGATGCGTCGCTCCATCTGCTCCCGGGCTATCACACTGCTAGGCACCGGGGCCTTTTATGAATGTGCGGTCTTTCCAGATGGATGGTCTTACAGTTCTCCGGACGCGCAAGCGACAACGAGGCGCGCACATCTTACCTACACTCCAGTGAGAAGGTGTTATCCACGCGCAGTGCGCTTGGAATCCACATATCGGGGGTCGGGCGAAATTCAGCGGAATCGGTCCATTGGAACGTCGGCGATGGATCAGGAGCCAACGCTTGGAGCGCGCCGCTGCTAAGTTCACGGACCTCCTCTACATGAGGGGCTATGATGGTTCGTTCCACCATTACACTTGACGAAAATATCACCTGAATGAGTCGCCATTCGGACCCGAACTTTGCTGCTTTGTCGAATTCGTTGCGCGACACGAATACACGGTCTGCGGTGGCTCTTACGCACGCCTTCACCTCCAAGCGCTCGGTAGCAGAGGCCCGACGGTTCTCAATGTCGTAGCCGTACCAATCAGAGAGGAGCGCCACATGCACCGGTGAGTATCTCTCATAACGAAGGGCCGACATGATTGCGAGTTCGCCAGCATTGCCGAGCATCTTTCTGCGCTCGTCAAAGGCCGCACGTGTTAGCCGATGATGTATTTCGACGAGCAGCGGTTCCAGGTCCGGCCCAACCCAGGAAAGGGCTTCTAGGTCACTGTCGGGAATGAATTCTGGGGCCAGACGCCCGTCGACAATTGCAGCTCCAATCCACGCCGGAGGGCATCTCTGCAGCAAGAGACGGGCAATGCCCAACAGACTATGTCGATCAGCCTTGCTGTCGAAAGCGGCAAGTACGGGATTGATCGCGACGACATCGGTTATGCTAGCGAGGTTGATATCTACGAGCAGCCTCGCGGTACCTAGGACGTCAGTTGAGGCGGCCATGATGGTTGACTTCCCGCTCGCGGATATCACCCAAGAGTTGAAGTCACCTGAAGGCCTCAGCCGCGCACTGTAGGCCAGCAGGAAGGCAGCATGACAGCGTCCGCGACTTGGCAACTCATACATCTATGGTTCCGACGTGTGCGGCTACGGCCTGCCAATCATCCTCGAACGCAGGTGCACCGCCTTCGCCCTCATCTGGAGAAGGTAGTGAGATCTGGACTAGGCCGGGATCATCCATCAAACGGGAAAGCGCCCTGACCTTGTCGTGAAGCCTTCCGTCAACCGTATTGTCGATGGTGTTCGAGCTGATGAGTAGCGTGAAGCGCGTTTTTACATCCGCCGACAGCCCAAGCCTGTGAATGCGATCCTGGCTCTGCAGGAAGTGGCCCGCATTGAACGTCCTATCCAGGAACACAGCGTTGTGACACCAGTGATGGAGGCTGATGCCCTCGCCGCAGGCTGCAGGATTTGCCAGGAGCGCAACGCAGTGGGCATCATGTCGGAACCGCCGAAATTCATTCTCGCGCGTTAGGTCGCCAGGGGGAGCACCGTCGTCGGAGGGAACCCCTCCATGCACTATTGCCGGCTGATATTGCGCAAGCATTCGAGCCAACACCTTGAGGTTGCGCACGAAGTTGGACCAGATCAGGACCTTCTCGCCGCGTTCGGCTGCTGCCGCTACAATGGAAAGCACTTGTTGGTATTTCCACGGCGTCTCAAAGTTTTTGTAGCTTTGTAGCAGGTTGACGAGCGGCTCGCTGCTCGACAACTCGAGCGGCGGGTGAAGGAATCCTGGATCATCACTCTCATCCGAACCGGCCGTTAACAGCATGGGGTTTGTCGCGGCCTCGAGCAGGTACATTACTATGCGGCCAAGGCGCTGCATCTCGTGCCGACCGCGGTCGGGAAGCGAAAAAGTGGCGCGGTAGCGACCCACGAGCGCATCATAGATCGCGTTTTGAATGGGTCCCATTTGTCTGCGGATAACCTCGAACGTTGTGGGAGGCAGCTCCAGCTCGCTCTTGGGAGTTCGAACGAAGTACCGCGTAATCGCTGCGTGAGTCTCGCCGAGAACATTCGGATCGCGCCCCAGCCTTTCGATGTAAGCAGACCTCGGAAGAATCTGGCGATCCTGGCCCGGGTATAGGAACTTCACCAGAGCCACTAGATCGTGCGCGCCTTGGGGGGCCGGCGTACCAGTTAGCACGTCTCGGCGATGAGCCGCATAGGCTAAATCCAACACAGCACGACCATGCACCCCCGAAGCGCCGCGCTTCACGCGATGGGCTTCGTCGAGCACAACCTTGGCAGCCCCATTCGCTACGAAGGCTCTGATAATGTCATAATCGCTTGCGACGCGATTGTAATTTGAGAGCAGGATCTCCGTGTCTTGCGGGATAATTGTTTCGGGACCCCCAAAGATTACAACGCGCGGTGGCTTTTTGAAGCAAGCGACTGCATCCTCATCCCAGGCTCCGAAGGCGGCGATTGGCGCAACGACCATAAGACGGTCGATACTTCCTCGAGCGCGACCCAAAGCAAATGCCGCCAGCGCCACCGTCGTCTTACCCGCTCCAGGAACCGAAAAGTCCGCAGCATGCGGCAGACGCATGAGGCGGGCGAGATTTCTCAGTTGAAAGGGCTTCAAATTCCTTTTGAACCCGGCGGCCTCAAGCTCGGCCGCGAGGGCCTCAAGCTCGGTTTCGCTTGCCTCACCGGCTTCGATCGCCACGGAACGGGCACGGCGATCATCAGCCATTAATCGCAACTGTGATGTGAGGGTCGGTCCTAGCTCAACCCGCTCTGCAAACACTGCCCGAATGTCGCGCAGGACATCGAGTTCCGCCATGAACACATCCGGGTGCACCACTGACTGCCGTGCCGATCCAGTGAGGATGCCGCGTGCAAAGGCTTCCTGCAGCCGGGCCCAGGCACCAGGATTCGTATCGTCCAAGCGATCGACGACGACCGTCGGACGGTCCTGCCGATAGAGCTCGGCACGGATCATCCGCGTGCCTCGAGCTTGCTCACTTCGGCCTTGAGCGCGGCCACCTTGGTTTGGAAGTCGGCTTCATTCCATCCGTCAAAGCTACGCGCCCGTTCAAGCGCAGCAGCTGCGCGGCCAACCTGCTCCTTGGCGGCGGCAAGACGGCTCAATGGAGCCACGAGCGCCTTTGCGTCCTTAGAATCCTCATCGGCTTCCTGTGCCGCGACGGCGACGGCAGCCCCTACGGAAGCAATTAGATCGGATACGACAGCGTTCTTGCCATCTGCGAGAGTCACTATCTCTTCGCTGCGCTTGCGCGCGAAGAAGGCGAGGATATCGGAAAGGTCCTCTTCCTGTGCTGCATCACCGAGGGCGTCATCGAGAACATCGCCGCCATTGTTGGGCACATTATGCCTGATGGCACAAAGCAGCGGTGCGATTGTCGGATCCGATTCCAATTCCTGCCTGACTAGTGCGGCGGCATCCGGCCGCTGAAGGTGGCGAAGATCGCGGTAGTTGACCCCGGTCAGCGTGCCAAGGAAGTAGGCGCCCCGAACGGAATTGGCCTCAGCCTTAGGCTTAGTTCGGATGTGCCTAGTGAGTTCCTCAAAAGCCGACTCGTTCTCATCAAAGTCGGCGTGGTGGCGAGTGCCGTCTGACAGTGCCACCAGCTGATGCAGCTGCTGCAGCTTTTCATACTGCGCCCGAACCTTGGGTACATCCTTGTGCATCCTCGCCGCGACTCGATCCCAGTTCTGGGCTTCGCGGTTGAACAGTTCCTCGATCAAGAGCGCTTCATTGACCCACGAATAGTCTTCGCGGAAGTCACGTGCGATCTGCAGCTCAGTCTCGAGATCGACGAGTTCATCCATGGTCGCATCGGCCGGAAGGACGAGGCAGCGGACATATCGAGAAGGCGCATGCTGATCGTCTAAATAGAGGCTACGAAGCGCAGCGGACCTACGGTTGCCGTTTACAAGAACGCCCTCCGCAGTAGCTACGGCCGGCTCCTGCTGACCACGTTCTCTCAGATCAGCCTTGAGATCATCGAAGCCCGGCTGAGATTTCAGGATACGAAGCTGCGCCGCTTGTGCTTCCGACCCCATCGGGTCCGCCGAAAACAGGTCTGGGCGCCCCTTCGTCTCAATCTCTCGCATCTGCTCAGCCTTAGTCCGGTGGTTCAGAGTGGAGAGCCGCACCCACGTCACCTCTAGGTCCACCAGCGGCAGTTCGCGATCTGGCCGCGACCACGCGGCCAGCAGCGCGCGTCGTTTCGACGAGCTCTGGCGCGCGACAAGGTGTTGGACTCGTTCCTGGTCTAACACAGGGTTCATCATTTTGAGCTCCTGAAGGTCGTCAACCGTCCCGGACCAAACCGGGAGGCGACTGTGGTCCTGATGCCGCGGACGCCTTGGTGAAACCCGATGTACCCGGTCAAAACACTTGCATTGCCTGCATCGACATTGAACGCCGAGAGCAGAACTGCCGGGAATCGCCGCTGGCGGCGACCGTCCCAGTTGAAGGCAGGTCCTTGGCCCCGCTCCGGCATGATCCAGATACACGGAGGAGGAATGCGGTTTCCGCCAATCTCCACCGCCCGGCCCATCTTTGGGCACGGTCGAAGGTCTGACCCGCAGAGGTCATTGTGGAAGATGATGCCATCAAGCGTATCTGGTGCATCCGAGAAAAAGCGACGGCGGAGTCGGTTGACCCCTTTGAAAACATGTTCTCCGGGTTCCGAGGCCAGACTCGGGCACAACCACCAAAGGTAGGTCTCGACAGCCCATGAGGGAACAGACCATGCAACGCTGCTGTGAGCGCCATCGGGACACCCCTTCTGTATGATGGCTACGTTACCAATTTCAGGCACGGCCAGTTGGTAAATCGTATCCTTCCCGTAGACTGGGCGAACCACACTGGCTATCGCGCCCACAGCCAACATATGATCGAAAATCATACCCAGAAAGTCACGCCGATCGGCATTGCTGGCGGCCGTGCTGCCGCGAAGCTTCTCGATCGCGGCAGGAAGGGCCAATCTAAACTCGTCCGCCGAAAGTCCTCGCTGATAAAGGTATTGCGGGTCATCGGCGATGCCGCTGACGATTTCGGCAACGCGATTAACCACCTCCTCCGGTGGCGCCCCCCGATGACGACATGGTGCAGCTTCTTCACCAGCCATTAATCACCCCCCCATATCGCCGGTATTTAACGCGCCGGCCGACGCGATGTGTTCAAGCGTTATAATGATGTGAGGGACGGACTGCAAAGAGTCGGCCTCAACAAAACGATGTTCGCGGCTATTATTTGTCAGGAGTTCTGGCTTTCGCGCCCGCCTCTCTCATTGAAAACGGGTACACTCTGAACCGATGCGGGAGAGAGCACTAAGCGCGGGCCGCAGCACTGTCGCTTTGCAGTTAATGATGAGAGTGGCTTGTCAACGATTTCAGTATGTTAGCTATACACCTAATTTGAGAATGTGCACTTAATTTAATGATCGAGCCCGGCCATTGGCATTTAATTTGAGAATCAACGTCAACACCTTATCGGCCTAGTACTTCTCGAAGACGGATCATGGGATTCAATGGATTCACGGCCTTTCGGCAAATACGATTGCATCTAATTCGAGAATCCGAACTTCAATATTCTCAAATTAGATGCCAATCCTGGTCGAAACGACTGCCTTCTTACAGTTAACTGCCAAGCGACAGATTTGATCTGAAGGCGGCAACTGAACTCATGGAACGTCAGATACTATACCCTGCTTGCCAAGTCAATCTTACTCTTCAAATAATGTAATTATTTCAAGTCTATAACAGAATGCGATGTGGTTCTGGACTCAACGTTTACGCGTTCAGAAGCTCACCATTTTTGAGATGGCAGGCTTACAACGGGTGGTTTCTCGGTTAAGCGGAGATTGCAGAATGCGAGGCGGTTCTAAGCTGCCCATATGCACCGACTCCGCGACGACCCTGCGCCAATGCGGAGGCTGAGGGCACTGAGATGGTTCATCTTAGGCTAATCGCAGCAACTACCATTTTGGAGGGATAATTTGGAATACAAGCTACACAGGATCGCACCCAATTCAGAAGGCTGGGTTCGCCCGTCACGCGGCAGATTGAGCCAGAAGGGGGTCGGCAGCTTCGTTCATGAACACGGGTTCGGGCACGAGGACTGGAATTTCAATATTGATTTCGCGATCGATGGACAGGTCCTCGGCTACACGGTAGCGCTTCCTGCCAAGAAATATGAGGGCCAGAGATTTGGCCTTGTCCTAGCGACCTTCGATGCTGGCGGCTGGCGAGCGGCAGGCTATTACGACGGAGCCATATTACTTGATAAACCCGCCGCTCCGTCAGCCTCAGCGGTGGAGCAGATGGCGGTTGATGTTTTCGAACTCGCCAAGATCAATCAGGTTGCCCATCGATACATGAACCAAACACTTACCCAGATAGAGAACTCCATCCGAAGCGATTTTGTGTACTTTCGTTGGGCGGTCCCAAAAGATCGGATTGTCGTATTCCGGGAGTCGCTACCAATACCGCCAAACATTTTCGAGCCCGGCCGGCAAAGGATGGTAACTTCGTACAACTTGTCCGAAGAGCAGTTCAGGGCGATCACGAAGCTAGGAGCAGATGCTAGTGGAAGAGAGGGTGAGCGTTCCGAAGAAGAAGGCGCGCGCAGGCTCAGGCTTCATTGGGCCATTGAACGGAAGCCGCAACTGGTCGCCGCTTTCAAGGCGAGCCTGACTTCATTCGCATGCACGGTTTGCGGCTTTGATTTCGAGAGAACTTATAAGGAGCGCGGCATTGGCTTCATCGAATGCCACCATACGAAGCCCGTGGCAGAAATACGGCCCGGCGAAAAGACGCGATTGAGCGACCTTCGTGCGGTCTGCTCAAACTGTCACCAGATGCTACACCGCAAACCCATGCTCACGGTCGAAGAACTCAGGGATGTAGTGGAAGGGAAATAAGCTGAACGTTCATCCTTTGCCCGACGGCTCAAAGACTATCACGTGGCAGTTGTGCAGGACTATGGCTAAGGCGAGCACCGGCATCGGCTGCCGCTCGATAACCGGGTGAAGTCGGCGCGAATCCGAGGCAGAGAAGGGGGGCGCCCAGAGTGTTACTTTTCAGCATGTCGCTTGGCCGCTCGGTCCGCACGTCAACGCGATCCGGGCCGAGAGGTGTTCGTTGACCGCGCTATCGACACCGCCATCACCAGAACGGCCAAGTTGGGCGAGGCCGATGTGCCAACGCAACCGGGACGGCTCTTACGGCACTCAAAACACCGTCGGCGCGGCTTGGCCGCAAATGGCCAACGACCTCGTGGACCTCGGCTACAAGCTGCCGTCCGCCGGTTCCCTCAAACCCAAGCATGTCGAGGCGCTTGTAGAAAGTGGCTCGATTCCGATACCTCGGATGCCAGTATCCGCAACCGCCTCACCTGGCTGCGATGGTGGGCGGAGAAGGTCAACAAGGTCAATGTCGTCAACCGCGACAATGCCGCGTACGGCGTCGCCGAACGTGGCGAAGTCACGCGCAACCGTGCCCCAGACCCTCAACCAGGCCAAGCTTGGCACGATCGAGTGCCCCTCATATCAAGGCGTCGGTTCTCCTCCAAGTGGCGTTTGGCCTGCGGCGCAAAGAGGCCATGATGTTGCAGCCGCAGGCGGCCATTCGTGCCGATCATATCGCCTTGCAGGTAAGCTGGACGAAAGGGGGCCGGGCACGGACCGTGCCCGTCACCACGCTGGAACAGTGGCATGTCCTTGAACCCATCATGCGCCTTGTCCCCGGTGGCGGGTCCCTGATTCCCGCGCAAATGAGTTATGTCGAACACCTCAAGCGGTTCGAGTACCAGACACTCAAGGCGGTCTCCGCAAACAACGGATTCCGCCACGCCTATCCGCGACGGCGTCTGCTACATCGGCCTCGTATTCAAGAGAAAGAACAACCCCGCCGACAACAATGAGGCTTGCTGCGGGGCGCAGATTTTCCTGCATACCGGCGAAGGTATTGTGTTCAAGGGTGCTGTGGCGCATTCGGGTCTGATCGCCTCGGGGAGTTTCACCTCTCTAAGGAAAAGCTGCGGAGATCGTCAGCCGCTGCGCTGACAGCTACATCAGTGGGCACGGCAAGCCGCCGCAGGAGATTTTTATCCACGGCCGCGGTTCAATGGTGCGGAGAGTGAGGGCTTCCGCAGCGCGGTTCCGGCGGGAACAACTATTTCCGGCATCCAGATTACCAAGCCGAATGACCTCAAGCTTTTTCGCGAAGGCGGGCGTGCAGTTTTGCGGGGCCTAGCGCTTGAGATCGACCATCGCAACGCATTTTGAGAGGTTCCAACGCCCTTGAAGGTGCTCATTGTTTTTGGTGACACGCGGCTCCATCAGGTGCTGGCTGATGTTCTCGCTCTGACGAAGCTGAACTTCAATGCGCGCCTTTTCAGCGACGGTTAGCCGGACACTCTGCGATTTGCCGACGACATCGGGGAAATCTTGACCGCGATACCGGGCGTGGGGTCGAAACCGCTATCGTTTCGGCACTACATTTAGCCAGCAATGACGCCTGCAAAGGTTAGGCGGCACTGGGCGCAGCTTTCCATATTATATTTTATGGTTCTCGCTTCCGTATTTGGTTGCACATAGCAGCCCAATCAAAGAATAAGAACAATCGGCAGGGAGATGGGAATGGTCACGAACTACCAGGATCAGATCGAACGGGTTTCGAGCGAAAGCCTCGACGTTTTCGAGAGAATTTCCAAGGACGCACGTTCGGCGCTTGGCGAGCCATACTCCACCGGCCCGACGGCGCGCGCCAGCGTGAACACCTTTACGTCAGGCGAAGCCGTCAGGGCCCTGGGCAACGTCGACAGCGCAAACCGCCGTGCTCTCGAACTGCTCGCCAAAGAACCGGCCATCGCCAGGGTGGTAGCACGTCAGGACGATGGAAAGATCGTCATCTATTACATCTGCCGTGGAACGGCTTCAGGAAGCCCCGGCGGAGACAAACGCTTCGCTGGACGCAATTCGTTGATGGGCCGGCTGGCGTCCTGGGATGTGGGCGACGATTTCGATATCCGAACCCCTGGTGGCGTTCAGTCTGTCGAGATCATCGAGAAGGCGATCCTTCATCCTCATGAGCGCCAGGGCCAGTGGGACTCGCGTAACTCCATTCTGGAGGGCGAATTCTACGGGCCCATTACCGTCATCTCCATGCTCGATGCACTCGCCGTGCATATTGCCGTCGGGGAAGATAGCTCCATCCTCGACAGTATTTTGGCTATCGATGAGCAAGCAACCAACATCATTGAAGGCATCCGGCGCAGTGTCATCACGAAGATGGGCCTGCGTGACCAACCGATCCTGGATCGCTATCAGGACGAGATTTTCCGGTTGCCCCTCAACAGTCAGTTGCTGATTATAGGACCGCCCGGCACGGGCAAAACCACGACCTTGATCCGGCGTTTGGGACAGAAGGTCGATCGTGTCTATCTTGATGACGATGAACGGCGCTTGACCGACAACAGCAGTGCCGACAATGCCGTGGATCACTCTCACAGTTGGCTGATGTTCACTCCCACGGACCTGCTCAAGCAGTATCTCAAGGAGGCCTTCGCGCGCGAAAACATTGCTGCGCCCGACCAGAAGATCGCGACATGGTCAAGCTTTCGGCAAGGCCTGGCGCGAAACAGGTTTCGCATCCTCAAAGCTTCTGACGGCGGCGGACCTTTCATCATGAAGGAAGGTGAATCCTATGTCCTTCCTGACGTGCTCAACAGGCAAACAGCTTGGTATGAGGATTTTGTAAGCTGGCAGGCCGGCGACTACTGGGAGGATTTAGGCGGTGCAGCCGACCTCCTTGAAAAGAATGGAAACTCGGAAACCGCGCGCCTCGGGCGGAGGCTTAGAGAGGCCGTCGCGGAAACGCCTACCATTTCGCTTCCTCGCGCCTTACTGGAACTGGTGAGCGTTTCCTCTGACGTTGAAGGTCTCCTCTCCAGCATGAGGGAAGAAACCGACACCGCGTTGCGGCGGCGCCTCAATACTCAGGTCAATCAGGACCGAAAATTTCTCGAAGGCCTGGCGGCATTTATCGACGGGCTCAATACGCCCGACGACGACAATGACGAGCAAGACGGCGACGAGGACGAAGATGTCCAGACCCAGGCACCTCGTCCGCGCATGGCGGCAACTGCGGCAGCCTATATGCGAAATCTGCGCAGCCAGGCCCGGGCGCGCTTTGGTCGACGTACATTGGGCCGAACCACGCGATCTGGCCGTATTGCGGAATGGATAGGCGACCGCACTTTATCCGAGGACGAGCTCCGTGCGATAGGCGAGAGCCTGCAAATCCAGACGGCGCTCCGAAAGTTCACCAATCCTATCCGGGGTGCTGTCAGACCAATTCGAACCAGTCGCAGTTCGCCAAGAATTTGTGAAGTCTAGGCCGAGCCGAGGCTGCGCCACTCGGCGAGAGCGGCGGCCCGTTTAAGCTTGAAATTGTCGCGAGTGTAGAGATGGCGTTCCTGGTTAAAGTGGTTTTGGACGGACGAATGGACTGCGGCGAATTTCTGCAAACATCGCATCTGCCGGAAGCGCTGCATGGCTCGTTCTCGTCGTCGGAATGGCAGGTGTGAATTCTCCGCTCGATTGTTCATCCAGCGCCCGGTTTGCTGGCGATCGGCAGTTCCAATTTCCTTCAGGGCCGCGCCGTAGGACCTTAGCTTGTCCGTCACGATGGTCTTCGGAGAACCATTTCGTTTCATTGATTTCTTGAGGAATTTCAGTGCTGCCCTGCGATCCCGCCTCTTTGAAACAAAGGCTTCGAGTATCTCCCCTTCGTGATCCACGGCCCGCCAAAGGTAATGGGTCTCGCCGTTGATCTTCACGAACACCTCGTCAGATGCCACTGCCATTGCGGCCAGGCCCGCATCCGTTGCGCTCGCTTCCGGCGGATTTCAGCCGCGAACATCGGGCCAAACCGGTTCCACCAGAACCGGATTGTCTCATGGCTGACATCGATGCCGCGCTCGTGCAGCAGATCCTCGACATTGCGCAGCGAGAGAGGAAAGCGGACGTACAGCATCACCGCCAATCGGATGATCTCGGGTGACGTCTTGAAGTAACGGAACGGGCTGGGTTTGGTCATCCTTCGACGCTAGAAGCCCACCCTGCACGCTTCAACCTAGTTTCCTCTGACATGACCGGCGCAACTCCTTATCGACATAGCTCCAATCGGGCACCTCCGGGAGCTTTGCGAGGCCGGCTTCGCCGCGGGAAGAGCAGCAGCTCAAGGTCTTCGTCATCGATCCTTTCAGGCAGCGGCCAACTCATCCCGGCAAGACGGCACGCCGCAGATAACCGTGGACGACCCCCTTGCCGATCCCGAGCGTAACTGCATTCAGCAAGCGGAATGACATGACTCTGCCACTTTAAGCTGGTAAAATTTGGAATAAAACCATGGATAGACTATAACGGCGAATAAGCGCCTTATTGACCTTATCGACTACGTGTCTGTACTTCCGTATGCTAGTAACCTGTTCGCAGTATACCAGCGCTGATCGGCGGGAGATTGGGTCGCGCCTCGGCAAGGTTCGTTCGGGTATCTGTTCGGAGTTACTCCAGTCGCTCAAGGCGCCGCAGTATGTTACATTGACGATGGAAGCCGGGCTTGGAGAGTCCCGCTATGGCCGTCTTTCCCCTCACCAGACGCGAAATTGTCGGCACGCTGTCGGCCATTGTCGTTGGCGGCACCGGTTGGCTGAAGTGGTGGTTGGATAGACAAGAAGCCAAGGACGCGGAGGAGCGGGCAGAGCAGCGCGCGATGCGTGCTGAGGAGCGTGAAAAAGCTCGGGCAGACCGCGATAAGGAGCGACAAGAAGCCGGTCGGGCCCTGGAAGAATTCTTGGTGCCACTCGCGACACGTCTTGAGGTAAACCGCCGCATGCATGAGTTATTGACTAGCAACACGGAATTGAAGCGCCTCGAATTTGCCCCGGATTACGTCCAAGCCCATCTGAGAGCTCATCCTGATGAGGTCCAACGCGCTACTTGGAAGGGCACCATTGATAGCATACTTCAGACCAACGATGAAATTATCAAACTAAAATACGATAAAGGCTTTCACGTCGTGAACAATCGTGATTTGACCGCTAAATTGGATGCATTTGTTGAACATGCTAAACGCTGGAAAGATCTATGGCACACTGTTTTTAACTTCGACCAGCCTGCACCGGGAGGCCGCCTTTTGACCCCGGAATTCCCGGCTTCGCTAGACGCAACTCTTCAGGAAGAAATTGAGCGCAGGCGGGGCGCCCTGCGCTATTAAGATCGGCGACCTCGAGAGTGGCCGCGGGGTCACCAGCCGACGCGACCGCTGCTCCGCCGAGCGTCACCACGAATCCTCACCGTCCAATGTGGATTGCTCTAAGACCCCCTAGGGCGTCGCGTCACGCGTTACCGGACACTCGCTGCTCCGAAGGCCCAAGACGGCTCCGGCATTGGATCGGCGTCGGACGACGCCGCCGGCACTCAGCGGCTCTGTCTCTTCTCTATCTCTGCATCCACGTATCATCGATGCGATCCTCCGCCGCGCTTGGGACGTCCTCAACGAGGAGAACCGGCCCGCGTCAATTACCATGAGGCCTGTCACGGCCCCGGGGCGAAGCGGCTCCACGGCGACCATGCCGCGTTCGGGTCGACGTCGACCTTTTCGGAAGAGAACAGAACGCCGGTTGCGGTGACAACCCACACCTGCAGCCTGAGATCGGAAAGCCGCGTGACGGCAACCTGGCGAGGCGGCAACGGGAGCGCGCCGGCGTCGAGAGTGAAGTCCGCCCAGGCCGTCCAGTTGGCGTTCGGGTCGGTATCGACCCTCCAGCTGGAAAGAGGCCACCAGCACCATCGACCACCCAGAGCTCGAGGCGTCCGTCGGAGAGCGGCGCTACGGCGACCTGCCGCGCGCCGTTCGCAAGAGGACCCGCATTGACCTTCCGACTGCTCAACAGGCCGCAGGCACCATCGACCACCCAGAGCTCGAGGCGTCCGTCGGAGAGCGGCGCTACCGTGATCTGTCGCGCGCCGTTGGCGAGAGATCCTGCGTCCGTGCCGAAGTCTGCCCAGGCGGTCCAATTTGCGTTCGGGTCGGTATCGACCTTCCAAACTGGAGAGAGGCCCCGTCGACCACCCAAAGCTCCAAGCGCCCGTCGGGGAGCGGCGCTACGGCGACCTTCCGCGCGCCGTTCGCAAGAGGACCCGCATCCGCGGCGAAGTCCGCCCAGGCCGTCCAGTTGGCGTTCGGGTCGGTATTGACCTTGCAGCTACTGAGCAGGTTGCCTGCGCCGTCGATAACCCAAAGCTCCAGGCGGCCATCGGAGAGTGGCGCCCCGCGATGTCCTGAGCCCTCCCCGCAACCGCGCTAGCGTCGGCCGCGAAGTCCTGCCACGGCACCCATGCCGAGCGCGGGTTCGTCGTGCTCTTCCACGTGGTGAGTAGCCTGGGCTCGAGGCCCACAGTTCGAGCCGCCCGTCGTGCAACGGGCCAATGGCACACACGACACCTCCGGCATCACCTCGATATTCATCTGCGTCGAGAAATCCCCGAACCAGTCGACGTTCTACTGCGCCATCCTCTAACTGGAAGGGATAAGTGCCTGGGGTCCCGGGTGCCGTGATGTCGAACGAGAAGGTCGCCGAAGAACCGGGGGCACCGGAGCCGGGAGATCGACCCGACTGCGTCCCAAACGCTATTGTCCTGCGGGGCTTGAGCTGAGCCTGTAGTCGCCGCCCTGCGTCCAGGTGGCGGTGCCGTGTTCTGCATCGCGACGAGAACATTTCGACGTTGGCCTGGCCGAAGCGAGATATGCGCAGACTGGTATCGGAAAGACGCGTCGTTCAAACGCGCGTTTAGGGCGCAGAAATCCGAAACGGGAATGTCCCGCCATTCGGCAATATCCCCTTTCAGCGGGAGGCACCCGTAGACGATTCCCTGCCCGTAGTTGGCTTCATGGAAATTCGGGATGCCACCGACGAACCCCTTGTTGTACGTGTAATCATGGACGGTCCTGAACCTGGGCGCCATGCCTGCCGGATTGCCCAATTCCGCCGCCGGCACGTCCCGCCACTCGACTCCGCCGCGGATGAGGATACAGCCAAGCACGATTCCTTCGCCGTAATCGGCTTGGTGGAAATTCTGGAAGCCGGCTGCGAAGCCATTGGCGGCCGAATAGTCGTTCACCCCCTGAAACGACCCTCAAAGCTGGTCGGGTTGCTGAGCTCTTCCGCGGGAACGTCGCGCCATTCGACGAGGCCCGGCCGTAGTAGGATGCTCCCGAAGACAAGTCCATCGCCCCAATCGGCCTCGTGAAAGTTCGGGTAGCCGCTGACGAATCCGTTTCGGGCCGCATAGTCGTTAACATGCCTGAAGCGCCACGGCGCAAAGGAGATCGCGATGCGGTGGTACTGCCCGATCGTCTCCAAGATCCTCCGCCGGCACACCGCGCAGAACGGCCTCGCATGTTGGCGCATCTTGCATGTGAACACGGGCCCGTAGGCTCCGCAGTGGTAGTGTCCCGCCCCCTCGAAGAGTCCCACCGTTCCTGCCGGCATCGGGTGGTTGGTAGTGGATCGCACAATGTGCAATCGGGGTTGCTGTGGTCGGGATGGGCGTTCCCGCGCCGATGAGATCGCGCCATTTGATCCTCGTCGGATTCGTTCCGATCGTGATGTTGGGCTCGGATGGCTCGATTCTGATGCCCAGGATGCTGGGCCAGTTGTCACGGTCCGTTTCTTGGCCGCATCCAAGGAGATATTCGTATTCGTCGGCGAGTCCGAACAGCGAGCGCCCCATCTCGTGAATCGCCACGTTCTCCCAACCGGGCTCCACGGTGCTGGTTGCGACCGTGCCACCTTGGCCTGCGTGCTGCTGGGTGTTGGCGAGCACCAGAATGAGGTGCCACTCAGGTACGAAACGCGGACGACATCGATGACGAGCCCCTCGTCCACGCTCAAGGCGCGACGCACACCGCCGGAACAGAGTGACGCGTCGAAGTAGATGGCAGGCGCGGCTCCCAAGCCGCCGCAAGCCATTGGATCGTCGACGCCGCTTTCAGTAGAGGCAACATCGATGCGGAACACGTTCATTCCGCCTTGAGCCCGCCGCAAGGGCTCCTCCGTCAAGAGACGATCCGAGAAGCGCCGGGCGTATTGGGCGAATTGTTCCGCTCATCCTGTCGGAAGGCCTCGGCCACCAGGAGGTTGTTGATCATGAGGTCGCGCGGCCCGCGCACGCGCACGTCCTGCATCCCGAGGACGCGGCCGTCAGCGCTGCCCACCGGGATTCCCCCTCTTTTGGAGTGCGCCTGAGGCCACCTCGCTGACGACGATCCGGCGCTCGTGCTGGGCAGGGAGCGGTCCTTTCGCACAGCCGGGTCGGCTTGATCGGGCCGGCTCGACATGAGGCGACCGATGTCCCGTCCGGAGCGTGCGGCACGACAATGCTGAA
This sequence comes from Mesorhizobium sp. WSM4847, assembly GCF_055811335.1. Taxonomy (NCBI): domain Bacteria; kingdom Pseudomonadati; phylum Pseudomonadota; class Alphaproteobacteria; order Hyphomicrobiales; family Phyllobacteriaceae; genus Mesorhizobium; species Mesorhizobium sp. WSM4847. The sequence continues at coordinate 52,640 of NZ_JBVVPY010000027.1, read as the reverse complement.
GATGCGGTTTTGGCGGGGCGCCGGAACGTTGGTCAAAGGTCCATTGGGATCGTCGCCCCGCACCTCGACTACGTCCGACAACGGATCGTTGATCGCCATCCTGTAGAGCGGCTGGCCTCCGACGCTCCGCAACTCGAACCAGAACCCGGATCGGTCTGCCCCGAAACCGGCTGGCAGGGACGGCAGAACGGCCATGCCCAGGCGCTCCTGCCGAACAAGCTCCACGTTGGAACCTCTGACCCGGAGAGTGAGCCTCAGCGCGCGCCCTGGGACCTGGACGCTGATTTCGGACATGATTGCCTCCTGAAATCGAAGCGATTGCGGATCTTGAGCCACAGCCGCTGCGAGCGCCAACCTTGCAACCAATTGCTGAACGCACTGGCAAAAAAGGAAGTCGGCCATTTCAGTGCGATGCCTGGCGCAATGCCCGCTGCCCGTTGGCCCGCGAGGATTTCGGCACTTCTCGTTCGAAGTCGCAACTCGTTAAAGACCACGGGATGTACGCATCTTTGAAAAGCGCCTGATCGCCGCGTCCTCAACCACAAGGCTAGCCACTTCCGGAATTGGCCCAGGTTCGCGATAGGGATGCTCATTGCTGAGCACCCCCCGCACAGATCCGGACGAGCCCGATTCGAGCATCCGGCTCCTACCTTGAGAGTTTGACCGCGAAGCGTTGATTGACTTGTCGTACGCGGCCCAGCGCCTGGGTCACGCGTGCCCGGATCTGCATCCGCTGCGTGCTTTGCTGATCCGCGTTTCCCTTGGTCCCCGCCCTTCGCTCCATCGCCTCCGCCATCGGAAAACCGGTTTTGTTCGGCGACTTCACAGCTACTATGGTGGAGTCAGACTTCTTCTGATCGTGCATTGGTGGCTACAGGTCCTCACCTTCCCGCCGCGGACCATCCACTCGTAAGGGCCTGTGGCCGATCCGGAGATCTCCCGGTTTCCGTACAATGAGTTTGCGCCAGGTTTTTCGACCACGCCGGGTTGCCAAGACGCTTGCATTGGTGCTCTTGGACATATTGCCTTCCGCTACACAGACAGCGTCGGCACCCGGAATTGGTTTTCTATCGCGGCTCAATGGCTGTCCTGCACGTTCCCGTACCGACGCTTCGCCGAATCCTCGCGGATGCCTGCGCACTGTCCCAGAAACAGTTGTCCCCACGGAAGCGATCCTCCGAAAGTGCGTAGGAAGAGACTTACTTTGCTCACATTGGACCACAATCTCAAATTGCTTTTCGAACGGGTATTTTTCTGATCCTGTTCCTTTGACAGGTGCGGCAACGCCTAGGGCCAGGCGAAGAATACCTCTTGCGAAATCGCCCAAAACGAGGGAGAATACAAAAATCTCTACAGGTTCCCTGCCTCTCTAATTGGCGGCAAGTATGAGGTGCTCTCGCACCCTCGGAGTGAGCAAGATGCTTACAACATCCTTAAGCGGTCAGTTTTTGGGCCATAGGCGTGTAAGAATCTGTGGCGGATTAAGCATTTGCATCCTGGCTCTTTGCTTTGTGAGTCCGGAAATTGCTGTCGCCCAATCTGAGCCTTACTTTATGGTCGATGGAGCTCGAGTGGAGTTGCAGCCTTCGAGGAACTATCGCGCTTTTCGGCTTGACCTACCAACCGGCATACAACCTTCCGCTGTTCCGGAGCGTCTGGGCAGCCGTGTCAACGCCAGCGTTTCGCCAGCGCTTGCTCGCCACAACATCGTCGTGGTGCCGACAGGAGGTCCTCTGTCGACCGAAAGTTTAAGAACGACTTTGAACACGGTCGGGGCTATCGAGTCGGAGCCGCCCGTTTACTCGGTCGGTGGCATTGACCATGTCCTGGTGAATGAGTTCACTGTCCAGTTCGACGATGGAGTTTCCGAAGAGCAGGCAAAGTCCACGGTCGCCGAGTTCGGCGGCGCCATAACGGACGAAAGCGACAAGGGGCGCGGCCGTTATTACATCGAGTTCAAGGAGGCGGACGAACGCGAGGCGCTTTCGCGTTCAAACCAGCTCGGCCAGAGCTCCTCGGTAAGGTACTCAGAACCGAACCTCGTTCGTCTCTATCCTGCGCGACCTCGAGCAGATGCGCAGGGAGGAGCACTGGGCAGTCCTGAATGCCCTGCCAGCACTACACTCTCCGACGAGCGTTTTTCATGTCAGTGGGGGTTGGATAACAGGGGCAGTCCTGTCGGTAAGGCCAATGCCGACATCAATGCGATCGACGCGTGGCAATTGCTGGCAAGCTCAACTTTGCCGTCCGAGACTCCAGCGGCGCCGATCATCGTTGCATTGGTGGACGAAGGTGTCGACGTGGAACACGAAGACTTGAAGGACATCATCGTGCAGCCCTACGACGCGGTGGACGACGACAATGATCAGCAGCCATTGCCCGCCGACGGGCATGGCACCGCTTGCGCGGGCATTGTCGGTGCGGTTGCAAACAATGTCAAAGGCGTGGCCGGCGTAGCGCCAGGTGTCAATATCATGCCGATACGAATTGCCACCGGCAACCAGTTCGGAGGCTGGAGCACCGACAACCGCACCATTGCACGCGGTCTGGAGACCGCGGTTGATCGTGGCGCGAACGTTCTCAGTAACAGCTGGGGAGGCGGCGCTCCATCGAATCTCATCAACGACGCGATCGACTTCGGAGTTGGGAAGGAAAGGGTGTTCGTGTTTGCCGCGGGGAACGAGAACGGTCCCGTAGGCTATCCGGCGGTGCTGTCCTCCGGTCGTCCGATAATCGCGGTGGGCGCGACCAATGAGTGGGATGAAATCAAGAGTCCGACCTCGCAGGATGGTGAGAACTGGTGGGGGAGCAATTTCGGTCCAGAGATCGTCGTTGCAGCGCCAGGCGTGCACATTCACACGACAGACATCACCGGCTCGGCTGGCTATGACGAGGGTAATTACACGTCAACATTTAATGGCACGTCGAGTGCAACGCCTTTCGTAGCTGGAATCGCCGCCGTTCTGCTCTCCCGCAACCCAGACCTGACTCCAGACCAAGTGCGGGACATCATTAGTAGAAACGCCGACGACCTGGGTGATCCCGGGTTCGACGACTTCTACGGCCACGGCCGCGTAAATGCTCTAAAGGCGCTGCAAGCAGTCAACTAAACAGCGACTATTGGGGTCCCACGTCAGAGGGGCTATGAAATGTTTGGCATTCAGGCGGAATTGTACCGCGGTTGCCGCGGAGCTTTCTTGACAGTGCTATGCCTGGTGGCTTCAGACGCGGTTGCCATCGACCAGAAATCGCCACCCGCTGAATCTGTGGAAGTCATCGTTGAGTTCACCGGCCTTTCCACCTCCGCAGACATTCTGAAGGTGGTCTCCTCCATGTATTCGGAGTTCGGCAACGACACAATAGCGCCGAAGCCGGTGACAGCTCAAAAAGGCGATTCGCCATGTGCCCTACTGCGCCAGGCCCTCCAGTTGCCTGGATGTCCCGCACAGGAGGTTCGGGAAACGTTCGAGGTGTTCAATCACACGAAAGATGGCGATCTGTATCCAGGAAAGGCTTACCAGATACCAAACGTTGATATTAGCGCGTTCACGTACACGACCATTGTAGATGAATACAACTCGAAGCCTTTTAGAAATGATCCTTTCGATTCGTCAGAAATATTGCGTCAGCAAAGCTGGAACCCCTTTGTCCGAAGCGTTCAAAGGGGCAATCCAGGGTCAAAGTCGCTGGTCGAACTGGAGGGCAAGCGTGTTAAGCTGCGCATGAAGGACGCGGATGCAGCGATCCAGGCAATCAAACACGTTCAAGAGCTGGACCTACAATCCGTGACGGTTCACACAAACATTTCCTCAACAGGAAGGAGCAAATATAGCCAGCACTTCGTGGCGCCCAAAGCCCAGAACGGTGTTTGTCCGACGCCCGAGGGTCAGGAGGGCGCTTACTGGCATTTGCTTGATTGGCTTACTCAGTGGGATGTGCCCCAATGTGCAAAAGACTGCACGCCTGGTGTCCAGTGCCCACAGATCGTGCTTGTCGACCAGACAATCCACCCGCACACTGAGCTGAAGTCGCACGTAACGTATGTCAACCTGACTGGGGAAGAGCGTGACTATTCGCGCCCCGAGTACTGCGGTGACGGCACCGCTGTCGAGCCGGCTGATCAATGCCGCTTTGAAGACTTCCGACGTCAGTGCCATCACGGCACTTCTTTGGCTAGCGTGATAGGTAGCGTCCACAACGGGAGTGGATTTGCAGGCCTGAGTCCGGCCAATCAGGTCATCTCCTTCGACTGGAATTTGGCCAGCACAGATGATCTCATTCACTTGGTACGCCAGCGCTCGGCACCAGATTTCCAGGACATCAATGGGCCGCAGATCTATCTGTTCGCAAGCAAGTTTCCGGATATCGTCGCCGAAATACGCCGCGAGGCCGACGCGAACGATTTCTCGACCCCGTCCTATTCTGAGACCTTTTTGAATGGCGAAGAACTAAAGGACCCCGAGACTCGGCACACGGAGCAAGGGACGGTCGCGGCTATTCTTGCTGCCCGGCAGCTCTGGATCGTTGCAGCAGGCCAGCCGGACAGCGGAGCACCGCACCGGCTGCACGAGCGATCACCATTTGCACCCATGAATCTTGGCGACAATGAGCACGTAGTCGTAGTTACGGCTTGCGAAAAATGTGGCTGGCCCGAAGCGAACATCTATAGGGGTGCGAACTTTGCTGACCTGGATGACAAGCAGTTCGTGACGATAGCTGCTCCCGGGTTCGGCTACCTCACCCCTCGGGAAAGCGACGACAGCTATGCAAAGGAACATGGCGGAACCTCGCAGGCTGCCGCTTTTGTCGCGGGACTTGCCGCGGCGATGGTCAACTGCGCACCGGATTCCTACACCCAACGAAGTTTCAATGGCATTGAAGCTGCCGCATTGAAGAAAAGGCTGGTGGTGACCAGCCGTCCAATGCTTCAAAAGGACGGAAGTGGGCATTTCACCCCTGGCATCGTGGATCCGCAAGTCGCTCTTCTTGATCCCCGTAAAGATTGGTATCTGGAGCTGCCTCAGTTGGGCGGAGCCGATTACAGCAACGCCAGCGTTGACCATTGGTGTAAGGAGCGGATCGAATACTCTTACGAGGATGGTCAGCGAGGCTCCAAGTCTACCAAGAACACTCTCCGAGTTCGCTCCATCCCCGACAAATTTTGGCCAGACGGTAATCGCCGTTGGTACATCTACGGCTCGCTGGCCGACCCCACTAGTAATCGCGCGACCGTGGACATAGTCGGTCCGGTCCTTCTCGACCCTGCATTCGAGGAACAAGCGCTGGTCAAACTTTCCGAGGGCAGCACCCTGAAGCTTGGGGAGCTCGACGACCTTATCCTGTCTCGGCACAAACCGTGGGCGCAGCAATGCAACTCCCAGTAGGATCGCTACCCAATTGGCTAGGGGTGGGACTTGTCGCTCTGACCGCCGCTACATTTGACGCAAGTCAGGCGGCAAATTGCCTCGGCCCCGCACCGGTGACCGAGCTTGGTGAAATCGCCAATCCCAGTCCAGCCCTTGTCCTATCGAAGAACAACAGGCTGGAGCGCCTCGCCTATGATGGCCCTGAGATACGGTACATGAGGCCCCGGATCACGGTTTCTGGCCAGCCCGGCGCGCGCTGGACGCTTGCTATTCACGACTCGCAGATGCGAGTGCTGCAAACTTTTAGTGATCTTGATTTTGTCGGACGGAGCCACGCTTGGGCAGCCCGAATGCAGCATAGAGAGCTCTTCGCGACCCTTAGCGACCTTGAAAACCCACAAGACCTCTCTATAATTATTGACAACGTTCTGGTGCTGCCCGAGCGCAGCGGCACAACCTTCTATTCAGTCCAGGCCGACGATCCGAGCCAAGCCGCCTGGCTCCCATTGTTTAATGAAAATGTCGACTTTAAGGACCGGCGATTGGGGCAGTCGGTTGGCATGCTGCTCATCGCGACCGGTTCCAAACCAAAGGCTTGCACCGGCGTTGCTGTTGCGCGCGATCTGGTCCTTACCAATTGGCATTGTGCCCCAACGCTGCTCGCCACAATCGATGGAGTGGTAGAGATTCCCGATCAATTCTGGACGAAAGACCACTGCAGCAATACGATGGTCGATTTTTCCTGGGACGGTGATGCTATCAGCGGGGATTTCAGTTGCACCAAAGTTGTCGCAAAAAGCAGAGATCTCGATTATGCCCTTTTGCGGGTTGCCCCGGACGGGCGCGACCGGACCGTGCCCATTGCACGCCTCCGTACAACCAGGCCGAGAGGTGGAGTGTTGAAGCTCGTTCATCATCCATTGGCGGACCAAAAGCAAATCACCGTAAACTGTCAGTTCGGAGTGAATCGCAGCCGCACTAGCTGGCTAGGAGGCCGGGCCGGGACCGAGTTCGAGCACGTCTGTGATTCAGAAGCTGGCAGCTCCGGGGCCCCCGTGTTCGACAGCGAAGGGTTCGTTATCGGCCTACATCACCTAGGTTTCGATAGAAACAAGACAACTTGCAAACCAATTGATGCTGTCAACAAGGCAGTCTGGATGGACGTCATTTTAAATGACATAAAGAAGCAGCTCTCGATCATGCCGAAAGATCTCGGTTTTATTGTGGACCAGCATTAGGGGCCGGCGCTTGCCGTTACCAAAGGATTGGGAAGCGACATGGTCACGAACCGTCGTAAGCGGCCACTTCAAAATTGACAACAAACACAATTCGGAATATTCTTGTCACATATAGTCAGAACAAATTTAGTTCGAACTCAAGACACAGAGAGAGGTCTGCTGCCAGCTTATTTGACCAATGAACTCTGGGAGCGAGGGGGGCTATGAGATATTCTTTGACTGACACTTTTTGGAGTTCCCGTAGCTTTTTAAACTGGGTCCATCCGGTTACGACAGTCCAAAGCGGGTTTGCCGCCCACTTTTATTTTTCTGCTCGTCAGTATGCGTGGATTACGTCGCCATACCGAAATGTCGCCATACCGAAATAAAGGCAATCGGATTCCATAGGAGAGAGAAATGGTTACCCGGCGCGCTGTGCTCGTCTCGACGGCAGCAATAGGCACGGTGGTCTTCGCAGCGACACTTCCCGGAATGCGTGTAGCCGCACAGGCGATCCCTCCACAGCGTCGTAGCCTAAAAGGCATGGATCTGGATGATCCGATCCTTCAAACACTGCGCGATTTCGTGACGATGATGAAGGATCCGGCCCGCAACGGCCAGAACGTGAGCTGGGTTGGGTTCTCCGACATTCATGGCTCCTTCGCGGTGGGATTCAACAAGTGTCCGCACGGCAATTGGTACTTTCTGCCGTGGCACCGCAGCTATGTTCGAATGTATGAGGTGGCGGCGCGTGCACTCACCGGTAACGCTGACTTCGCCATGCCCTATTGGGACTGGACCGAGCAGCCGGACTTCCCGGCTGCCTTCGGCGACGCCGAATTCGACGGCCAACCCAATCCCCTCTACCTCACAGGGCGTTTGCTGGAGACCGGCGACGCGATCTCGCCGACCGTAACCGGTCCCATGGTACTAGACGCGATCTATGCAAGCCAGACCTACGAAGAATTCGGAAGTTCCCGGGCCATCGGTCAGAACAGCACCGATCCGAGCTGGATCATGCAAGGTGGAACACAGGGTCTGCTGGAGTTTAATCCGCACAACAACGTGCATTGCGATGTCGCGGGGCCATTCATGTGCTCCGGCGCTTCACCACAGGACCCGATTTTTCAGATGCATCACTGCAACATCGATCGCATCTGGGACGAGTGGAACTGGCGAGGCAACGCCAACAGCGGTGATCCACTGTGGTTGAACATGTCGTTTACTGACCATTTCTTTGATCCGAACGGGGCTGCCTACACGGACGTGGTCAACCAGTTGCTTGAGGTCGAACCGCTTGGCTATACCTACAGGCCGGCTCCGCCGGAAAAACCACCTGTACCGGTAGTGTACGATCCTGGGCGTTCCCTCTATCTCGCGGCGCTCTACGGCGCACCGGGGGGGTTCGAGGGAATGGTTCCGAATCCGTCGATCGGCGCAATCAATGCAACAGCCTTCCCCGACAAACCCCTGAGCGTGTCGCTTGCTGTAGGCGGCATGAACCTTGCACGTGCCGTGGATCCGTCTACCGAGGCCGCACTGGAGACCGCAGGCCTTGCAAGGCAGCAGGTCTATGCATTCATCCGCAGGATGGAGCCGTCCGACAGCGAAACGACGCAACTCAAAGTCTTTGTGAACCTTCCAGATGCGCGTGCCGATACGTCGATCGAGAACAATGCGAACTACGTGACGACCATAGGATTCTTCGGTCCGAACACGGTGCATGGTAGCCACGATATGCGCCCATCCGTGGCGGTGGATCTTACGCCTGCCTTGCGACGTCTAGCCGCATCCGGCGACTTATCCACTGACGACATTTCGATTCAGCTTGTTCCTGTTGCGCGCCACGCGGGTGCCGTTGCCGAACCTGTGGGTGTGACTGAAGTTGAACTTGCGATTGTGTAGCGCCATATCCAAGGTCGTCTTCGTCATTGCAAAGGAATCCTTGTGTTTTCCCGCAACTTCAGGGTCTGGCTTACCGTTTGGGCTCTATTGCTGGCGGTGGTCCGGGTGACCGCCGCCGGGAATGATGCAACCCCGCCGCGCCTTGTTGTACAGGGCCGACCGCTCCAACTGTGCATAGGCGCCGATGCTGCCGGTTTAGCTGAGGTTTTTGGCGGGACGCGGCGGGCGGTTCTCGTAGTCCATTCGTACGTTCCTCCGGCTGATGGTGGCGCTTCCCTTGAGGTCACCCTGACCGCGACCGGCGTAACCACTCGCATCGGTTTTTTTCCAGGGGGGCCGTTCAAGGCGGAAACACCGGGAAACGCACGGCGTTACTTCCTGCCGTCACCGAAGGGCTTGGCCGCAACCGAACTGTGCTACACCGTCAAGGTGCTCGGCGGTGTCGGTGCTGCTGTCGAAGTTTCAATGGCGTTGTCGGACGAACTTCCGCGATAGAGCCTTGGGATTCTTGCTATCGAAGCAAAGCCACATGCAGCGAGTCGCGCGTACAAAACCGTTTATGAGTACGTGTCCTAGGCTTTTCGAGAGTCGCAGAATGAAGCGACGTCACTTGAGGTCTAATGAGTCGTCCGTGAACAATGAAGGCGGATCAGGCTGCGACGGGTTTTGTCAGGCAATGGATGAGCACCAGCGAGAACAGCCAGACAATGCGCATGACACCGGGTTCGTCGGTGAAGTTCACGACAAAACGGGCGAAGTCGACCTGCGCCTGATAGCCCGCCGGCGTCTCGAACCGCACCTCGAATGGCTTGACCCGATCCTCGGGTCGGATCGCCGCGACGAAGCGCTTCACGGCGGTGTAGGCGCCGTCGTAGCCACGCTCGCGAATCTCGCGCGTCAGCCGCACGGCACTCAGGTCGGGATAAGCGGCGACGCGGTCACGCAGATAGTCGACAAAGTGCGCGATCTTGTTCGGCCGCCCCACCTTCGAGCCCGCGCTCGATGTATTTGCGGACCGTCTTAGGGTCGCGACCGGTGCGCCGGGCGATCGCCATCACGGACAGTCCCTGGCGGTGTAGATCCAATATCATCAGAAGTTCTCCAAGTTGGACCACCAGCGCTGCTCCGATTCCGATCAAATCGGAACGGATCATCGACGCCAGAGCGAAAGCCGCCAGTTCCGGGACGCGTCCCGGAACTGGCGGCAACGGCGCCAACTAGGGAATTTTCGATGCCCACAATCGGGGAGTATTCAACGCCCGATGACAGGCTTGTTCGGGATCGGCAGCGTTGCGCATCTCGACGAGGAAGTTGGACGCGACTTCATACGCCGCGAAGTCGCTTCGCGGGGATCCGTCAGGCGGCATGGGCAAGCCGCAGTTCGCTCTATCGCCTCCCGCAACTCGGCGCGGTTCATCGCCGCAATCGGCTTGGGTCCGTGCCGCACGGCAGCCGCCCTCATTGCATCCTCTCCCGCGTCGCCGTCACGGCCGCCGACGAGATGTTGGCGAACGTGTCGAGTATCGCCCTGTAATCCGGCGCCGGCTCATCGCTGCCATGATGCCGCGGCGATTCGTCGTCTCGATCCGCCAGGCCGGCGAATTCGATCAACGCGCGGCCGGCGGCAACCCTCGCGGCTGCGGGCGCCTTGTCGCTTTGCGCGACCTGTACCAGAGCGTTCAGGCCAATCGCTCCGGCGCGGGCTCGCTGGCGCGTCAGTTCGCGCATAATTAGCTCTTGGACGTAAGAGCTTTCCAGCGCTCGCCTTCCCAAGTCGACAGCGGACTTCTCGCTATAGCCTGCCTCGATCGCGGCCCCAGTGGCGTTGCCAGCGTTACGTGCGCGGCGAACCTTGTTTGCAGATCAGTTCTGGATGCAGGCATGGCTGTACTTTCCCATCGAACGTCGATAGGTATATTTTCCCACATCGCGGCTCGAAAAGCCAGCCCTGTCGCTGCCGGGCGTAGGTGCGCGCCGGGGCACCCGCGGCAGCCGTCAAACGAGCTTTTCCATTCATCGCTGTGACCAATATGTGACCACAGCTACACGCGCGAGCCGCCGGTCAATTGCAATCCTTTGTTTTCATTCGATTATTTATGGCGCGCCCGAAGAGATTCGAACTCCTGATCATTCGTCGTTTGAGCGGCCAAGGATCTAGCGCCCGCGTCGCGATTCGAGCGCGGGACCTCCACCTTCCGAACGCGGAGCGGCTAGCAGACCCCTGCCCCAAGCAAGCCACAGACGAGCATGCCGGATACGATGATCGGTTCACCTTCGGTCGTTCCCTGGCGTCTCGCCGCATGCCCAGTCCGACGGCATTGGCCCGATAACGGACTGGCCAACATTCGGGATGAGGGTTTTCACAAGCCGTCGTTTCGCTAGCGCCCCCCACGTCAGCGCGTTGGCAGCCAGCGAACTGACGATTCTTGTTGACGATGAGGCCGAAAGGCTGCGGTATTAAGGAAATATGCTGGTGAGGAGAAATCCTAGTGATCAAGCACATAAAACTGGGCCAGCTCTCTGCATTACTTGCGACATTTTTTTTCGCCGCAGCCTTCGCCTTTTCCGCGAGAAGCCAGGAAATCGAACTACGATTTGCATCAACCCCAGCCTATGAAGAGCTTATTGGCTCAGCCCAAAAGGCATTTGAAGACATCATCAAGGTCGGCGGTATCTTCCGGATAGTTGATGTTGAGCTGGGCGATGAACAAGCTCTGCGGCTAAGCTTGGCGCAGGGTAGTGCTGACATTTCGGTGATTCCAGCATCCAGCGGGGCCTTGCCTGTCGGATCCTACGTGGCCGGCGCCGGTGTCCCCGGAAGCCGCAAGCGCCAGGACAGCGAAGTTGGTGCACTTGAACTAGCAAGTATGGAACGCGACGGGCTGGCCGGCCTTGCTTTTTGGAATGCGCCGCCACGTTTGATTTCATCAAGCACCAAGCTCGATCAGATTGACGATCTGGCTGGATTGAGAATTCAAGCGGTCGACCCTGGCCAGAGAGCAATCCTAGAAGCGTACGATGCGCTGCCCCAGGATCTTAGTTTGGGCGAGGTGGAAGCTGCGCTAAAGGATGGAACGATCGAAGCCGTGGCCGAGCAAGCGGATAGTAAAAGCCACACTTCCGTCGTTCAGACTGTGATAGCTGATGCAGGTTCGACGGTCGAATTCTACTTTGTTGCGCGAAAGGAGTTTTGGGCCTCCCTGCCCCCTCGTGCAAGAAGTGGGCTGGCCGAGGCCGCCAAATCCGCTGGGATCGTTTCGGACGCGAATGCGCTGGCACGAAATAACGAAAGCCTTCAGAAACTTGCTGCACAGGGTGCGAAGATCATTTCCGCCGACAGCGGCCGCCAGCACGAAGTGTTTGCCAGCGCGCTAGCCGCTTGGACAAACAGGGAGGACAGGCCTAGCGCAGAGATCCTGTCGCTAGCTTACGCCAAGTCCTTCGCGAGCCCTGCTGTCGCGCAGGCGCGTGCAGGTTCGGCTGCAGCGACGCGTAAAGTATTCTTCGCGACCAATCGAGCGGAGAACCCTGATGAAGATATCGAGTTCCGGTTTGGCACTAACATCGTCACAGGGGGCTTGATACTGGGCACCGTTGAGGTCGAACTAAAAGGTGGGCGCGCCCTCGACGACGATTTGGAGGACGTGGCTACCCTGAAGTCCCTAGTTCTTTCCGCGTCCGAGAGCGATTTTGCAAATGCTGTGTCGCACGACGCAAGCGCGACCAATGATGGCGTGCTCGTGTTTGTTCATGGATACGGCAACCGTTTCGGCGACGCCGTCAGGCGGGCAGCGCACCTCGCCGTCGCGACCGGTTTCTCCGGCCCAATTGTCATCTTCAGCTGGCCAAGCGAAGGCGAGACGCTCCTATACAGCCATGATGAGGATCGTATCCAAGCGACTCAACCGGATTTCCGGAAGCTAGTGAGCTTAGTCGAGAAAAGCGTTGGCCGGCAGCGCGTAAACTTGCTGGCTCACAGTATGGGAGCAAGGGTCCTTCTTGGCTTAGTAGACACTCTGTCGGCAATCCCGCAGGACGATGGTGCTTTTCGCTCGGTTACCATTGCTGCCGGCGACACACCTAACGAAGTACTGGCGAAGCAGGTCGGTGCCTTAAAGCGTTTGTCACCTCAGGTGACGGTCTATTTCTCGCAAGAAGACCGGGCGCTTTGGGTTTCGCGACAGCTGCACAATAAGGTCAGGCTTGGCAACAATCGCGCTGATCAGCTTTTCAAGGACATTGAGACGGCACCACTCAAAGACTCAGGATTTGATTTTGTCGACGTACGGTTCATCGACGATGACATCCTGACTTTCAGTCCGCGCCATTCTTATCTATTCGATAAACCAGCGGCGGTCAGTGATTACGCCCGGCTTTTGGTGGAGGACATGCCAGCGTCAGCACGTCAGAGCGGTTTTCCTGAGTCGCTGTCTCCTCAACGGGAAGGGGCCGAACGCTTTTGGCAGCTTAACCCAGACTGAGACTTCCGGTTTGCTTCAGGAATTGCCAAAACCTTTCAAATCTTGATCTTAAGTTGGTGAGAAGCGAGTATACTCACTCCGGAAAGGGCACCCGCGATGCACAGTTATTTCTGGACCATGCCGGCATTGATGCTTGCCGTAGCTCCGAACATTGCAGCCGCTGACAGCAGGGAAGTCGTTCTCAACTACGCCGATCCGCACGGCTTGGCTTTGACGCTGGCCATCCTGCCTTATTCCGAGCAGCTCCCAGCTTGGATGAGGGATGAACGTAAGTCAGGGACCGGCGGCGATGATATCGGCCCCATCGTCCTAGCGGCCGGAGACGGCGGGGAATATACGCGCTATTTGTTTTCGTTCCAGGCGGCAGATAAGTCCAACAGCGCGGCCGGCACATCGGAAGCGAAGATTGACTTGGGTCTTGGGCAGACCGTTGAGGTTCAGCAGTCGACTGAAGCGCTACCCAATCTTCCGGTTTGCGAGCCAATACCTCATCCGCAGCTGCCCTGCAGGATCTCCGATTTGAGTCGCGATCTCGCAGCTATCGAATTGCGATACGCCGATAGCCTTTCAACCGAACTCCGGAACCTCATCGCTGCAAACAATCTAGTCATGGATGAACAAGCAACGAAGAGGGTCGTGGCGGTCGTAGATGACGGCAATCTTATTCAGTACGCCGACTTTGTTGGTTTGGTGCGGGGAAAAGACGAAATCCTACCTGCGCCGGACGCAGCTTCGGTGTTTGTCGTTCGCCTGAGCCAAGGCGGCGAACTTTCAATTGTCGAACGAAAGCGCGACAGCACGGTCGGTGCATCGGACTTCAAATTTGCTTTTGAGGAATCGCCATGAAAATCAACAATTTGATTCGGTGGGCGCTGTTTTCCGTCCTTGCATTCCCTGGCTTCCCCCATGCACAGGAGCAAGGCAAAAGCTCGGCCGTACTCAATGTTTCATCGTTCATGATGCCTCCCCGGCAGACTTGGGCGCCGCTGGGTGAGTCCGTTGATCCCAATGTCTCCATCACCGAAATGAATGCGAATTCCGGGGATCTCGGCTTTCGCGTGATTCACTTGCGCAAATCTGTTCAAGCCAAAAAACAAGCGGCGATAGATTTGGCCCAGTCCAAACTCGTGCAAACGGGCGACATACTGCTCAGCTTTCGCCCCCTTTGGGACAAGACACTAGCCTATGCTCACATGCAGCTCGGGGTGTCGCATTCGGCAGTCGCCTTCATCGTTTCCGAGGGAGGCAGCGAGTTCGTGATGACTTTGGAGTCACCGATTTCATACAGCAGCCCTCTCAACTCGCAAGAACACTATGCGGATTTGGATGCTATTCACGTAATACGACCCGCTCTAGATGACGCTCAAAAGCGAAACTTGGAGAAGTGGGCAAGGCAGATCATTTCGAACCCATCCCGGTTCGAATTTTTCACCGACTACAGCATGCCAATGTACAAACGAGGGCTGCCGGGAATTTCTACACCAAAGGACGAAATAGGGTTCCTTGCGGACGTAGCGTTGGGTAAGGCCAGCTCAACTTTTCAAAGCTACTGCTCCGAGTTCGTCTGGAGCCTTCTCGGGTTGCGCAATTGCGACCCCGCCAACTTTGATCCTGGTTGCATAGCGCCGGCTTTCAGCACGGCCGAGGGCATGATGACCGGCATCATTCCAAAAGTGTCGGGTGACGCCGGTCTCGTTCAAGGCCCTGAGGCGGCGCTTAACGGCGGAATGATTGGCGGCAACGAGAGGACGGTGTTGCTCACTAAGTCCATATTTGTTGACGTCCTTAGCGACCCGTCACTGCTTGCCGGCAGAATGTCGTCGGGGCATTTGAAAGTCGCCGAAGCAAACAAGGAAAATATGGCTGTCCTGAACGGCTATTACGCCAGCGGCGAGCCCGAAGCGCTAGCCGCGGGGATTAACAGTGGTGTCATTGGAAACGTTTCACCCACCTCCTTCCTTATACGCTCGAACGCTGGCGTGGACGGATTTCGCTATGTCGGTACAGTTGTATTTGATAGGTAGTTTTGAGGAACCGTCCCCTCGCGAGCAACTCGGCTGGCGATGATGTCGCATTCGTCCCAAGCGCGAGCGTGTTCCCTTCCAGGTTTGTTCCGCTGCGCCGCTGCCGCTATATATGCTGCGTAGTCCTTCCACGTCTTACGAAGCGCGTCGCCGCGCATACGTTCGATTTCCTTGCCGCCGATACAGACTGCCTGGTGCTGTCCTAATTAGGACGGTTCGCGCGTAGGGCATTCGATGCCTGCCGGCGGACCTTGGCTTGCACAAACTTAAACGTTCGTCGATGAGAACAGCCAACTTGTGTCGCTGACTTAATGCTAAATTATGCGCTCGACTAGCCGGGTTCCAGTGAACTGTGGAGTAATCGAAGGCGCAACAGGCACCTATCAAAATATTTCCTTCTTCTGTTGATTGACAGCTGCAAAAATTAATGGCCCTATAGAAGAAGTTTGCGGAAAGGGGGGCTTTGCATGCCTGCACCTGCATTCTTTTTTTTGAAAACTCGGAACGTGAAACTAGCTGGCATATGCTGGTTGCTGGTTGGGGCTGCCGCAATGGCCGACGATGTCTCGCCGGAACTTGCTCAGCCGGCTATCTGCTCCGCGACGACTGCAGCCGAGACTTCACTTGGTGAGACTTGCTCCGTCGCTCCTCTCGAAGGAGGAGGGAACGCAATCAAATTGAAACTGAAGGCGAAAACTTCATCTATTGAAGTCGGCAATTACAAGGTTACCACAGAAAATTACAATGATAATTATCTCACCCCGGTCGTTGAGGCGATGCCCGGCGACACCGTTAAGGCGCACCTCATCAATCTTCTCAAGCCTCGAGATGGCGGGGCAGACGCCCACGATCATGCAAACAGCAATACGACCAATTACCATTACTTCCATGGAGGAATCGTGTCTCCCAATAATGCGCGCCCAATGCCGGCGGAGTTGGGAACAGGCGACAATGTTTTTGTGCACCTGAATGCCGGCATGGACGAGAATGGGGCGGACAACAACTTCCATTTTGAAGTTCCCATACCTGGGGAGGGGCAACTTGACGCTCGCGTACTCGAGCGTGAAGGCTACATCCCACATCCGCTTGGCCTAAACTGGTACCACTCCCATTTGCACGGAATCTCGTCCGGCCAAGTCGCGGGTGGAATGTCAGGCTTGCTTTCCGTCGGTGAAGCGACCGCCAACGTTCGAGCCGCCAGCGGCGTGGAGGCCGATACCGCGACATTGAAGGAGCGCACCGATGTCCGCTGCGCGCTGTTGCGCGACATCGTCCTTCGCAACATTGGAGCGCCTCCGAAGGGGGCCAATGGCTCGGCCGCGAAGTGGAATCCCCATGACTTTCCCCGCGGCGACAAGTGCAACGTTTGGAAGGACGGCGTTGAGAAAACCGAAGCGCATCTGCGCAAGGGGTTTTGTCAACCCGACGAGAACTCTGCGTGGCTGTTTCCCATCAATGGCCAACGATTTCCGACAATCAAGGTCAAAGGTGGCAGAAACCTTCTGCTGCGTCTGCCAACGATTTGAGATGCGATAGGGAGGCAATGATGACCAGCTTCAATGCACACATCTTCGACCCACCACTCGGCATTCTGCAGCCAGGCAAGATTGTCACTTTGGCTCGGCGCTTCGCGTGCATCGCGTTGACGCTGAGTGCGGTGACACTGCCTGGCAGTGGGTTTGCGCAAGCGCCAGCGCAGTTCTGTACCGCGAGCGGCGACACGCTTACCCCAACCTTTGCCGTCGAGCCGGCGATGCTGGAGCGCAGCGCCGATGTCTTGAACACGACTTTCGGACAGGCCGGCATCTCCTATCCGGGCGGCAGCGAGACCGAACGATTATTCTCCTTCAAGCGCACCATCGGCGCGCTGTTGACGAGCGCGGGAATGGCGGACACAGCGGCCAATCGCGAGGCGTTGGTTCAGACCATGCTGGATTCTTTCGGCGTCACGAGTAACGATACGGACGACGCTCGGGTAAATCGCAAGTCAGGCGTATTGATGCCGGTGGACGACCGGCAGGCCGAACATGACCTCAGCCCTGCCGCGCTGCTGGATGAAACGAGCGACGTCGGCCTGGTTCCAGTCGGACTGTTCAATCGTTTCGACCTCGCACCGACCGATTGGGTACATTGTGGCGAATACCGGATCGTCTATGCTCGGCGCAATCCGCCTGACGTTTTCCACCGGTTCTTTGTGATCTTTGAAGCGGCGGTACCCAACCCAGGCGCCGGAGAGCAGGGCTGCAGAGTGCTCACAGAGTTTTGGGCCGGTTTGGGGAACGTTTTGGACACGACCGAGCGCGCCAAGCGTCTCGCTGCGTTGTATTATGATGGGGAGGCTGGAGGCGTCAAATTCGGCGATCCTATCATCAGCTTCAGCAATCTTGGGGGGGACGGCGTGCGCGGCCAAGTGCGCAGCAATCAATTTCTCGACGCCGATGTTTGGCAGCTGCGTGAATGGCTTGTGCAGAAAACCTTCCGACCCGAGCCGAATGGGATTGCCTTTGTACCAAACCCTGTAAACGACAATCCGCTCGCCGAACTCTACAGCGACGAATTTGCGACAAATTCTGAGCTTGCGGCGATCAACCCTGGAGCGTTGCTATCGCTCTCGCACGGGCAGTTCTTCCAACGGTTTTCTTTGGAGTACTTCAGCAATCTTCTGGCCGAAACGACGCTGCAACATCAACAACTCGTCGCCGGCCTATCGCGCTTCGATCTTGGCGCTTCGGCGGTGACCCCGGACTCCGTGCTGATGAATACGATCGCGCTCGGCGATACGGACATGTTCGACGAATATCAAAGTTCGTCCGACGAAGTAGACGAAGTTTCTGCGATAGCGGGGGCCGATATGCGTCGGCTGATAACCGCGCTCTTGCAGTTTCAGACAGGCAACGCCGTAGACCAGGTTGTCGACGAAACGGCGCTCCTCAATAGGGCAGGCGCCGCAACGTGCGGTGGATGCCATATGACCGCGGCGCGAGATGCGATCTTTGCACCCAATCACTCCGCAACGGTGTGGCCATCAACGCTGCCATTCGTGCATATCGACGAAAAGCATGAAATCTCCGAAGCGTTGTCGGAGCGCTTTCTGCCCTTCCGGCGATATGTAATGGCGCGCCATCTGTGTGGTGTGTCACCGGCAGTTGAAACGGCGGTTGCAGCCGCATCTTCCGACGCGGCTACCCCCAGTGCTATGCAGTCGCCACTGCGCAACATGAGGTTCGTGGAGAATATCCTCACGAATTTCCAAAGCAAAGCCGGGGCCGCACCCGTTGCAGCGGCGGCCGATGAGACCGCGAAGGCCAACGCATCCGAGAGCGCGCAGTCCGCATTTGAAAGAGTCCATGCGACAATTGCCGAGGCCCGTCGCTTGGAGCAGCGCGTCCCTGGCGCGTTTGTGCAGACAAGGCGTGCGCATTGAGTAGCAGGCTGATCTCACAGTGCGGGCTACCGTGCGTCTGACCGCGATCAGACGCACGGCAACGCAAAACGAGCTGATGGTCAGGAATTCCGCAGCGCGATCGGCGCGATACCATCGCCGGCTAGATTTATTTCAATGGCTGCAGGACAGTGAGCTTTTGGCCGCTCGGTGCGTATGCCGGCCAGGATGGCAAATGATTTTCACAATGGAGGTTTGGCCAGCTTGCATCCGAAAAGTGTCAGCAACGCGCAGCAGCCGATCGTGCGCTCAGCGCGATCACATCATCTGACTTTGCGGCTGCCGTGACCTCGTCACCTCGCCATTTCAACTTACCGTCAGAAGCGGCCGCCGCCGTTACTGGCTTCCGCCGTCAAAGTAGTTCATCTTTTTAGTGAGATATCGTGGCTGGTGAGTATGAACCTCCACTTAAGGGGGTTAAATACCGGATCGAAGCAGGCCGGTCGCGGCGGTCTGTTTGCCAGCAACAACGCCCGTTTGTCTCAGTTGGTAGTGTGTCCTTCGCCGCTGTCACGGACAGTGTCCTCGTTTTTGCGCCGGCTGACGCCGCCGCTGAGCCCGGAGTCGGAGGATCATGCCAGGTTGGACCGCATAGTCATCGAGGTGGCGACGTGACACGCTCAGAGAGGCGCGTTCGCCTGCATCGCATTCCGCCAAGCAAAACACTGGTTTGATCAAGACTCAATGTCCGCTTCTCGGTGGCCGGTAAAAATCTCTGAGCGGCCAAGATTGGGCGCGAAGCGGCCATTCACCGTGCAGGAGACAAAGGTCGCCTTTGATGAAGGGCGTGAATTTGACACGTCACGGGTTCAATCAGCGCGGACACCTGGCTCCACCCACCGCACAGTGCCAGGGGTCATATAGACCAACGCGCCGCGGCGAGCCCCGGTTGTTCGCAAGTAGTCCTCGAGTTGGCCCGCGTGAATTCGCATGTCTTCTTCCGTCGGCGCGATGTCACTTTTCCAATCGAGAACGACCGAGGCGCGACCCTCGTCCAATGCGACGGCGTCAATCCGGCCGGCAAGCGCTGTGGCTCGCTCGCATCGGCGAGCAACGCGTAGATCGGCCACTCTGGAACGAGGCCCGGTCGCAGGGCGGCGATCTCCGGGAGATGTAGGGTTCTCCAGGCGGTCGAGGCGATTTCCTCGGCTTCGGGAAGATCGACCTCGTCTTCGCGATCGACCACCAGCTCTGCGATAAGCTCCCGGGCGCGATCGGCGAACCCGACGAGGTCTTCACCAAGTTCGCCAGTCAGGACCTCCTCCATCACCTTATGCAGGATGAGGCCTCGGACACGTCCTGCTCCAATCGGCAGCTCCGTCTCCGGAGTGTCGCCGGAGCCGATCGAGATGGCTTCGGTCATGGGAACGCGATCGGGATCCTGGTTGCTCGGCTGAAGCCACGAGAGCGGGACGGCGGCAGCGGCAATGGCGGCGCGCTCTGTCGCGAAGATGTCCGGCGTCTGTCCGTTTGGCAGATCGGCCGCGGCAGGGCGCGGTGCCGGTTCGAAACGCGAGAGATCCAGCAGCGGGAGGTCATGGTGCGCCAAGTCGACGATCCGCGCCCAGGATCTTTGCTCCGCCTGCGGCAGCTCTGGGACGAGGAGGAGCTCGCGAGCGCGAGTGCATGCGACATACCAAAGGGGCTCGCGTTCACGGGCAAGGCTTTCATCATCTGACGCGAGTGCCAGCAGAAGATCGGGCGGGACGACATCGCCTATGAGCCAGTGCAGCGTGTTATCGGACGCGCGATGCACGAACGGCTCGCGCGAGCGGAGCAAGGTGGCTGTGTTGACCGGAATCACCACCGGCCATTCCAGCCCCTTCGCGCTGTGGATGGTGATGATCTCGATGGCGTCGCCTTCGGCATCAACCCGGCCCTCGTTGGACGGAACTCCCTGACTCCAATCCCTGGTGATGTCACGGACGAACCGCTTGAGACCGGTGACGCCGTAAGGCCGCGCACGTTCGAGAAAAGCTTCTACGTTCGCAGCCGCGCGGGCGCTGCGATCACCTTCGCGCGCGGCAAGAATAGGTCGAACGGCCAGCCACTCCGCTGCTTCGGCGAGCAGCAGCGCTGGTGTCGTCGCTCTCGATTTCCATCTCAGGTCTGCAGGACCGAAAGTGTCCGACGCGCAATCGGATGCGTGACGTCGCTCAGGTCGGTCAACAACGAGAATCGCGGAACCGCGTGCGGACGATCGGGGTTTTGGGGCAAAGCCGCGGTGATATCGAGCAGCTCTTCCTCGGTCAGTCCGACAAGGGGGCCTCGCATCAGCGCGCCGAAGGCCAGGCTGTCGCCGGCGTCGGCGAGCACGCGAGCCAGGGCGAGCATATCCTGCACCTCCTGACGTCGGAACAGGCCCTTGCCCGCTTGGGACGCGATCGGCAGGGCTCGTTGTTCAAGCGCGCGTTCATAGCGCCACAGTTCAGTGCCTGTCGGCGCAAGCAGGGCTATTCCGCCGGCGGTGAGCGGAACCATCAAGCCGTCGTCGTCGCGAACGTGCAGATTGCCGATGAGCCGCATGCAGAGTTCAGCGACGACTTCTGCCTCGGCATCGCGGATGTACTCTGACCGCGAATTGGGCGGGACGTCGACGGTAATCCTGGCCGCACACGGAAGATCGTGGGTGGGGGGATCGATGGTCGCCGTGAGCGCCACATAGCCAGGTTGCCCGACACCAGAAAGTGGCGTCTCGAAACAGCGGTTGACATGGGTAAGAATGTCCGGTCGAGAGCGGAAATTTGCGGTGATCTGGATGATGTTGTCCGGCCACCGCCGCTCGATTGCGGCACGCGCCTGCGCATAAGATCCGACATCGGCGCCGCGGAACCGGTAAATGGCCTGTTTCGGGTCGCCGACCATGAAGAGCGCTCCAGGCCTCAATACGCTGTCCTGCCATCGCGTCGCGCGATCTTCAGCGGCGATCAGAAACAGGATTTCGGACTGGATGGGATCTGTGTCTTGGAACTCGTCCACGAAGATATGCCGGTAGCGGGTCCCGAGAGCGCGGCGCACCGCTTCGTGGTCGCGGACAAGGGCCTGCGCCCGCTCCAGAAGGTCATCGAAATCAAGGACGGCCGCGGCGCGTTTGAAGGCGGCGTAGTCGTCAAGCACCTCGTCGAGCTCATCGGACAGGCCTGCCACAAGCGCAGTGGCAATCCGGCCGAGCACCACCCGGTAGCAATGGTCGACCCGGTCGAAGTATTGGCCGGCCTTCTCACTGAGTTGGCTACCCAGATCCTTCCCGGCGACCTTTTCCCAGGCCGATTTTCGTCTTGGCCTGATTAGATCGAATGTGTTCTTTCGCATGCAGGAAAGTCGAATCGGATGGGCGAGTGCCCAGAGCCGGGGAAAATCGGGCGGCGCCTCAAAACTGCCGGCGTAAAAGTTTGCCAGCGTCTCGAGCTCGCCCACCAGCTCGAGCGTTTTGGGCTCGACGGGTTGAGCGGCTATCCAGTGCCGGAAATCCGCGACCGCTTCGACCAGGTCGATATCCGGGCGGCCGGTGAGGTCGGCAGGCAGTGCCCGCGCATCACGATGCTTGAGACGAAAGCGCGCGAGTTCCTGAAGGGTGGAGACAACGCGGCGGGGGTCTTGGCGCGACAAGACTACGATCGGATCGCCTGGCCGCTCCGGACTGTTGAGCCGCCGTTTGAGCCATTGCTCGAATACGGAGTCAAACGCAGCGGCGGCCTGGACCGCATCGAGCATCTGCGCGCCTGGATCAATATCAGCCTCGACCGCGTAGCTTGAGATGATGGTCTGACAGAAGGCGTGGATCGTTGCGGTCGTAAGTTCGTCGAGTTTGGCAGCGGCGGCGGACATTGCGTGCCGCTGAGGCGCGTCGAGACCTTTGGGCAGCGCTTCGCGCAATGGAGCCGGCACGCGTTCGGCCAGAAGCTCGTTGACGTAGCGATGTACGCGCACTGACAGCTCGCTGGCCGCCAACTCAGTAAAAGTGATGGCCGCTATCTCATCGGGTTGGGCGCCACGCGCAAGCAGCATCGTCACGCGCCCCGCCATCAGGGCGGTCTTGCCGGTGCCAGCCGCCGCTTCGACGAGCAAAGTCGAGTCAAGTTCAGTCAGAGCCCGCCGGCGCGCGAGACTGTCCGCCAATTGGATCACCGGCAACTCCAGACGCGCGCAAAATCGTCGAAGGCGCGGCTCAGCGCCGACTGTTTGATCTGAAAGTACGCTGTCGGCGATGCCGGAAGCGCCAGCCGGAAGTCGTTCCAGTTCTCGCGCGCGTCCGGACCGGGCAAGGCCCTGCCCTGCCGCAAAAGGACGCCGGCCGCCGTCACATGGTCTGCGATTTCCGCGATTGCCTGATCGACGTCGGGCAGTTTGTAGACCCGCGGCTCGCTGCCGAGGTAGATGAGGCGGGCGACGACGCGCGGGTTGTCCGGCACGAGTTGGCGCGCTGCCAGCGCATAGATGACGCGCTGGAGCTCGGCGCCGCCCCCGAGCACGATCTGATCGGCCTTCTTTGGCGATGCACCCGTCTTGTAGTCCGAGACGCGAACGGCGTTTCCTGCGGCGGTGATATCGAGCCGGTCGATGCTGCCCTTGACCCGAACCGTGGTTCCGGTGATTTCAACCGGCACAGTCGGATCCCAGGGAAGATCGCCCGTCGTTGCAACTGCCTCGTCGGCACGGCCGAAGGCCAGCTCGGTCCAGCTGCGGGTGCCCGGCTGGAACGTCTCGTCAAGCGTCAAGGTTTTGAGCGCGAGCTGGCCAGCAGCGTCCACGGTGTGCCGCCACAGCAGCAACGGCGGCACGGATCGCTTTAGCGGCCACTCTGCACTGACCGTCGTCGCCGCCTCTGTCAGAGCGGCCTCGATCTCGTGCCCTGCGGCGCGGGAATAGCCCGGCCTGGGCTCGAGCGTATCGACGGTCCGCTTGAGGAGCTCATGCACGAGATCGCCATAGGCACGCGCATCGAGTGTCAGCGGCTGATCGTCTTCTACCACCGACCGCCAGCCCAATGAATAGCGCCACACGAAGGCGAGCGGATCGCGGAGCATGAGACGCAGCGATGTCGCGGACTGAATCGCATCGATGGCGCGTGCGATGACTGGATGATCGGCCCTCGTCCGTCCATCATGGGCGGTGATCGCAGGATTTCGCCAGTCGCGCCAGCACGCGTCAGCCGCCGCCAGCGCCGGCGAGCCCACGGCCTCGTCCCGCCGGGCGAGCAGACGATCGGCCTCGCTGAACGCGTGCGCTGGGATTCGCGACCGCTTCAGCACTTGAACACGGGCTCCTTGCGGCACGAGCGGACTGGCCGCGAGGAGGCCGCCCTGGGCGTTCCGGCGGCTCCTCGACAGGATACAGCCACCGGATGCCTGGACCGTGATTACCTGGAACGCACGTCGGTCCTGCGCGGTGACAGGATTCAGGATCGAGTGTGCCACGGCACAAAACATGGCTTGGGATCAACGGATCTTCGGCAGCGCGGCGCGAGGTGCGGCGGCGAGATGACTCGCCGGACACCACACGGCACAGGCGCCGGGATCGCGGCCATCGGGTAAGCGAAGCTCCTGCAGAGAGAATTCCAGCGCCTCGGCAGGCGCGCGCCGCAGTGCTTCACTCCAGAGCGCGCGAGCGGAGGTTTCCAGCAGCATCAAGCCAGCCTGCTCGGCCGCCGCCGGGCCGTTGGCCAGCATTTCGAGGACGGGCGTCAGGATCGGCCTGGGATCGATGCCCTCGGTTCGAAGCCGGCTCGCTTCGTCCAGCGCGCGAAGCCATTGATCGAGTTCGAAGAGAGCGGCACCAGGTTGCAATCCAAGCGCCCAGTTCCGCGGCAAGTTTTGCAAGGCGCGGCTCCGGCCTGCGGCGTGACTAAAGAGCCGGCGCAGGCGATCCTGACTGAGGCCATTCAAGAGAACGTCGGCAAGTGTGCCACAAGCCTGGCCTTCGCGCGACGCGAGTGCCAGCACACCGTGCGAGAAATGCAGCGGCAGGTCGGCGTCCGCTGCCAGCATGAGAAAGTGCTCGTCCCATTCCCCGGTCGAGGTGGCGCAAATCGCAATTTCTTCGGGTCTCGCCTGACCGGATGCGATGAGTTCGCGCATCCAGCGTAGCGCCTCCACCACTTCAGCAGCAGGATTGGCGCAAGACACCATCTCCATGGCGACAGCTGCTGGGCGCCGGTCAGTCGTGATCTCGCCCGGGAACCAGCTGACGTCCTGGGCGCCGGGACTGTGCCAGGAGAGGGGCACCGTCTCATTGAGGGCCTGAAGCAGAGGGTGCCAGAGCGGGGCAACGCTGACGACGCGGTCAAGCTCCACCGACCCTAGCACGGCCGCCGCATGGACGAGGCGCTTCAGCGCGGCGTCGCGAAGGTCGCGCGGCGTCAACACGCCTCCGGGTAGGTTTGCGCGGACACGCTGCTCGATCTCGGCAATATCGGCCAGTCGGGCGCTGCGATCGTCGCCTATTGGCAGCGAAAGGTCGGCCTGCCAGATTTTGGCGAGCGTCCGTGCGACGGCACGGATCATACCTGGAAGCTGCCGGATACTTTCTAACTCGGAAAACCCTCCGGCTTCGAGTGCAGCCCGGATGGCTGGATCGAGGTCCTCGGACCGGGCAGGTTGCGTAAAGCCGCCGGCCAAGCGGGCGGCCAGTTGCGGCATAGTGAGGATTTGCGCGCCGGTTTCGCCGCGGCGCGCAGCCGCGATCCGGCGCATCCGGAAGGCGAGAGGCCCTTCGATGACGACAGTCCGGCGTTTCATCGAATGCCCCTTTGTTCCTCGAACGGGTAGTCGGGGTCGGAAATCTGGTCCGCGACCTCATTCTGCAAATTCCGAGGGATGTCGCCCCCTGATTCCGAAATGATCTCGCCCCCTCGTTCCGAGAATTGACCGCCCCCTGATTCCGAAATGATGCCGCCCCCTTGGAGGGGTGTATGGGCGTGGTGCTCTGCTGGTGAAATGTTCCTTCTTTTGGGTTGTCCAGGAGAAGGAATGAAATGCCTGCGGAGAGATTGGCGATGCGGCGTGTCCGCGAGATTTTGAGATATCGATTTGAAGAGGGCCTTGGCGATGAGATCACCGACGCGGTCCTGGAAGCCGCGCTCTACAAGGCAAACGGGACGAAGACAGGGCACCGTCGCAGCGTGGAGCCGGATTGGGCTCATGTGCACCGCGAGCTGAAGCGCAAGCATGTGACGCTGCAGATCCTGTGGGACGAATACATCGCTCGCCAGCCCGATGGTTACCGCTATAGCCGCTTTTGTGATCTATACCGGGGCTGGGCATCCAACCTGCCAGTAACGATGCGGCAGAACCATGCCGCCGGCGACAAGCTCTTCGTCGACTATGCCGGCGATACGGTGACGGTGATCGTCGACCGGCTGAGGGGCAAGACGCGCCAGGCGCATCTGTTCGTGGCCGTGTTGGGCGCTTCGAGCCTATCTTACGCGGAGGCGCGCTGGAGTGAGACACTTCCGGACTGGCTGGGGTGTCACGTCAATGCACTGGAAGCGTTCGGCGGCGCGCCGGCTCTGTTGGTTCCCGACTGCCAAGGTCGCCATCATCAAGGCCTGCCGCTACGACCCGCAGGTAAACCGCACCTATGCCGGCATGGCCGAGCATTATGGCAGTTCGGTGCTGCCGACCCGGCCACGGCGGCCACTAGCCAAGGTCGAGGCGGCGGTGCGGATTGTCGAGCGCTGGCTTCTCGGCCGCCTGCGCCATCGTGTCTTTTACAGCCTGGCCGAGGTCAACACGGCGATCGGCGAGTTGCTTGCCGATCTGAACGATCGCCGCGTGCTACGCCGTGTCGGCTGCACGCGGCGACAACTGTTCGATGAGATCGACCGGCCCACACTCAAGCCGCTGCCGGCTAATCGATAAGAGACGTTTTTATAAATCCCGGTTCGAAATATTATGATGTCAAAGAACCTCTTTGCCATTTTATAATGCTCATTAATCAAATCGATTACCTGTAAATCCCCCTTGGCCTCAATGAACGGCTTGGTCTCTTGCGGCCAATCGTCGTTCTTACGTATTGCATCTTTGTCGAAAGCGATACCGCTAATGACTTCCTTATCGTCTCCATGAGTTATCGTGTAATGAGGGCTGGCTATTAAAATTCGGCTATGGTTGTAGCTGTTCCGCAGGTGAGAAAAGAACTTAACAATCTGAGAATCACCAAACACCTCTATTCGTGTGGCGTCATATTCGTCTTTAATTTCGGGATTTCCTGATAGGAGGTGCCTGTACGCCTGCACCAAGGACACTGCCGCGATAGAGTAGGTATAGACTTCCTTGGTAGCAACACTCAGCGCCTGCTCGAAATCGCTTGTTTCCATATGATCATGCATCACGCGCGCATGAAATTTTCCGACGATTTCGATAAAAGCCTCTCGGGAGCGCGTGAGAATATCGAAAGCACGTTTCACGTTGTTGAAGTTCTCGACCAGAATTCGTGTGGGATGGAGAGACAAAACGCGCGAGTGAAACTCTTGGGAGCAAAACGCTGCATGGCGAAGAGCTGCCTTGTCCGTCAGTTCGCCATTTTCCTGCCATTGCTTTTGAAGCAGTTCTAGGGACTCCTTTTCCCTATTCTCCTGCTGCTTTCTAAGAATCTGGTCGATGGAACTTAAAAGCGGGGATTCCATAATTGACCTCAGAACAGGTGCTAAATTCCCTCATCGTAGAATGCGGTTGAGCGGTGCATTCCGCCACGCGCCGTCGGCGTTCTGGTCGCGAGGCCGCTAGTGAATGACAAAGTATATGCCGCTTGCAGCAACAGCCAGCGAAATAGCGATGCCCATTGTCATCGCCACAGTGCCTTCGGCCGAGATCTGGACACTCGCGTTCTAGGCGTAGCGACGGCGCCGTCCGGCAGCCTAGATGGTTTGGTAGGGAAACTCGGCCAGGTTGTTCATGCCTTCTTCGACGCAAGCAAGGGCCTTGGTCTTTGCCTCCTCGAGCGAGTCGAGCCAGCGACCGAAAGGCGGGCTGTAATCCTTGGGGCTCTGCCCATGGCTGCAGGAGAGGATCCAACGGCCGCGCGTCTGCGGCGAAATATAGACGTACCAGTCCTCGACCTGTGCCCAATAGGTGCCGTGCGGATTGCGCTCCCACTTGAGATCGGGATGGCGCTCTTTGAGCCGGCGATGCTGACGCAGCAGCATGTTCACGATGACCATCATCTCGCCGGAGACGCGGGTTTCCCCCGACACCATCCGTTGAATGGCCCGAATGGTCGCTGAGAAGTCGCGATAGTCACGGTTCTTGTCCATGAAGTGAGCGAGGTCCCCTGGCGTGAGCATCAGCTCCCTGAGCGCAGTGTTGAATTTCTGCGTCAGCTCTTCCGGGGTTGGCTTACGGTCGAATACGTCTTCGGGGGCTTTTAATTCGGTCATGAAATCTTCCTGTCGCGCAATTGACGACATAATGTCGTATAGATAGCGACCTTATGTCAATGCCAAATAGCTGATAGCGAGGAGATCGGCAACCACAGCATGCGCGGCACCGGCATTGCCGCCTATCTCAACAATGGAGGCACCCTGGAAAAGGCGCGCGACATGGGATCCATTCCACTACCACCACGACGCAGCTCTATGATCGCCGCCGCGATGACGTGACACTCGATGAGGTCGAGCGGATTCTGATTTGATCGGGAGCCGTGACGGTTCGAGTCCGCTTGCCCCGCACCAGTTTCACTCTGCAATCTGCTTGTCTTCGGCATGAAAAATGTGGAGTTCTTGATTTATGCGGTTCAAACGCTCCGAAGGACTCACTCACTCTGAAAAGGTTCTCGCCGGCCTGTGCGACCATTCTTTTCTGAAGCTGTGGACCTATCCCAATCTTTTCAAGAAGCCCGCCAAAGAGCTCACAGACCTGCTGGTGGTGTTCGGAAGCGACATTCTCCTTTTCTCCGACAAATCGTGCGGCTACCCCAACACCGGCAACCCGGCATTGGATTGGTCACGCTGGTATCGAAGATCCATTTCCGATTCAGCGCATCAGGTCGACCAGGCCGAGCGATGGCTGCGTAGCTATCCGGATCGTGTCTTCCTCGATGCTAAATGCACCACACCGCTTCCGCTCGCGCTACCGTCCGGAGCGGACACGCGAATTCATCGCATCTGCGTTGCGCTTGGCGCCGCCGAGCGAGCACAGGCCGACACTGGGAAACGCCGGCTGGCCATCGACCCCTCGGTTCAGAACGACGGGATGCCGTTCACGGTGGGAAACACTGACAGGGCCCGCGACTGGGTACACGTGTTCGATGAGGAGAGCCTGACAATCGTACTTAGCGAGCTGTCGACGATCTCCGACTTCGTTCACTACCTTAACAGCAAAGCGGCTCTCTTTGATGGAGGCCAATTCGTCAGTGCCGATGACGTTGCCCCCAGTTTCTATCCAGTTTTGAGTTCGTTTCCGGCGTGGGTTGTGCCCTGCTGGGCGGGTGAAGCGACGGGCGCTGGCGCGGAGCCTTTGGCATAGCGCAGCGCGAGCGACCGTCGCGGGTTGAAGGTGCTGGCGAACTCGGCCGGTGTCTGCCAGGCGATTTGGGAGTGCGGCCGCGCGGTGTTGTAGTCGGCGTGCCACAGGGCGATGGCTACGCGTGCCTGAGCCAGCGAGGTAAACAGCGTCTCGTTGAGCAGTTCATCGCGCAGTCGGCCGTTGAAGCTCTCGATGAAGCCATTCTGCATCGGCTTGCCGGGCGCAATGTAATGCCATTCGACGCGGCTCTGATCCGCCCAGGCGAGGATGGCGTTCGAGGTGAACTCGCTGCCATTGTCGCTGACGATCATCCTCGGCCGGCCCCGCTCGGTGATGAGCCGGTCCAATTCGCGGGCAACCCGCATGCCCGAGAGAGATGTATCAACGATGAGTGCCAGGCACTCTCTCGTGCAGTCGTCGACGACGGCCATGATGCGGAAGCGGCGCCCGTCGGTGAGCTGGTCCGATACGAAGTCAAGCGACCAGCGCTCGTCGGGCCTCAGCGGCACCAGCATCGGCGCCCTGGTCCCGATCGCCCGTTTGCGGCCGCCACGGCGGCGAACGGCGAGCTTCTCCTCCCGATAAAGCCGGAACAGCTTCTTGTGGTTCACGACCAGGCCCTCCCGCCTCAGCATCACGAGAAGACGCCGGTAGCCGAACCGACGACGCTCCTGCGCGATCGCCTTCATCCGTTCGCGAACCTCGCGGTCGTCCGGCCTGCTGGTCTCGTAGCGAACCGTCATGCGGCAACAGCCGATGGCTTTACACGCCCCGCCGTTCGCTCATCCCGAAGCCTTCCTTCAGGCGAGCGACAGCTTTCCGCTTGGCCGCGGGCGTCACCATTTCTTTCCCACAAGACCCTTCAACGCGGCATTGTCGAGCATGGCGTCGGCCAGAAGCCGCTTCAGCCGCGTGTTCTCGTCCTCCAGCGCCTTCAGCCGCCGAGCCTCGGACACATCCATCCCGCCGAAGCGGGCCTTCCAGTTGTAGATCGAGGCGTCGCTGACGCCGTGCTTGCGGCACAGATCGGCAACCGATACCCCGGCCTCGTGTTCCTTCAAAATTCCGATGATCTGCTCTTCAGAGAAGCGGCTGCGTTTCATGTCCTGGTCCTCTCGATGGGCCAGAACGAACTTCAAACCGGATTAGATCAGAGGGGCAAGGTCACCGAATCCGAACTCGATCTTATGGCCTACTATCTTTGGAACAATCGAACGTTTCCGACGACGGAGCAGCCTTTCCGCCTCGATCCGAACCTCTGGCCCAAAGTCGAAGCCGATCCTTCTTTCCTTCGCGCTCGCGCAGAAAACAAGGTCAGCTATTTCTGGGATAGGCTCATCGAATATGTCACCGGGCATTATCTTGGAGAGACGCTGGAGTTTGGCAACGAGATGGAGATGGCCGACCATGAGCGGCTGGTCAGGATAATGGCAGGCGAGACAAGGCTCTTTCGCCGTATCCTTTCCAACATGATCCTCGAGCGCGCGGCGGCCGCCCGGAAGCACGCAATAGGAAGTCTTCTGGAATCCGGCCAG
This sequence comes from Mesorhizobium sp. WSM4847, assembly GCF_055811335.1. NCBI lineage: Bacteria > Pseudomonadati > Pseudomonadota > Alphaproteobacteria > Hyphomicrobiales > Phyllobacteriaceae > Mesorhizobium > Mesorhizobium sp. WSM4847. The sequence goes on along the minus strand of NZ_JBVVPY010000027.1, from coordinate 22,207 downwards.
CCCGACGTGAACTATGTCCTCTATATCGGGCGCGGAGATCAAGGGGGCGATCATGCCGCCTATCGAACAGACCGCGCCTGGAACCTAAAAACTCGGTGCATTGCGGCCAAAGCGGTTAAGCCGGAGAAGCGCTACATCGTTGGTATCGGGCTGGATGCCCGTGGGGTAAAAGGCTCGTCGGAGGACTTCGTCTTGATCGACACCAAAGACTGGTCTTCCGAGGCAATGGAGAAAGCCGAGCATTTGCGCCAGGAACTCGGGTACTTCCTTCCAGGCAAGGTCATCGAGAGCCAGGTACATGTGGACGAATACCTGGATAATTAGGCATTCGCCTAAAAAGACCGGTCTATGGCAGCTTGAGAATGAGATCGCCGATTGCCGCCGCAACGCCGTGAAAATCCAGGCCGCAGAGATAGAGAACGAGCGCGATTCCACCATATTTTCCGATTGCCTTGCCAAATTCTTTGCCTGCTTCGGCAGTCCCGCTGTCCAGAAAAGTACCGCACAGTCCCAGGGAGCGCGTCACAAAGCCATTGGCGAGCCGAGCGAAGCTGTTATGCCATTCCGTCAGCGTGTCCCTTCCAGGCTCGCCGCTAGATAGTACGTTTAGACCACGCCGGGAGAGTCGGATTGCCTCTTCAATCTCGCTGGCATGGGGAAGAAAATCACTGTTACGACCTATCGCCGGATCATCTTGGCGGAGCAAAGATAGGTCAATGCTTTCAAGCCTTGCGAGTGTTTCCCGAACACGTTCGATAATTTCATATCGCAGATCGGCAACGGCACCGTTGGAATATCCTGAGCCGTCGGAAAAGAAACTCCCGTCGCTGTGAGGGATAGAGTACCGGCGGCGCACTGAAGTCTCAGCCCAATAGTCGTCGATCTCGTCAAGGGTTCGCACCTCGAGAGGGTCATAATGTGTTCGCCGTCTCTTGTTCCGGGCCAGGGCAGTTACGGGATCAGCCATGAGGACATGATATACATGAAAGACCCCATGCCAAAATAGACTTCGTGGCGAGGTTCCCGGCTGGATACAACGTCCCGCATTCGGGATATATCGAGGATGCGCGCCTGATCGCGCAAGGAGCACCCGTGCCGACTTGCTACACCTGCGGCGGCGAAATTGAATTTCGGAATATTGGCGGTCGGCCGACGAAAATCCATGTCGATGGTCGCTGGTGTTCCGGTTACAGCAGCGGCCCAGGTGTGGCAGCCGTCAGGCCGTTCGCCACCGTTGTTTCATATGTCAATCCGAACGCGCGTTGCCCGGTCTGCGGCAAACAGGTGTTTTATTACCAGAGCCCCCACAGCGGCCGAGTCTTCGACAATCTGGGTTGGCCATGGCCTAAACATGGCTGCACCGATAATCCGCGATCTCAGCGCGGTGCGGTAGAAACCGTCGCCCAGAATGTCCACGCGGCTTTCAAAAACGCTCAAGGCGAACAGCTCGACCTGTACGAGCTGCTTTCGCTTGCCGAAAAGCGCAACATCGTCCACATGCGCTTCGGCAGCATGAACGAGAACCGAAGCTTCAGCGTGTCATTGCCGCTCGGCCAGCTACGTGAGCACGACATCACGACGGATGATCTCAAAAATGCACCGTCCTTCGTTGTGCGCACATACGAAACACACCGCATCGTCGAATTTATTTCGGGCAGGAAAAGCGGATCGACACACTCAAGCTGGCGCGATCCAGCAAGGCCTCAGCATGAAAACGGCTTTGCTATCAGCTGGACGGTTCGATCAACGTCCTGACTGAGGCGTGACCGGCGGATTTCGGCGCGCAACAGCGTTCTTTGGTCGTCAACACCTCACTTTTGCGGAGACGCGCGGTCCTTTCAGCGGCAGTTAATGCGCCAGCGAGACGCGACGACCGTGGCGTCTTCTCACCCTTAAATTGCGAGAACAACTAGTTTAAGAACGGCGCGCGAACGTTTCCCACTGAGCGAGTTTCGTGCACGCCTTCTGAAACGTACTCTCGTCTTTGACGTATTGCAGGGGGCTCATTCGGCCGAAATCGTCCTCGCGTGCCTTCAGAAACGCAATGGCGTCCTCGAGGGAAAGTCGGCCTTTTGCCAGTTCGGCGATCTTATCTTGATATTTCGCCTTCTCCGCCGCGGCCTCGGCCTCCCGTCGGCGCTGCCTAACAAAGGTCGACAGAGCCTCCCGCGCGCGGGTCAATCCGGCGTCGCTATCCTCCGCCAATTCCACGGGCGACATGTCGTTCATGTCTGCGCGTTTGGTGTTCAGAAACGCATCGAGCTCCGGACTGCACAAGTTCTTTTCCACATCGACGCAAAACCGGTCGAGTCGCGATTGACGGTTGCGGATCGCCTCTTGGAGTTGCTTCTCGCGACGCTCTTCCGCTTGCTTAGCCATCTGGACTTTGCGGCGGGCGATGGCAGCCTCGACCGCTAACCCCAATGTCGCTGGGAGCGGTCCCTGCCCTTTCAGCATCGCTGCAATCTTCTCGACCTTCCCCACGATCTTCGGCGACTCGATATCCGACAGAAGCGCCTTGCGATACGGCAAACCGGATTCCTGGTGGATCGATTGCAACCACATCTCGCCCGTCATGCCTGCACGTTCATTGTCGGGAAGCTCGCCAAGGATCCACTCCACATCCTGCACCGCCGCGTGCATGGCAGCGGTCCTCTGCTTTTCAGCTAGGGTCCGCGCGCTCCACGGTTTGGCGAACGTCACGGCAAGCGCGACATCGTAACCTTGTTGAACCAGGACACCCTCGCCGAGCAGATATTTCAGATAATTGTCGACCGCCTTCCAAGCCGGGGCGAAGCGGGCATCGATCGCGGTGACGTCCTCAGCCACGTCGCTGGACACACGGAGAAAAGGCTTCTGGATCAGACGGCGCTTTTCCAAATGGTTGGCGATCGGCACGGATTTGCACAAGGCGTTGCCGAGGCAGCGATCGTGAAAGGTCTCAGCCAGGATGATCGCTTGCCATACCGCAGGTCGTTCCGAGAAGCAGGCGAAGCCCGCGACTTCGTAACCGATATACTCCAAAAGACCGATCGCTTGAAGTTCGGCCTGACGCGGTATGGCAATGTCTCGGCCGACAGGTTTCGCCAACGCCTGCCTATATGCTGACGCGGTTTCCTCGACCCGGGTTCGGTGCTTTGCCACAGCATCGGCCAGAAGCCTGTTCTGTTCCTTCTGCCATGCGATCTCGTCGGCATCCTGCTGCGCGCGCGCAGCGTCGATGCCGGGATGAAAAAGCCAATGACGCCGTGCGGTTTTCAGCACCGCTTCGGTGATGGCATCCCTTAGCGAATCACGCGGAAGCTTGGATAGAATCGATTTCGACGGCGGGAATCTTGTGTTCCCTGAGGCGCTGGATCTTGGCGTCGTCCGCGAAATGAGTGACCGCAACCTCGACGAACAAGTCAAAGCCGAGAGCACGCACATAGAGATCGGGAATGATCGTCTTGGGATCGGTGTACTCGAGCCGAAGGAATTCAGTTTGCGCCTCTCGCGTAGGCTTCGTCACAACGCGCCTGTTATTGAGCCCAAGCCGCTCGGGCAGCACCATCGTCGGGCTGCAGCGAAACGCTTCCTTGGCCAACAAATGAAGGACCGTCTCAGGACCGCCCCCACATGCCTCGCCGCCATGGTGGGCGAAATGAGGCACCTGCTGATCGTCCTTCAGCCGGGCCACGATTTGACCATCGCAGGCAGGGCAAACACAGCCGCGCAAGCAAGACCGCGCGTGACCTCGCCTATATGGGCCAATGTTCCGTCGGGGCGCTTCCCATAGACGAGTCACGCTCGGTCGGTGCCATAGGACTTCCGCGCTTGATCGTGATCCATACTTGCGACCTGGTGGCGTTTCATCCGATCAAATGGGTTCAAGTTCCGCCACGAACGCCGGCATCGCCTCGGCTATCCGGTTGTAGGCGAGTTCAAATAAGCCGAGCGAGCCGAGCAGCGCATTGGCAATCATGTCACCCGCGCCCTTCGTATCCCCCAATCCACGGCCGAATTCCGTCACATACCGTGTTGGGTCTTGCTTCGAATAGAGGCCAGCGGCACCGGCCAATGGGGATGCGCGATCTCGCTCAAGCTGTCGTAGCTGGCACGCACCCCCGGCACCGCCTTGTTCATCCGGTCGATACAGCTCAGGATTTGCATGGCCTGTGGCCCGTCCGGCCTGTCCCTCGAGCCCGCGAGCAGCCGCATCAACACATCGTTTAGCGCCTGCGGCGAATGGGTATGCCTGGCATTGAGAATCTCCCACATTTTCCACATAAAAGCGGCGTTTTCGGTAAGCGCACGGGTCAACAGAGCGGCAACGCTCAGATCCTCCCGTTCAAGCGCATCGCATGCATTGCGCGCCAGCTCTTCGCTCCGCCAGATCAATGCTTCGCGTGCACAAAGCAATTGGAATGGTGCTTTGGAGCGGACGCCCAAAGCTGCGGCATCGATGGACGACGGCAGACTCTCGCGCAGCCTGGTCGCGGCTTCGCGCGCCTCAACAATCTCTGCAGAAACCATGTTTGGAGCGGCCTCAATTTTCCTGCCTGATTTTATCTGAGTCCCGCCGATCGGCGAAATTCGGCCAACCGAGGCGCGCGAAGCGAACCCGTGGCTTGGTCACACACCCCCCCAAGCCTGGAACCGCTTTCTTCCAGTGATTTCCCGCAAATTCAGTTCGCCGACGAGATCCAGCGCACCCTGCCGGCTAACGTCCAGTTCTTTCTGGACCATGGCCGTCGACACCAATGGCCGCGCCAGCACCAAGTCTATCAGACGGGGCAATTTCGAGCTCGTCCGCCGCGACCGCAAGCGCCGCTCCAGCTGCGTGCGGGCGAGCAACAGCCGGTCATGCTCCTTCAGCCCGGCCGACGCGGTCGCGTCGATGGTCTCGAGCACGGCGAGCAGCCGCACGACTTTGTCGCGGGCGCGCCGCCGCTCACGCGGAATTTTTTGCGCGCCGACATGGAGGCCGATTAGGTGGTTGGCGGTCGTGCCTGTCCGCCGCAGCAGGGCCCCGGCCAGCAGCGGCCCGAGCCATGGCGCGTGTTGCAAGACCTCGATCTCGGTCCAGGCGTCGATGAGCAACGCGACGCGAAGCACAGTAGGCAGATCTTTAGTTGCCTGCAGCACAGCCTGCCACTCGGCCAGCCGTTCGTCCTCGTCCCAATCGAGATCGTAGACCAGTGTCGGCCGGTTCTCCGCGATCGGCGTTTTTAGACCGGCCTCGATGCCGGCGAGCACGTTTGTCGAGTGGGCGAGCAATGCATCGATTTCGGCGAACTCTTGCGCCAGCGCGTCCTGCTCGGCCGACGACGCCGCTTCATCGGCGCCCTCCTCAGACGGGGCCCCCTTCCCTTCCCGACCGCCTCGCGCCTCCACCACCGAAGCACAGCGGCCGGTCAGCTGGCGCAGGCCCTCCCCGCTCAGCGCCCAGTCGGGTGCGCGGGCAAAAATTTGGCGGCGGGCGCGCAAAACCGCATGCGCACGGGTGAGTTCGTGCGTTGGGGTGCGAATGTCCATATAGGCGTCGTGTAGGACGAGGTCTTCGAGGTGGACGAGCTCGCCCTCGAGCCACAGCGCGGCGGCTGCGTCGGCGAAGTGCTGGCGCTCGACAAACCCTTCGCGGACCGGCGAACGGGCCAGCCGCTCGTCGAGCCGGGCGAGCGCCTCCGTCGCGCGGGCCACGGGTCCTATCAGGGTTTCGAGGGATAAAAGACCGATGTCGTAAGCCATTGTTTTCATGATGGCTGATTCGCGTTAGTCAAGCTATCTCGATGTTAAGTTGACTTGTTGGGGATTTTCTCTGGCGCTCTTATCACTATCGATAATCACCTCTTATCGATAGTGATTGTTTTTGCGGCGCAAATCAGCCATTTTCGGCCCAAGATGGCCGCCGACGACGTCCCGCGCGGCCGAGAATGACGCAAGGCGCGGCTTTCTACCGCGCAAAAAGGGCCCACCGGCATGAGCGAAGAAAAACCCGTCCGCCTGCCCGACCCCGCTTCGGTCGAAACCGCGCTCGCAGCTCTGGAGGCGCAGTCGGCCGACGCCGAGCTCGCCCCTGCCCTCAACAAGGCCTTTCCAGGCTTTTCGTTCTCGACCGCGCCGGTCGACGACTTTTACTGGCGCGGCGACGCCCGCACCGTCTTGTCCGCCCATGGCACCCGCCTCGGCGACCATCGCGCCTGGGTGGAAAAAGAGCTGGCCGAACTCAACGGCGATCTCACCGCGTTCTGGATCCGGCATCGCGAGGACGGGACAAAATTCGCCGAATGGCGCGGCGCCAGCGCCTTCGCCTTTGCGCCGACCGGGCCGGGCGTCGCCGATTTTTTGCAACTCTCGCTCGGCCGCGAGCTCGAGGTTTTGGCCGGACCCGTGGTCGATCCCGATTATCGCCCCTATAGCGCCGACGATCTTTTGGAGCCGTCCTGGGTGCGGCGCGAGCCTGATGCGGTCGCGCCCGTGCTTGCCGGGCCCATCTACCGGCTGCGCGGCCGCGCCGGCAGCGGCATCGTTCACATGCGCAGTTTTCTGGCGCGCGGGGCCCGCATCGAACGCGAGCAGCGGGAGGCGCGCCGAACCGAGCTCGAGAACAGCGTCCTTCATGAGGTTGGGCCCGCCGGCACACGAGACATCCCCTTGCTGGAAGCCAGTCCCGGGTGGTTCGATTTCGTACCGCGCGAAAACCGCTTTTTTGCCGACTGGCAGCGGTCGAGCGCTTGCGGCCACCGCATTTTTGACCATTGGGCCTTCGACATGCACGATCTCGAAGATCGTGGCCGGCGCGAGATCGGCTTTATCCCGCGGCCGCTCAAAATGCCGGCAGAGCGGCTGCCGATGGAAGACAGTATTTCGGTGCATCGCCTGATGGAGCGGACCGAGGCGATCGACGCCGAGATTGGCCTGCCCTTCGCCTGGTTCTTTCTGATGACGCACGGGCACTGGGTCGATCCGGACGTCGGCGATGCGATCGCTGAAGGCCTGCGCCAAGGACGGGTGCGCCTGCCAGACCGCGATGCCGCCGTGCTGCTCGCCTGGGCAGACAAAAAATATCTGTTCTGAGCCGCCGTCATGGATCTTCGCCTGCCAAAGCCCTTACCAGACCAAAAACTGCGCCGTGCGGAGGCGCTCGATGCGCTGGATTCGGTGCTGCCATTCGACCGGCGCGATTTTCTGGCCGAAATCCTCACCGACGACGATGTCGCCACACTGCGCCATCTCGCCAAGGAAGGCCTCGGCGAGAATTCCCTGCGCGCCCTGGCCTCGGATCTCGGTTACCTCGAAGCCTGGTCGCTGGCCGCGACCGGTTTTTCGCTCCCCTGGCCGGCGCCGGAGGCGCTGCTGATAAAATTCGTCGCCCATCACCTGTGGGATCCCGCAAAGCGTGAAACCGACGTTTCGCACGGCATGCCGGAAGACGTGACCGCGGCGTTGAAGTCGGCCAAACTGTTGCGCGTCGATGGACCGCACGCGCCGAACACCGTGCGCCGGCGTTTGTCCAGCTGGTCGACGCTGACCGGCTGGCGCGGTTTTGTGGGAAAATTCAATGCGCCAGGCCTGCGCAGCGCCATAAAACTCGCGGTGCGCGCCAGCGCCCGCCCGCGCGGCCGCAAGAGCAAGAAAGCGGTGACCGCCGACATTTTGACCGCGCTCCTAAAAGCCTGCGCCGGCGACCGTCTCGTCGACGTGCGCGACCGCGCCGTTCTCATCACCGCCTTCGCCTCAGGCGGCCGCCGCCGCAGCGAGATTGCTTCGCTCAGGTTCGAGCAGATCGTCGAAGAAGAGCCGGTACCCGCCGATCCCAAGAATCCCGGCGGCGAAAAACTGCCGTGCCTGTCGATCCGGCTCGGCCGGACAAAGACGACACAGGCCGACAGCGACGCCTTCGTGCTGCTGGTCGGCCGGCCGGTGCTGGTCTTGAAGGAATGGCTCGAGCGCGCCGGGATCAGGGAAGGCGCCGTGTTCCGCGGCATCGACCGCTGGGGCAATCTCAAAAAACGCGCGCTGACGCCGCAAGCCGTCAACCTGATCCTGAAGCGCCGCGTCGCCGAGGCCGGGTTTGATCCGATGGCGTTTTCCGCCCACGGCCTGCGCTCCGGCTACCTCACCGAAACCGCCCGTCGCGGCATTCCGCTGCCCGAAGCCATGCAGCAGTCACAGCACCGCTCCGTGCAGCAGGCCTCGAATTACTATAACGACGCCGAGCGGACGCTCGGGCGAGCGACGCGGATTCTTGCCTGACCGGATTGGCAGATGCCTGAGATGCTCTTGGTCCTAGGGCGTTCGCTCGATGTAGATCTGTCGACGGCGCCGAACAGCGTTGCGGCAGTCATCGTTCAATCTCAATGACCTCGACGCTTATCCCGCCGGCGCGCTTGGAGCCCAAATGTTTGGTCTTGAATCCAACGAGATCAGCAATGCCGTCCCTATCGGTTAGCAAGACGACACGTTCATGATCTTCGAGTAGGCTGGTGATGGGATCGTGCAGGCTTGTATGGCCGCGACGTGAGCGTCTAATGTCGTTGGTGACGAGGTCGAGCTGACCGACGCTTTGAATCTCGGAGTCGACCAGGGCTACCGCTGCTGTGCGCCCTTCCGCGACCGAGGATAAGAGTCCGGCGAAGTCTGGCGCGTCGATCGCAGTCGACATTGACGCTGATACATCGACCGCGAGCATGAGGAGCGGTCCCGCATCGACACCAGTCCTGCGGAAGACTGGCTCGCCCACGTAGTCCCGAACAATCTTCTTCAATGTTTCGCGCTGTCTCAGGTGGCTTGGCGTCAAATCACCGATGACGACGCATCGGCCGCTGACATCGCGATCGACTGCCTGGAAGCTCTCCCGCGCCGGGCCATGATTGACGAGTAAGACCCTCGCGGCGCGATGCGCCCGGGCATAGTCGATCAGTGCCTCGCGGAATCGTGCCGGAGACCCGCGCTTGTAATGCTTCACCTCGATCACAAGACCGCACTCTTCCCGATCCCCGAAGCGGCGCCACAGGCTGTAATCGGGTTGGACGTGGCCCGTGCGGCCATGCCCGATTGGCGCGATGAGAGGGCTGCGCCGCTCGGCGAACAACCTCACTTTCGGGTGGCTCGAACGCACTGTCGCAATGACAGACTCTCGAAACGCGAAGGTGATACGGCCTTTCTCGTGATGGAGCGCGCAATCGTGGTCGTCGAGTGCGTTGACGATCTCGGTCGCGATCCAAACGGCATAGAGCTCGTGGCGACGCTGCCAGATAGGCAGAGATAGAATGCGCTCCAATTCCGGCAGCTCCGCCCGAATGCCAATCTTGCGTCTCGGGTAGCGGCTTAACGCAATAGCAAGCCGTTGCCCGATCATGCGTTGGCTTGCCTCATCCAACGACACATACCGCCCGAGCTGCGCCACTATGAAGCCAAGTTGAAAGTCAGTCTCATGCTGCGCGACAGTTCCTAAGTTGAAGCCGTCGCCGCTCTCGAACCCGAGCCTGCGATCCCAATAGTCTCGCATCATTGTCTCGCGATCTGGCCAAGCGCGGCGAACGCTGTCTGCCAGAACGGTGGCGATCGAGATCGCATCCCGAAACCCAGCCGAGACATGATTGGCGTGGAGCGAGCGAGGGAAAGGGAGGTAAAGTCCCCTATCATGATACATTTGCTGCCAGTGATCGACATCTGGGACACCAGTCTTCGCGCGCCATTCTGCATCGATTAGGTCATCACCCGCCCGCAAGATTGCCGAAGCGCCGTCGGAATCGACAGCTGGAACATCCACTTCGCAATCGAGCGCATTCCAAGTCTCGAGAAACTTCTCGAAATGCTTCAGTTCGAAGTGTTCCTCGTCGATATGGATATCCCATTGGGAGCGGCCCTGCTGCACTCCGGCAGCCTGGAAGAAGCTCAGGATGGCGCGGAACATGGCTACGAACGGCTCTGCCAAGTCAAAGACAGCTCTGACGAGATGATCGGTGGAACTGGAGCGCAGCGCCTCCTCCAGTGTGGCGGCCGATGGCGATAGTGCGGTGCGCAGGTTCTCCCCGAAATCAGCATCGCGATCGTCGAGCTCAAGCCCGCCCGCCGCACAAAGCCTGCTCCATGCCTCGAAGCTGTCGCGCGCCACACTGGTCATATTTTTCCTCCGCAAAGATGCGCGTCGATGCTAACCGAGAACCCTCACCCTGTCCTTGTTTGATCGGCTTTGCGCCCGCAGCGCCGCAATCAGCATCGGCGGTGACGAAATCCGCCAGCTGTTGCTTGTCGGCAGGCACACGCTGATAGCAACGGAAAGCCCCGGCCTCCCCCGTTACGCGCCAAACAGCCGCCGGTCCCAGTAGACGGGCTGGTGCAGACTGGTCTCGATCCTTGAAAACTCCGGATGCGCTGGATTGATCAGCACATTGCAATCGAGACGCGCCACGACACTCGGCACCAGCAGGATGACGCTGCGCCGTGCTAAACACCAGGTTTCGCCAAATCCCTTGCTCACCGTCGCCGGCATCGAGTCCCAGCCGGGCAGTGAGGGCTGGGAAAAGACCTCGTAGCTCAGTCCGCGCGGGATCGTGATTTCGATGTAGTGCTGGTTGGGCGGCAGGCGGCCGCTGCCATGCACCAGCTTTTCCAACAGGGCCGTCGAATAGTGCTCGCTGGTGTAGATGATAGGACTTCCGGGCGTGTTCCATCGCCCTGGCGCGATTGTCGAGCCGATCGCGTCGAAGATCGGGTAGGTGCCGGCGGGATCACCGATACGAAAGGACGATAGCGTGCGATCGAGAGACTGCGCCGTCACGCAGCACTGCCGTACTTCAGACCTGCGAGGATATCGACCACCATTTCGGCGCCGAACTCGCTCAGGAGAACGACGTCGATCGGTCGCTTGTCCTCAATCATCGGGTGCGGCCGAAACAGGAAATCGCGCGCTTCCTCTTCGTTCTGCCAGACATCGACAGCCAGACCCCAGACGCGCGCCACGCGGGCCAATCGGGTGCCCTCGTCCGACGACAGGCGATGCACCATCTTGCGCCGCTCGTAGGTCGCCTTGGGGATCAGCCGATATTTGAACTGAGCATCGCCAGGCGCCAGAAGATGCGCAACGCGCTCGAGCGCCCCGATGGGAAGTCCATCCTCGATCCGGGAGATCAGCCCGAAAGGCGACCGCGCCGCCACCTCTTTAACGGGCAGCCCCAACACGTCGGCGACATTTCCGAACGCTAGCATTTCACTCTCCATTCCATTTGAGGCAAAATATAGCCTCACCTGATGCGTCATGCAAGCCCCCGCATCAGCGCGAGCCGATCCGCCAACGGTCACCCTGTCATCTTTGCTGTCACGCCGTTCGCTCGTAATGCCGCCATCAGCATCGGCCCGACCGAAAACGCCCCTGTCCTGGCCTTGTCAGTCAGCACGCGCAGGTATCCGCCGGCGGAATTGATGTGCTGAGCGCGTTGCAGGATGCAGGCAATCACGATCGCGGCGGTTTCCTGGCCCATCGCATGACAGGCCTCCTCATACGCCGACGGCGAGACACCAAGGTAGCCCCTCACCTGGGCGGCGGTAATCATGAAATCGCGCCAATTGTCGATCCCATCAACGGCGTAGTCCGAAATTTCGGGGCAGGCCTTTAGCACCATCCCCAGCGGATATGTTTTCGGGGCCTCTGCGGTCCTCGTCCTGGGCTCGGCCGTCGACCCGCTTTTCTCTAAAGCAGGTTCAAATTCAAAAATAGAGTCGGTGTTTGAATCAGATTGCTGCCGCTCGTTTTGAGAGTCATTGCCGCTCGGATTCGTGGATTTCATATGAATTTCCAGCAGCTTATCCACACCATCACGCAAGGCGGCCAGATCGGCTACGATCGGCTCAAGCTCGGGGACGCTAGCGCGGCGCGGAATCGCCTCCACAACGCCGCGGAATCGCTTCCACAGGCCTCCCCAGTCGCCCGGGACATCTTCGTCAAGCGCGGCCTCGATCAGCTTGTGGATGTCGCGGCGGTGCAAGGTGATCCGCTCGCGCATAAGCCTGAGCGCTCGGCTGTCTGCGCGAACGCGTTCGGCCGCCGCCTCGAACTCATAAGCACGTGCCAGCAGCGGCGCCAGGGAGAAGCCAAATGCTTCCTCGATCTCCCCTCCCCGGCCCTTGCGGGCGTAACGCTTGCCGTTCGGGCTATCCCGACGGATGATCAGCCCGCAGTCTACAAGAGCCGCCAGGTGCCGCCTGACCGTGGCATCGGGCATTCCGTGCGCCCTGAGCGACAGCTGTGCGTTCGAGGGAAAGACGATGAGGTCGTTTTCCTCACTCAATTCACTGTCAGGATAGAAAGATAGCAACGCATTCAGCACGGCCAGGGCACGATCGCCGATGCCGACGACGCTCTTGCCTTCGCAGAGGTTGCGGTAGATCTGCCACTTGTCGACGACCCTGCCCTTGGGGATCTCACGTGACTCGTTTTGCGCTGCCAGCATGGCAAGCGACATCGGCCGCCGCCCAAAGGGCGTCGTTGCAATACCCGTCTCCATTTTCTTTCACCCTCGATTAGGCAAAAGAAATCTGCTCGCCAAAACGACGCCAATGACTCTTGACAGTGATTCGTGGAGATGCGATTCTCAGAGTGCTTAGTTCAGAGAGAGGCTTCCACGGCTTGCCGTTCGGGGGCCTTTTTCTTTTGCGGTTTCAGTCTCCTCGTTTCGTGGTGGACTTCCGAAAGGCCTCAAACAGGTCGTCCAGTTGTCCGGCGATAAACGCTGCGAAGCGCGATCCTTCAGCCTCTCCCACGGCAATCACGGCAGTTTTTCCATTGTCTTTGAGGCTGACGCTGACCGTTTTGTCTGGAGCAGCCCAGGATTTCGTAGCAATCTTGGGCTTTGACGGCTTGACCGGACCCGCAGGTTCTTTGATCGCATTAGTACCCACCGGCAGCGTCCCAAGCAGCATAATGAATCTGTCATCGGACGTTGCCTCGCGGAATTTGTTTTTGTGAGTAAGATCGAAGACTTTCGCGAGTGAGCCTTCTACGGAATAGCGGTTTGAGAATTCCTGCCATCGTCCTCGACCTATCCCGGGAGCTTTACCGATCGATTGCAGTATCTCCTTGTCGACCGAGGAGGCGATTTTGATCATCTCGGAGACGTGCGATTTTCCTGTCGACAACGAAGCGCAGATGGTGTCCCGTTTGTATCCTGCTTCCTGCTGCGCAAGCGCAAAAGCGCATTTTTCGATGTATGAAAGATCCTCTCGAGCGGTGTTTTCTTCCCCTTGGAAAATGACTGCTTGTTCATCATTCAACTCGCGGACGGCCGCTTTGAAGGCGATCCCAAGCTGCTTGGCGGCCGCTAGTCTCCTCCGACCATAGACGATTTGAAACTCGCCATCCTTGCCTTGTACTGGCCGAACCAATCCAGGCACAATTTGACCGCGCTCCCGCATGGATTCTGTGATTTCAGCAATGGCGGAAATCTCGTAAGCGTCATCATATCGATCGGTGATAGATGACGGCCTTATTTTGTCGGGATCGAGTTCAATGATTTGCTCGCCTGACTTCAGTAACTTGTCAGCGATATCGCTTCGTTCTTGCATTTGGCGGACACCAGCCGCCACCTTCATCAGGTGCGGCGATGACGTGCGACGGCTGAGATTCTCCTCCGAATTCTCCTCCCCGAGTTGCCCCAAAACAGCAGCAAACATGCCCTTAGAGTCTTTACGGCTCACTGTTCACGCCTCCATGCCATTGTGATGAGGCTTTCTATTTCCGCGTTCGCGGCATTGATGGATTCGATTGCACGATCATAAGTTTTAGGTGCGGAGAACCTCGATCGTTGCACCTCATAGAGGCTCTGCTTCCAAGTAAGAGCGTCCGCGACCGCAGTGGATTTGGAGACGGAATTGAGCAGTAGATCCTCGCCAAACACTTGACGCATTAGCGCCTGCATATTGGCTTGCGGATGGTCGTTGGCCTCAAATTTTGTGATGAGGAATTTTGCGAAATCCCAACGCGCGCCGGCACCGGCCTCATCCAGGATTTGCATATAAGACGCGGCCAGCTCCAAAAACTTGCCCGTGGAGTCGACATCGAGCATGTGCGCTGGAACGGGGATTAGGACCCCGGTAGCGGCAGTGAGCGAGGAAAGCGTCAGGAAATTTAGTGACGGCGCACAGTCGAGAAGAACAATATCGTAGCGATCGACGATCTGTTCGAGGGCCTGTGACACTCGAAGCAGAAAACTGGTTCCACCGTTCTTGCGCATTTCAAGGGTAACGGCGGTTTCGAATTCGGTCAGCTCAAGGCCGGCGCAGATGACGTCGAACCCGATGATATGAGTCTGATGTACAATCTTTTCCGTTGGCACCGGATCATCAAACCGAATCGCCGAGTAAAGGGTGTCACCTTCTCGGTAGTCAAATCCCGGTAACGCTCCTTGCAGACTTGTTAACGACGCTTGGGGATCCATGTCGACTGCGAGAACGCGATATCCTCGTAGTGCCAACCAATGACCCAAGTGAATAGTGGTCGCTGTCTTGGACGATCCGCCCTTGAAGTTCGTGACCGCGATGATCTGGCAATCCTCGCCTTTAACACGACGAGGATTGATCCATTTCTTCCGTGCCTTTTCCGCCAGGTGCATCCGAAGGTCCAGCACCTGCTCCACAGAATATAGGCGCTTCCCGGTGGCCGTTGTCTCTGGCTCGGGTCCCTGCCCCTTTAAAGAGACCTGCCGTATGTAAGCTTCGGTCACTCCCAGCAATGCTGCCACTTCCGTCGAAGTGAATTTGCGCATGGTACGAACCGCGTCAGGAGGATACTGAGCCAGCGAAAGATTGTTGAGTGCCTTCTCGAGTTTCGTCGAGAAGGTATTCATGAACTGAAGGCTGCTTAGATGCCGCGTCACCGAGATTCTCCTCTTGCACCCAGCGCCTATTGATAGCGACTGTGGTTAACAAGCTGTTAACGCCACGCCAACTACGCCAACTTTTCGAATTACGCGGTTTTTCCGTTACTGGGCTTATGCCCGATTCGGGGAATTCGGGCAAATGGGACATACGGCAGTTCCCAGCTGGGAACTTTCGCTATCGCTGTCTCCCCTATGCCGTCAAAATTGCGCATCAGGTGTTGAAAACTATAGCTATGAAGGTGGTCACGCAGCATGGGCGCACGGGCGAGCCCGTTGCCCGCCTTGTTCTGGTGGATAGTCGACGTCGACGTGCCGGTTGGCTCTAGCTTCCGCGTGCAGCGGCGAGCGACCTACAAAGGCGCGGGCAGCTTTCGGCGCCTGGAGAGATGCCCCCACATTGGTGCGGCGGCGAAATTCCCCTTGTGACGGCAGGCACGGTACTCGCCCAGTCCCTAAGGGTGTCACATCCTTCGCGTCGGAGACGATCGGATGTGTTTGTGATGCAGCCATGCCACGACGCTTCCGATGTCACTTCGGTAATCGCGCCTACCAGGTTGGCCAATTAGACGCCCGACGTCCCCCTCCCTGCAACAAGCATTCCGCGCCAAGCGGTTCTCGAGAATGGCAACTCAACGGCTAGGATTTGTCGCCAGGCATCCCACGCGATTTGACAGCAATCACCACCGTTTGGCACGCGGGCGTCCAGTCCACGCGCACCCTCCTCCAGTGCGTAGTCGATGAGGCAAGCGGGAGGCTGCTGAAGTCGCCAGGCAGCCTGCCTCTGAGTCTGTGTTGGTGAAGGATCCAAACTTTTCGCACAAGTCTTAGTCTAGCACGCCACCACCCGTACTTTAAGTTCCCAGCTGGGAACAGCTTTATCAAGTTGGAGGGATGCACGGCACCAAGAAACCCTGGACACTCATCAACTTTACGGTTGCGCATGTGGCTCTCGGGCGCATTGGCGCATCCCGTGTCACCTGCGGGTGTGGGCGTACCGCACCACAAATTCTGACGCCTTAGTTAGAACTCGAAACCCGTCACGCGGTCGCTGACACTTGCGTGTCATCTCGGCGCTGGGGTGGCAGCTGCTTTTTGCACATAGCGCTCGTCGAGCTCGGCTGAGGACGCGCGCAGCGAATGGCCAGAAAACTTCTGTTCACGCCTTCGGTGAGATCGCCGCGCACACCGGCAGCCAAGGCCGTGCGCTTGACCAGCCGTGCGACTTCCTGATCGTTGAGCCGTTCAGCGCCGACCGTTTCACCCTGACCAGTAACACGGCGGAACAAGGGGCCCCATGGGCAATGCGGGCAAACTTCAGCCAGGCCTGAAGTCCGACAACCGGGCAGGTGGCGTCGGACGAGCCGCGACCAATTTCGACCTCGCGCCAGCCGATCTTGCCCCGCAACGTAGCCAGCCACGCCCATGTCTGGAAAAAATTCAATCCAGCCGCGACTGACTTCGGTTTGATCACGCGCAACCCCAGGCCGAGAACCGGAGGCCTGGGCCGTGATGTAGAGGCCGACGATTTGTGGATCTGGCGGCGGCGGATCAAACGACTGACGCCGGCAGCAGGTCGCGCGCACGGTCGGCTCAATCCGCGTGCGTGCTAGGCAGCACCTCGAATTGGTTCGGTGCCGAGCTTGAAAGCCGCCCAGAATTGCCATATATTTTGCACAAGAAATATGACTCTCAATATGGTAGGATGAATTCTGTGGCTCATGCACTGAAGATCCCCGAGCAGAATGGACCTCTCATCTTGTCCTATATGGACCGGAACGGGAAGATTGCGATCGAGCAGGTCGCGGACGGGTTTGGCATGTCCAAGGGCCAGTTGGCCCAGACCGCTGGTCTTGCTCGCGAGACCCTTTATCGGTCGGAGCGCAGCGCTACGGTTAAGACACAGGGGCGTCTGCGGGAAATGCTTGAGATCATCAGTCGCGTGACGGATTGGGCGGGCGGCAAGGAGCAGGCGATGGCTTGGTATCGAGCTCAGCCGCTTCCAGCATTTGGCGGACGCACTGCTGAAGCGCTGGTGAAGGATGGCAAGGCCGCTGCGGTCCGTGATTATCTCGATCACATGGCCGTTGGTGGTTTTGCTTGAGGTTCATTGGAACCTGCTACCGCGCACACGATCCACGTTGGGCATTCAAGCCGACTTCCGGCGAAGGGGCGGCGATCAGAGGTGCGCGGTTCAATCCCAAAGGCGTGCCGGCGCTCTATTTGGCGCTGACCATCATGACAGCGGTCAAGGAAGCCAACCAGGGGTTCGCGCACCGGATCGATCCTTGCGTGCTGTGTTCCTATGAGATCGACTGCGATGACATCGTGGATCTGACAACGGACGAGGCGAGGGGAGAATTTTCTATCGCGCTCGAGGAGATGGCCTGCACCTGGGGGACGGCGCTCAGCGACGGAGAGCGCCCAGCGTCCTGGTCCATCTACGACCGCTTGCGACCTCGAAATATTGCCGGCATTGTGGTCCCAAGTTTCGCGCCTAGCGCCGAGATAGAGGATCGTAACCTGGTACTTTGGGACTGGGGTCCGGGTCTGCCGCACAAGATAACTGTATTCGACCCGAGCGGCCGGCTGCCGAAGGACCAGCTATCCTGGCGATAACGCACTCTCGGCATCCGAAGGGCAGGGGAGGAGTGTTTCGCCTTACAGGCCTGATGCTTTGGTGAGGTTGACCCGGAAGCGGTCACGCCGCCGCTGATACCTGCGGGTCATCTCAGCGCTGGTATGGCCGAGTTGCTTCTGCACATAGCGCTCATCGACTTCGGCCGAGGAGGCGAGGCCCGCGCGCAGCGAATGGCCGGAAAACAGCTTTCCGCGTTCGCCTTCCGTCAGGTCGCCGCGTACGCCGGCCGCCAGCGCGGTGCGCTTGACGAGGCGGGCGACCTCCTGGTCGTTGAGCCGCTCGGCGCCGACTTTTTTGCCTTGCCCCGTCACCCTTCGAAACAGCGGCCCGTGGCCGATACGGGCCAGCTTCAGCCAGGTTTCTAGCGCGACCACCGGGCAGGTCGTGTCGGATGAGCCGCGCCCGACTTCGACCTCGCGCCAGCCGGTCTTGCCTCGCAGGCGCAACAGCATGCCCTTGTCCGGGAAAATTTCGATCCAGCCGGAAGAATCCTCGGTCTGGTCGCGGCCGCAATCGAGACCGACGACCTCGGAGCGGCGCAGGCCGCCGGCAAAGCCGAGGAGCAGCATGGCGCGGTCACGGAGGCCGCGCAACGTGCCGCGGTCGAGCGTCTCCAGCATGGCGATCAGATCTTCGGGCAACACCGCCTCCTTTTGCCGGGGCGGGGAGGCGTGTTTGTTGCGGATGCCGGCCATGACGGTGGCGATGTGCCGGTCTTTTCGGTCAAGCGGCTGGCCGCGCTGCGAAAAATTCCAGGACAGCGACGACAGCCGCCGCTCGATCGTCGACACGGAGTTTGGCGTCTTGTCGCCAGTGGCCGTGCCGGATGCGCAAGCGGTGATGTACAGCCCGACGACTTGCGGCTCGGGCGGAAACATCTCGACGCCTTGGCGCCGGCACCAGCTCCCAAAATGCTTCCAGTCGGCGGCGTAGGCGCGGCGGGTGTTGGCCGAGCTCGCCGCCTCGACATAGTCGCGGGCGCGATCGGCGAGTTTTTCCAGATGCGCCGGCACACGCGTCTGGCCGCCGCTGATCGGCAAGGCAGGGGAGGGGGCTTTCGCAGGCTCGTCTTCCGGCGCCTGGTCCATCGCCATGACGATCGATACGATGTCCGGCAGCTCGCCGTCGGGACTGTCGGCGCCGGCCCTGGGCTCGGCCGACACCGGTGCGGCGGAAACAACGTCTTGCGGCCCGGTGCTGTGGGACGCTCCGGAGGGTCGCTGCGGGCGATTTTTGGGCTTCTGCTCGCTGAAAACGGCCATTTCCTCTATAAAGACGAAAACGATAATGCAACATTATCGTTCGTTATATCTGCACGACAGGCTGTGCGTTTTGGCGCAAAAATCGTGGCGCAAAGCGCACCGGCACTTTACCCTCCCAATCATGATTCGCCTTGATCCCGCGACCGCCAGCCCTATTACCACGCCGACTGTGCCTACCTGGGCGCTTGCCGCCGGCGGCGCATCGAGCGACGCCGCCGCCGCCTTCCAGGCCGGCGCCGCCCTGGCCGCGCTCGACGCGCTCGCCCGCGCGCAAGCCAGCTGGGCTGGCGCCTGGCGGCAGCGGCTGGCGCTTCGCTGTGCCGCCGCCAGCATGCGGCTTGCCCGCCGCGCCGAGGACGCGGCCGCGTTGCGCGACGCCTGGTACCTGCGCCCGGCCGGCGCCGACCCCGGCCCCGCCGGCGCCATCCTTGCCGCCTGGCGGCAGTTTTCCGTGCAGCCGCCCGTTGTCACCGCCGATCGTTTGGCCAAGATCGTCGAGATGCTCGGATTCCACTGGGACGGCGCGGCGCTCGCCGCGCTTTGTGAACACATTGACGACCTGGCGCGCTCGGGGCGGCCGGCGCCGTTCGCCGCCGCGGCGATCGCCGCCCAGGTCGTTGCCATGCGGCCCGATGCCGAGCTTCTGGCCTGGTGGCTGGCCGACCTGGTATTGGCGCAAAACCTGGGCTGGCCGCGGCCGCTGCCGGTCCTGATGGCACACGCTTTTGGTCCGGCTTTTCGCGCCACGGCCGACGGCGGCCGGAGAACAAAGCCGGGGGAGCAAAATTTTGAGCGCGCGGTTTGCCTGGCGCTGGTTCAGGCGGCGGCCGAGGCCTGCCGGCTGGCCGCCGAGCTGTCGCGTCGCGCGGAGCGGCTCATCGCCGTCGCGCCGAAGCTCAGAGCAAAGGGGGCGGGTGAGGTGATCTTTTTGCTGCTCAATGAAGACGCCGTCTCCGGCTCGCTGGCGACCAAAAACCTGTCGCGTTTTGCGACGCGGCGGCTGTTCGAGCGGCTGCAACAACTCGATGCGGTGCGCGAGCTCTCCGGCCGCCCCAGCTTCCGGCTGTTTGGGCTGTAGCGATGAGCGAAGCGTCCGCCCGTAGGAAGCCAAACGTTCAGCCGGCTTTGCTGGATACCGAGCTGGAGCACCTTCCGGCCGAGCTGCGCTGGCGCGAGTGGATGGGCCGGGTCGAAGCGGTGATCTTTGCGGCAAATGAACCGGTGACACGTAGCGTCCTCGCGCGGGTGGTGGGAAGGAATTGCAACATCGAGCTGATCATCGACGACATCCGCGCCGAGCTCGCCGGCCGCCCTTACGAGCTGGTCGCGGTCGCTGGCGGCTGGCAGCACCGGACTAAAAAGGCCTTTGGCGACATCATCCACGCCGCCTTTGGCACGGCAGGGCAGGGGACAAAAGAACTGTCGCAATCCGAAGCGCTGGTCTTGATGTGCATTGCCTATTTCCAGCCGATCACCCGTGGCGAGCTGTCGAGCTTCTTCGGCAAGGAGGTGTCGCGCGACCTGATCGGCGTGCTGCGCGCGCAGGAGCTGATCGCGTCGGGTCCGCGCAGCCCGCAGCCGGGCGCGCCCTACACCTATGTGACGACAAAAAACTTTCTGTCGCAGTTCGGGCTCGACACGCTGCGCCAGCTGCCGGATTTCGAAGCGCTCGAGGATGCTGGCCTGCTGTCGAAGGAGAAGCTGCTGGCGGGCGACATCATACCGGGGTTTTCAGATTGCGATCAGGATGACGGTCCGGAATCCGACATCTGAAAGCAGGCCCAATCCGACCTTGAGGTTTGCAGCCCAACATCGCCTTTAGCCGCCATGCGTCAGGCGACCCTGGGTCCGTTACTCCCGGCGATCGATGCTGAGATTTTGTAGCGGCCCTGGTCGCTATGGCACTTGCCGTCATCCAGGTTCGCATGTCGTCCAAGAAGTCGCCTCAGCCGGCCACTTCCTGTCATGTTCAGCCATATCCGATTCAAGAGGTCTTGTCTGAGACACGACACACTGAGCCGCGACAGCCCGGTGCGAAAAACAGGCTTCCTCTTTGTTTTAACACGGTGGCACGCCGATTGCATTGGACCGAGAAGGCGCGGAGTTTAGCCATCAACCTCCATCAATCAGAAGTTCCGAGCCAATGAACTGATAGCGGACAATCCAAGGAGTAGCTCATGCGGGTAGCCATCGTGACGGACGTTGATTCTACGGACGTGATCAACCGCTTCGGTCAGCCTTGTCCGAAGCCGCCGCAGCGATGGCCGAATTGGGGCACAACTAGAAGCGTGGTCTCGGGCACAATTAGTAGCGTGGTGGTCGGCACTGCACGAGGTCGGCCACGAGACGCTGCTGTGCGAAGGCGACGAAACACTGCTCGCTACGCTCGAGCGATTCATGCCACCCGATCCGCAAGCCCGTCCCTCGGGTATCGTCTTCAACTTGGCGGAGGGCACTCATGGCGAGCACCGTGTAACGCAGGTTCCGGCTATGCTTGAGATGGCCGGTGTTCCGCACACCGGATCGAGCCCGCTCTGGCTTGGTGTAACGTATGATGAGGTCATCACCAAGGCACCCATCCTCAACAGTGGCGTGCCGACACCAAACTTTCGCTTCATGCGCCTGGGAACCGAGAGTACCGGCGACGTGCGATTCCCGGTGGTAGTGAAGCCGCGCACGCCCGCTCAGTTGAGTCAGGCTGTGGAAGCGGTCGTCACACAGTATGCGCAGGATGCGCTCATGGAAGAATACATTGACGGTCGTGAAAACTGCGTTGCGCTGCTTGGAAACGGAGAGCTCGAGGTATTTCCCTCGGTGGAGATCGAGCTCGGCGAAACTGGTATTTATACTTGGGAAGCGAAGTACCAGGCGGCCGCGAGCCGGCCGAAAGTTTGCCCGGCGGAAATTGGGAGCCGCCTTGCGACTTTGGTGCAAGATATTTCGGTTGCATCCTTCCGTGCGTGCCAGTGCCGGGACTATGCCCGCGTCGACCTCCGGATCGATCGCGCGGGCCAGCCGTTCGTCCTGGAGATTAACCCGCTGCCGGGGCTCAACATCCACTCTATTTTTGCTACAGCCGCAATGACCGCCGGACACAGTTACTCAAGCCTGATAAATCGAATCCTCCATGTCGCCCACCTGCGCTGCTTCGGAATTGGCATCCCCCGGCCATGTTGGACATCTTGAAATTGTCTCAATGGCGGGGTGGGTGTGAACGCCCAGGAGACAAACCAGGCGCCCTCTTGGGCAATCTGGGCGGCCAAAACCTGAGCTGGAACCTCTTGCGCAGTTTTTGCATCATCGCTGAAGAGAGGAGCATCACCGGCGCCGCAAAACGTCTTCACATGAGCCTGCCCTCCGTGAGCCTTGAGTTGCAAAAACTCGAGGATCAACTCGACTGCAAGCTCGTCTTCCGCGACCCTCGCCATTTTGCGCTGACATTACGTGGC